>DATHIT010000028.1:0-8918 GCA_035489915.1 Pseudonocardia sp. | reverse complement strand
CAGGGCGCGGATAAGGACTTACATAAGTTGGGCGCGGGATCCTCGCCGGACGCTAGGCTTGGGTTTGGCGCGTCCCGACGTCGCTCGGGGCGCGTTCGTTGTGTGTATCAGCAAGGGACGGGTGAGCAGGGTGCCGACCGGCAAGGTCAAGTGGTACGACGCTGAGAAGGGCTTCGGCTTTCTCTCCCAGGACGGGGGTCAGGACGTTTACGTCCGCAAGGCGGCGCTGCCGGCCGGGGTGGAGGGCCTCAAATCCGGGCAGCGGGTCGAGTTCGGAATGGCCGAGGGTCGGCGCGGGCCACAGGCGTTGTCCGTCCGACTGGTCGATACCCCGCCGTCGGTCGTGGAGGCCCGCCGCCGTCCCGCCGAGGAGCTGCACGGCTTGATCGAGGACATGATCAAGCTGCTGGATACGAAGGTGCTCCCCGACCTGCGTCGAGGCCGCTACCCGGAGCGGCGCACCGCCAAGCTGGCCGCCGAGGTGGTCCGCGCCGTCGCCAGGGACCTGGACGGCTGACCGGGCTCAGCCACGCCCGGTCGCGCTCGGTGGCCGCCCACTGTTGAGTGTCAAGCATTCGCCGCTCGTCGCGGACGGGTTAGCCTGGCCCGCGGTGACCGTCGAGTCTCGGGGGTGGTTGGCGTGGTGCGCGAACCCCGCCGGCCGCTGGACGACGAGACGCCCACCGAGGCGATCCCGGTCCAGGAGATACTCAGCCGGCTCCGCGCGGAACGCGGCATGCCCACCGATGCCCCGAGGGCCGATGTCTCAAGGGCCGGTCCGCGGCGGGCTGGCGCGCCGGGAGGCGTTGCGTCCAGCGGTGGTGTGCCGGGGGCCGTCGCGTCCGGGGGGCTTGGGGCGGCGGCGTCGCGTGCCGGGGCACCGGGAGCCGAGCCGCTGACCGAGCGCAGGTCGCCCGCTCAGCACCGGCGGCCGGCGGGGGCGTCAGGGCCAGCCTCGGCCGGTCCGCTGTTCATCAGCGAGGGCGCCGGTCGGGCGGTGCGGGTACCCCAGAATCCGGAGGACTCTCGAGGTCCCACCGCGACGGGCGCGGTGGGTGTCACGGCGGCGAGCACGCTCTGGATACTGGCCGGCATCGTGTTGCTGTTCGCGGCGGCGGTCGTGCTGCTCGCCGTCACCGTGCGCAGCTTGTGTCTGGACCCGTCGGCGATTGACGTACCACCGTCGAACTCCACCATCGCGAGCTCCCGGTAATCCGAGGAACAAGGCCTAGGACCCTCCTAAGCGCCGGCGTGAATCTCCTCGGCCCGCTCGGCCAGCACCCTCGGGCCGCACGGCCAGCGAACGCCGTTACAGGCGTGGCAATTGCCGGCGTGATTCGGAGTGTGCGCGAACAGCAAGGTGCGCCAGAGCCGAGGATTGGGGGCGATTGCCTCGGCGGCGTACTCGAAGTGTTGAGTCGACTCTTCCACCTCGTCTAGCCGTCGGCGCCGCAACTCTGGTGATCAGGGGAGGCGGGGCGGGGGGATAACGCCACTACTCCATCGAGGGATATCAGCACACCGCACCTCCCAAGTCTCGATCCGCCGGCCGATTGCCGCCCAAGTCGGTAGAACACCGAGGTGCGGGGCCCGCGGGGGGTCAGTTCCTTACCCGATTCTGGCAGGCCGAGCTCTGAGGCCGGGCTAAACCAGTCCTAAAGTGCTGATAAGATCAGTAGTCTGGCGATTGCTTTTTGCGGCTCGTCGAACTCATGTCGGGAAATTCCACCGGTCGGCCACAGAGCGTGGCAGAGTCTACTCTATGGGCTACAAGTGTTATAGCAATTGCGGCTAGGTCGACCGCCGTGCCGCATGTATTGGTCATCGAAGATGACCTCCACACCCGGTTAGGGTTGGTTCAGGCCTTAACCTCTGCTGATCATGCCACGAGTTCGGCGGCGACTGCTCTGGCCGGTCTTCGGGCCGCCATCGAGCACCGCCCGGACCTGGTCCTGCTGGATCTCTCGCTACCCGATCTGGACGGCCTCGAGTTGCTGCCGATGCTCCGCGCGGCCGTGCTGGACATCGCGGTCATCGTGGTGACCGCCGACGACGAGGAGAGCAGGGTGATCAGGGTGCTGGATGCCGGTGCCGACGATTACCTGGTCAAGCCTTTCGGGTTCGGCACGCTGCTGGCCAGGGTGCGGGCCGTGCTGCGCAGGGGCGGGCAGGTCCAGACGCACCGGCCCACCGTGGTGCTGGGTGGGCTGTCCATCGACCTGCCCGCCCGTACCGCCGAGCTGGACGGCCGGATACTCCCGCTCTCCCCGAAGGAGTTCGACCTGCTCGCCTACATGGCCACCCGGCCTGGCCAGGTGATCAGCAAACGAGAGCTGCTCGCCGAGGTGTGGCGCTCCCCGTACAGCCGGGCGGACAAGACGGTCGATGTGCACGTGTCCTGGCTGCGTCGCAAGCTGCGGGAGAGCGGGCGCGCGCCGCGCTACCTGCACACCGTCCGGGGGGTCGGGCTGCGGCTGGACGCGCCAGGGTCGTGAGCAGGTGCGTGCCCAGCTGACCACTGTGGTCGCGGCGGTGCTGGGCGCCTGCCTGCTGGCGTTGCTGGTGCCGGTGCTCGTTCTGGCCCGGGTGGACAGCGAGCAGCGGGCGCTGATCAGCGCGGTCCAGCGGGCCCAGGCGCTGCTCCCGGACGCGGCCACGCTGCCGCCCGGGGCGCTGCCCACCGTCCCGATGGCCGACGGCCTCTCGGTGACGATCTATCGCCCGGACGGACAGGTCCTCGGTGTCCCGGCGGCACTTGCCCCGGAGGTGCTCGACGCCGCCCGGCACGGGCGCGCCAGCATCGGGCTGGACGGCCGGGCGGACGTGGTGCTGCCCGCGTTGCCCGCCGCTGGGCTGGGCGCCGCCGGGGCTGGCGCCCCGGTGCCGTCGGTGGTCCGGGTGGCCGTGCCGGACGACGTCTGGGAGCGGGTGGCGCTGCGCACCTGGCTGCTGGTCATCGCGCTCGCCTTGGCCCTGTTGCTGGCCGGCGTCCTGGTGGCGGAGTACCTGGCCCGCCGGCAGGTCGGCTGGCTGGACGCGCTGGGAAGCGGGGCGGACCGGATCGCGGCCGGGGACCTGAGCGCTCGGGTGCAGCCCGGTGGCCCGCCGGAGATTTCCCGGGTGGGCGCCGCGCTGGACCGGCTGGCCGCGCGGGTGGAGCACCTGATCGATGCCCAGCGAGTGCGCTCGGCGGACCTGACGCACCGGCTGCGCACGCCGCTCACCGCGCTGCGCCTGGGAGTGGACGGGTTGCGCGACCGGTCGGCGGCCGCCCGATTGAGCGCCGATCTGGACGTGCTGAGCCAGGCGGTGGACGAGGTGATCCGCGCGGTCCGGCGGAGCGAGGAGCCGGGCACTCCCGCCAAGGCGGACCTCGTCGCGGTGGCCAGGGACCGGGTGAACTTCTGGTCCGCGCTGGCCGAGGACACCGCCCGGGTGATCAGCCTGGCCGCGCCGGAGCACCCCGTGTGGGTGCGGGTGCGGCATCCTGACCTGCGCGCCGCGCTGGACGCGCTGCTCGGCAATGTCTTCGCGCACACCCCGAGCGGCATCCCGATGTGGCTGCTGGTGCGGGCGTCTCCGGACGGCGGCGGGGTGCTGATCGTGGACGACGCGGGGGCCGGGTTCCCGCCCGCCGAGGCGCTCTGGCCGGGGCGCTCCGGAGGTGGGTCGACCGGGCTCGGCCTGGACATCGTGCGGCGGATCGCGGAGGACTCCGGCGGCGGGATGCTGCTGGACCGTTCTCCGTCCGGCGGCGCCCGGGTGGAGCTGTCGCTGGGCGCGCCGCTGGCCCAGGACTGAGCTGGCGGCGCGGTCCGGGATACCGCCGCCGAGGGTCAGCTGGTGGCGAGCACCCAGCTACCCCGGATCGGGAAGGACACCTCGCCGCCCGGATCCGCGGCCGGGGTGCCGCCGCCGAACTGCTGTACCTGCGCGGTGAGCAGCTGGTCGGTCGGGTCGGGCAAGATCAGTTGATAGTCGATGCGTTGGTTCGGCGCGAACACCGGGCTGCGGCCGTCCACCGAGCCGCCGTTCGCCGCCCGGTAGGAGAACACCACGTGCCACGGGGCGGCGGCCAGCTCGGTGGGCACCTTGATCGTCAGTGGCTGCCCGGCCGGCACCGCGAGCTTGATCACGGCATCCGGATGGTTGGCGCACTCGGTGACCGCGACATCGCAGTACTGCGCGGGGCCGGTGCGCATCGTGCCGGCCGCCGAGGTGAACTCCACCGTGGGCGGCCCGCTCGAGCCGCAGCCGGCCAGCAGCGCACCACCGGCCAACAGTGCGCCGCCGAGCAGCGTGCGGGCCAGCGTCCGGTGGTGGAGGCTCATCAGCCGGCCTCGGTGCCCAGCACCGGCTGACCTCGGTGCCGGATCCAGGGCAGCAGGGAGCTACCCCGGCTGATCAGCACCGCCTGCCCGCCGAGCAGCAGCACCGCCGCGGTGACCGAGGAGAAGCCGATCCAGTACACCGGGGGCAGCAGAACCCCGAGCGCGCCGCCGAACACCCAGGCCAGCTGCAGCACGGTTTCCGAGCGGCCGAACGCGGACGCCCGGGACCGCTCAGGCAGGTCGCGCTGGATGACCGCGTCCAGGCAGACCTTGGCCAGCGCGCTGGAGGTGGCCGCGACCAGCGCACAGATCGCCGCGACGGTGATCCCGGGCAGCACGGCCGCCGCGAGCGCACCGGTCGCGGCGGCCCCCACGCAGCCGAAGACCAGCGCGTCCGAGCGGGCGAAGGTCTGTCGGGCACCCACCCCGTTGCCCACAAAGCTGCCCACCCCGGCGGCCGCGCCGACGATGCCGAGCAGCACCAGCTGGCGGGTCGGCTCGTGCTCGGTCTGCGCCTTGACCACAAACGCCACGAACAGCATGAGGAATCCGGTGAGGATCCGGATCGCGCAGTTCGCCCAGAGGGAGACCACCACCCGCCGGCCCATCGGCTGGCGCTTGGCCGCCGGGTGGCCGCGGATGGTCGCGGGGACCTCGCCCTCGGTGTGCTCCACCCAGCTGGGGATGCGCAGACACAGCCAGGCGCCCAGCACACAGAGCGCGGCGGTGTAGACCAGTGCGCCCTGGGAGCCGGTGAGCTTGGCGAAGCCGGCCGCCCCCGCGCCGAATACGCCGCCCGCGACCAGCCCGAATGTGGTGAGCCGGGAGTTCGTGGTGACCAGCGTGATCGCCTCCGGCAGCACCCGTGGGGTGACCGCCGCGCGCAGCACGGTAAATGACTTGGACAGCACCATCACGCCCAGCGCGGCCGGGTAGAGCCCCCAGTCGTTGAAGTGGAACGCCATCACCACCGCGAGCACGGCGCGGCCGACGAAGGACGCGGCCAGCGCGACCCGGCGGCCCCGCTGCAGCCGGTCCAGCAGCGGACCGATGACCGGCGCCACCAGCGCGAACGGCGCCACCGTGATCAGCAGATAGAGCGCCACCTTGGACTTGCTCTCCGCCGTGGCCGCGGAGAAGAACAGCGTGTTGGCCAGTGACACCGCGATGGCGGCGTCGGTGGCGTAGTTGAGCATGGTCGCGTAGGTCAGCGCGGTCAGCCCGGAGCGGTCCGCCCCGTCCGCCTCGGCGGCTCGCTGGAACGCCCGGATGCCCTGCCCGGTGAGCTGCCGGCCGCGCCAGGCGGCAACCCGGGTGACGGTCAGCTTGCGCGGCATCGGCGGCTGGTGTTGCTCGCTTGCGGCGTCCTGGTCGGCTGGGTCGGGCTGGTCGGCGTACTCGTCCGGGTACCGCTGGTCCGCCGGGTAGCCCTGGTCGGAGTACCGCTGGTCGGAGTACCGCTGGTCGGGGTAGTGGCGCTCGTCTCGGTAGTGCTGGTCCGCTGGGTAATGCTGGCTGGGGTAGCGCTCGTCCTCGGTGTAGCGCCGGTCGGAGTAGCGCTCGTCGGGATAGCGCTCGTCGGGATAGAGCTCGTCGGTGTAGCGCCGTTCGGGGTAGCGCTGATCGGCCGGGTTGTTGCGGTCCACGTCGGCGGCGGGCTGATCGCGCAACGGTGCGCGGGTGTGCCCGCCGTCGACGGTCACCCACATCTTGCGGCGCCGCGCTCCGGACGACCAACCCGCGCGGGTCGTCCGGGGCGGCTCCTGGTCCCGGGGCTTACCCACGCCGCCATTGTTCCGCATCCGGCGCCCGGCGAGGGACAGGCTGATACATCCGGGTGGGTGCCGGCTCAGGCGAGACGGGTGATCTTGCGCGAACGGTCAGCTGACGAAGCGAACGCGGAACATGGTGGGCCAGAACTTGCCGGTGAGCAGGAACTGGTCGGTGCCTGGGATCGCGGCGATCCCATTGAGTACGTCGGTGCCGGCGCGCAGGTCGGCGGTGAGTAGGCCGGCGGCGTCCACCGCGGCGGTGACCGCCCCGCTGCCCGGGTCGATCCGGACCAGCCAGTCGGTCTGGTAGACGTTCGCCCACACCCCGCTCGGCGTGCACTCCAGCTCGTTCAGCCCGGCCACCGGTCGCCCGGCGATGCGCACCGCGACGCTGCCCAGCGGCGCGAGGTCGGTGCCGGAGAGCACCCGCAGCCGGTCGCTGCCGTCGCTGGCGATCACCCGCCCGTCGGCGGTGTGGCACAAACCCCAGCCCTCCCCGGTCCACGGCACCCGGCGGGTCGGCGTCAGGGTGTTCCGGTCCCATCCCAGCGCCACGCCGTCCTGCCAGGTCAGTTGCCAGATCCGGTCGCCGAGCACGGTGAGGCCCTCCCCGTACAGCCCGTCCGGCAACGGGCTGGCGCGGCGCAGTCGACCGGTGCCCGGATCGAGTTCGCGCAGCTGGGAGCGGCCGGCCAGCCCGGTGCTCTCGTAGAGCGTGCCGTTGTCGATCTCCAGGCCCTCGGTCCACGCGCTGGTGTCGTGAGCCAGGGTGCCCAGGACCACCGGGCGGAGTCGGGGAACCCCGTCGGCCACCCCGGCGGTGATCGCCGCCGAGCTTGCGGCGGCCTGTGCCGGGGCGGCCGAGGCACAGTCGGACAGGCCAGTCACCAGCAGCCCGGAGAGCAGCACGATGACCAGGGCACGGGTCACCGGGACAGGCACGTCGCAGAGAGTGGCACAATCGACCCGTGATACCCGCAACCCCCACCACCGAGGACGCCGTGCCCGCCCAGCCGAGCGACCCCCGGCTGCCGGCCGCGGTCGAACACGCCCGCGCGGCGGCCATCGAACTCGCCGGAGAGTCGGCGGTCGGCGGCTACGAAGAGGTCCGCGCCGAAGACGAGCACGCCGTGACCTTCTTCTTCGCCGCCCACCAGCCGGGTTACCGGGGGTGGCGCTGGGCGGTGACGGTCGCGGAGGGCGGGTCGGACCAGCCGGTCACGATCAGCGACACGGTGCTGCTGCCCGGCCCGGACGCGCTGGTCGCGCCCGCCTGGGTGCCCTGGCAGGAGCGGGTGCGCGCCGGCGACCTGGGCGTGGGTGACCTGCTGCCCAGCGATCCGGAGGATCCCCGGCTGGTCGCGGGTTACCTCGCCTCGGACGACCCGGCGGTCGAGGAGACCGCGAAGGAGGTCGGGCTCGGCCGGATCAAGGTACTCAGCCGGGTCGGCCGCGACGACGCCACCGACCGCTGGCGGGACGGCGACCACGGGCCGACGGCGGAGATGGCCAAGGCCGCCCCGGGCACCTGCGCCGGCTGCGGCTTCTACCTTCCGTTGGCCGGGTCGCTGCGGGCCGCCTTCGGGGTCTGCGCCAACGAGTACGCCCCGGCGGACGGCATGGTGGTGCATGCCGAGTACGGCTGCGGGGCGCACTCCGACGTGGAGGCGGACTCCGGCCCGATCGCCCCGGTCGCCGAGCTGGTCTACGACGACGGCGTGGAGCTGGAGACCCGCTGAGCCGGGAGACGCCCGACCCCGCCGACCCATTCGATACCCGGTCGCTGCGCTCCGCGGTGCTGGCCGCGTGGGCAAACTCTCCGACCCGCTTCCGGGAGGACGCGAACGCGGAGGAAGACCTGCTGCTCGGCGGGTACGCGGACCGCTGGCTGGTCGAGCTGGCGCAGAACGCCGCCGACGCCGCGCAGCGCGCCGGAACCCCTGGGCGGCTGATCGTGCGGGTGGTGCCGGGCCGGGCCGGGAGCGAACTGCGGGTGGCCAACACCGGCGCGCCGCTGGACGGCTCCGGAGTGGCCGCGCTGGCCTCACTGCGGGCGTCCAGCAAGCGCGACACCGACTCGGTCGGCCGGTTCGGCGTGGGTTTCGCCGCGGTCCTCGGGGTGACCAGCGAGCCGAGGATCGTCTCCTCGGCCGGCGGCGTGGTCTTCTCCACGGCGCGCACCGCCGCCGAGGTGGCCGCGCTGTCCGGCGCCCCGGCCGATGAGTTGCGCCGCCGCGGTGGCCGGCCGCCGGTGTTGCGGCTGTGCTGGCCGCTGAGCTCCGACGATCCGCCGCCGGACGGGTACCAGACCGAGGTGCGGCTGCCGGTGCACGCCGGTACCGATCCGGACGAGCTGCTCGCCACCGCCGAATCCTCCGCCGCCGACCTGTTGCTCGCGCTGCCCTGGCTGGCCGAGATCACCGTGGTCGGCACGGACGGCGGCACGGACGGCGGCATGGTGGTGCATCGGCGGACCGACCACCCGGACGGCACGGTGACCCTGGAACCGGGTCCGGCCCGCTGGCTGCTGGTGCGCCGGACCGGAGGCGGGCTCCAGCGCAACGGCGGACCCGGCCCGGGCGGCGGGCGGGCGGTGGAGGACCGCTCGGACTGGGCGGTGTGCTGGGCGGTGCCGCTGGACGCCGCCGGGCGACCCCGCCCGCTGGACGAGGATGTGCTGCACGCGCCGACCCCGAGCGACGAGCGGCTGGCGTTGCCGGCGCGGCTGCTGGCCAGCCTGCCGATGCAACCCTCCCGCCGGCGGATCCGCACCGGCCCGGACACCGACGCCGTGCTGCTCGAGGCCGCGGCCGCG
>DATHIT010000027.1:0-7902 GCA_035489915.1 Pseudonocardia sp. | reverse complement strand
AAGCTGCTCATCATGAACGAGGACGACCGGTCGTACACCTACGCGTTCACCGACTCCGGCCCGTTCCCGGTGCGCAGCTACAAGTCGACCATCCGGCTCGCCCCGATCACCACGACCGACCAGACGTTCGTGGAGTGGTGGGCCTGGTTCGACTCTGACGCGGAGCACGAAGCGGAGCTCCTGGCCACCTACTCCAACGGCGTCTATGCCGCCGGCATCGAGTCGTTGGTCAAACACTTCAGCGGCTGATCCACCGCACCCGGGAGTGGCGAGTGGCGAGTGGCCCTGGAGGACCACTCGCCACTCACAGCCCAGGCACAGCTGATCACTATCTGTGAGTGGTAACACAGAGCCCCGGTGCGCCGATACCCCCTGCGTCCGCATCGTTTCGCCGTTCACCTGAGGGGGGTCAGGCCGTGAGCCATACCGGTCCGCAACGCCAGACCCCGCACCCGCCGCTCCCACACCCGGCACGGCCGGGCTCCGAGGTGCCGCGGCGGTTCCCGGTGCAGCAGCGGATCCCCGCTCCACAGCGGTTCGCCGCGCCACATCAGTTCCCGTCGCAGCAGCGGTGCCCCGCGCAGCAACGGGGGCAGGCACAGCCTCGGGTCCCGGTGCAGCGGCGGTTCATCCCAGCGCCGCCACCGGTGCAGACCCCGGCGCAGCGGCAACTACCGGACACCTCGGTAGCGCCGGGCGGCGGATTCGGCGTCATCCCGCTGGCGTTCGCCATCGTCGGCCTGGTGTTCGGGCTGGTCCCGCTGACCGGGTTCGTCGCGGTCTTCTGCGGCATCGCGGGGATCGGGTTCGGCTTTCTCGGCATCGCCCAGCGGGGTAACGGCGTGGCCGCCCGGGTCATGTCGATCGCCGGGGCGCTGCTCAGCGCGGCCGCCCTGGTGCTCGGTATCTGGGGAATGTCCTTCCAGGTCGCGGGCAAGCCCACGGCGGATCCCAGCGCGATCGGGTCCACCAGCCAGCCCGTGTCGCTCGCCGCGCTGCGGCCCGGTCAACTCCCCGGCGACGGCACCTACCGGGTGGGCCGGGAAATCCAGCCGGGCAGCTACCGCACGCAGGGCCCGGCCGACGCGGCCTCCCCGAACTGCTACTGGTCACGCAACAGCGACGCCTCCGGCGAGGTCCGCGCCATCATCGCCAACTCGAAGGCCCCGATCCCGGCCACGGTGACAGTCAAGCCCGGCGACGCCACCTTCCACACCAGCGGCTGCCAGCCCTGGACCAAGGTCAACTGACCCGCAAGCCGTGAGTGGCGAGTGGTCCTACAGGACCACTCGCCACTCACGGGTCAGGGGCGGGGCAGGCCGAGGTGCTCGCGCAGGGTGGTGCCGGTGTACTCGGTGCGGAACACGCCCCGGGCGCGCAGCACCGGAACCACCATCCGGACGAACTCCTCGAACGCGCCGGGCAGGTGTGTGGCGGCCAGCACGAACCCGTCGCAGGCTCCACCGGAAAACCATTCCTGCATCTGGTCGGCCACCCGGTCGGCCGTGCCCACGAACCGAGGGCCCTGCAGCAGGGTGGCGCGGTGCGCGGCCAGGTCCCGCACGGTCACCTCGTCCCGGCCGAGGTGGCGGCGCACTCCCTCGAACAGCCCTCTGATCCCCGAGCTGGCCTCGACCATCGCGTCGGTCACCGGGTCGTCCAGGTCGTGCCGGGCGAAGTCGTAGTTGAGTACCTCGGAGAGCAGGGCCAGCGACGCCACCGGATGCACGTAGCTGTCCAGGAACAGCCGCTCCTTCTCCTCGGCGATGAGCTGCGTCTCCCCGACCACCACGTAGGCCATCGGCAGAATCTTCACGCTGTCCGGGTCCCGGCCGGCCGCCGCGATCCGGGACCTCTGGTCGGCGTAGTGCCGCCGGGCCACGTCCAGCCCCGGGTCCCCGGTGAAGATCAGGTCGGCCCACTCGGCGGCGAACTCCCGCCCCCGCCCGGACGAGCCGGCCTGCAGCAACGCCGGCCGGCCCTGCGGCGTGCGCGGCACGGTCAACGGCCCGCGCACCTTGAACCACTTGCCTTCAAAGTTGATCTCCCGCACCTTGGCCGGGTCGGCGAACTCGCCGGAAACTCGGTCCAGCACCAGCGCGTCGTCCGCCCAGGAGTCCCACAGCGCGGTGACCGCCTGGAGGAACTCCTCCGCCCGGTCGTAGCGCTCGTCGTGCCCGAGGTGCTGCTCCAACCCGAAGTTCTGCGCCTCGGAGTCGTTCACCGAGGTCACCACGTTCCACGCGGCGCGCCCACCGGACAGGTGGTCCAGGGTGGCGAACGTGCGCGCCACGTGGAACGGGTCGTAGTACGTGGTCGAGTAGGTCGCGCCGACGCCGATCCGACTGGTGGCGCCGATGATCCCGCCGAGCACCGCCGTGAGGTCCAGCTTCACCGGCCGGGCGCCGTAGCGGACCGCGTCGGCCACCGAGTTGCCATAGACCCCGGGCATGGCCAGCCGGTCGTCGAAGAAGACCAGGTCGAAGGTGCCCTCCTCGAGCGTGCGAGCGATCTTCGTGTAGTAGTCCAGGGTGAGAAAGCCCAGCTCCGCGGACGGGTAGCGCCAGGAACCGGAGTACACCGTCACATTGCCGGCCTGCATGAATCCGACCAGTGTCATCTGCCGCACGACTGCCTCCTAAAGACCGAGCAGCTCTGCCCGGGCGTTGATGTTGGCGGCCAGGCGCAGATGGGCGGCGTCGACGAGCATCCCGTCCAGCCCGGTGGCGCCCTTACCGCCCGCTTCCGCCTCGCGGTAGGCGGCGACCACCCGCCGGGCGTGCTCCAGCTCGGCCTGGGTCGGCGCGAAGACCTCGTTGGCCAGCTCGACCTGGCTGGGGTGGATCGCCCACTTGCCCACGTAGCCCATCGCGGCGGCGCGCTCGCAGGCCACCCGGTAGGCGTCCGGGTCGCGGTAGTTGGGGAACGGGGCGTCGATCGCATCGATCCCCGCGGCCCGGGCCGCCACCACCACCCGGGCCCTGGCGTAATGCCACATATCGCCGGGGTAGTCGACGTACGGGTCGAAGTTGGTGTCCACCCGGGCGCCCTGGGATGCGGAGAAGTCCCCGACGCCGAAGATGATCGCCTCCAGCCGGTCGCTGGCCCTGGCGATCTCGGCCACGTTCTGCAGGCCCTCGGTCTCCTCGATGAGCGCCTCCAGGGCGATTCGCTTGGTCAGCCCGAAGGTCTCCTCCAGCTGGCTGAGCAGCACGTCCACCCACCAGACGTCCCTGGCGGCCCGCACTTTCGGCACGATGATCACGTCCAGCGCCTCCCGGGCGCCGGTGACCACCTCGATCACGTCGCCGTATGCCCAGCGGGTGTCCACCCCGTTCATCCGGATCGCCCGGGTGGTGTGCCCCCAATCCAGCTCACGCAGCGCGGCGGCGGCCATGCCCCGGGCTTTTTCCCGCTCGGCGGGGGCACAGGCGTCCTCGAGGTCCAGGAACACCAGGTCGGCCCCGGAAGCAGCGGCCTTGGCGAACATCCACTCGTTGCTGGCCGGGGTGGCCAGCTCGGAACGGCGGGCTCGTACCGTCATGCTGTCCTCCTTTAGATGATCTTCCCGGCGCGTAGCTCGGCCAGCCGTTGGTCGTCCAGGCCGAGTAGCTCGCGGTAGACCTCGTCGGTGTGCTCGCCCAGCGCCGGGCCCAGGTGGTGCACCGCCCCGGGGGTGTCGGAGAAACGGGGTACCGGGGCCTGCACCCGCATGCTGCCCAGCTCGGGGTCGGAGATCGACGGGTACACCCCTCGGGCGGCCAGCTGCGGATCCGCCAGCAACTGCTCGGCGTTGTACACCGGCGCGGCCGCCACCTCGGCCTCCTCGAACACCGCCATCGCCTCGTCCAGGGTCCGGTCGCCGATCCAGTCGGCCATGATCCGGTCGATCTCGGCGGCATGCTTGAGGCGTTGCTGCGCCTCGGCGAACCGGGGGTCCTCGGTCAGCTCCGGGCGGCCGACCGCGCGCAGCGCCCGCAGCGCGACGGTCGGCGCGCTGCCGGACATGGCCAGCCAGTGCCCGTCCTTGGTGCGGTAGGTGTTGCGCGGCGCGCTGATGTCCCAGCGGTTACCGGTGCGCCCGGCCACCTCGCCGAGCTGGTCGTAGGTGAGCACCGGCTGCTCGATCAACCGGGCCAGCGGCTCGATCAGGTTGACGTCGATGAGCTGGCCGTCCGCGCCGTGCACGTCCCGGTGGTAGAGCGCCATCATGACCGCGTAGCTGGCGGTCAGCGCCGCGACCCCGTCGGCGAGCATGAACGAGGGCAGCGTGGGCGGCCCGTCCGGCTGGCCGGTGAGGTGGGCGAAGCCGCTCATCGCCTCGCCCAGGGTGCCGAACCCGGGCCGGTCGCTCTTCGGCCCGCCGGCGCCGAACCCGGTCACGTGCAGCATCACCAGCCCCGGGTTCTCCGGCTTGAGCCGGTCGTAGTCCAGCTCCCACCGGGCCAGCGTGGACGGCCGCAGGTTCAGCACCAGCACGTCACACCGCCGGGCCAGCGCGCGCAACATCTCCCGCCCCTCCGGCACCCGCAGGTTCAGCGTGACCGACTTCTTGTTCCGCCCCAGGCTCTTCCACATCAACCCGACACCGTCCCGCTGGGCGCCCCACTGCCGCAGCGGGTCGCCTCCGTCCGGCTGCTCGACCTTGATCACCTCGGCGCCGAACTCGCCCAGCCAGGTGGCCACCAGCGGCCCGGCCGCCAGGGTGGCCGCGTCCAGCACCCGGATCCCGGCCAGCGGCCCGGTCACGCCGTGCCCGCCTCAACCTCGGGCAGCGCGGCAGTGGATGGGGCGTCGGGCCGAGCGCGCATGCCGAACAGCCAGGTCAGGGCGCCGATCAGGGCCAGCGCGGCGGCCACCACCAGCGGCACCTCGAACGAGCTGGTGGCGTAGACCAGCGCGCCGGTGACGATCGGGCCGAGGATGCCGCCGACGTTGCCCATCGCGTTGATGAACCCGGTCGCCGAGCCGGACAGGTTCAGGTGTCGCACCACGTCCTGCGTCGCCGCCCAGACCGCCCCGTTGGCGAAGATGATCCCGGACGTGGAGATGGACAGGCAGATGATCGCCACGGCGGCCGAGGCGGAGAACGCGGTGCCCAGGATGGCCAGCGCGGCCACCATGCCGCTGACCAGCACCACCTTCCGGGCGTTCAGCGTGGACATCCCCCGGCGCAGCGCGATGTCCGAGGTGCGCCCGGCCAGGATGCCGACCAGGAAGGCGCAGATCCACGGGATGGACGTGGCGAAGCCGGAACGCAGGATCGTCATGTGCCGGTCCTGCACCAGGTAGCTGGGCACCCAGGTGATGAACGTGTACAGGATGTAGAGCAGGCAGAAGTAGCCGCCGGTGATCGCCCAGATGTCCCGCTGTCGCACGATCGACCGCCACGGCGCCCGACCCTCCTGCTGGTAGGGCTCCTGGTCGGCCAGGATCAGCGCACGCTCCTCGGCGGACAGCTTGCGGTCCTCAAGCGGATGCCGGTACCAGGCGTACCAGATGACCGCGACCAGCAGGGACAGCACGCCGGTGGCGATGAAGGCGCTGCGCCAGCCATGGTTGCTGATCAGCACGGCCAGGATGGGCGGGCCGACCGCCGAACCCAGGGCGACGCCGGAGATGAACATGCTG
Organism: Pseudonocardia sp.; assembly: GCA_035489915.1. Taxonomy (GTDB): domain Bacteria; phylum Actinomycetota; class Actinomycetes; order Mycobacteriales; family Pseudonocardiaceae; genus Pseudonocardia. The sequence goes on along the minus strand of DATHIT010000027.1, from coordinate 2,271 downwards.
CCGCCCATGCCACGCTCCCGCTTGGGCAGCCAATCCGACAGCGTGCGGATCGCCGCCGGAGCGAACGGCGCCTCGCCGACGCCGAGCAGCAGCCGGGGCCCGAACAGCGCGCCGATCGAGTTGACCGTCGCGGTGAGGAAGCTGGACGCCGCCCAGATCAGCAGCGCCCCGGAGTAGACCACCCGGGTGCGCAGCCGGTCCACCAGCATCCCGGCCGGCACATTCAGCAAGGTGTAGGTCCAGGTGAAGCTGGACAGCAGCAGCCCCATCACCGCCGCGTTGGTATGAAACTCCTTGGTCAGCACCGGCGCGGCGATCGACAGGTTGACCCGGTCGATGTAGGCGATGGCGGTGATGATCAGGACGAAGCTGGCGACCAGCCAGCGCCGCCGGTTTTGCAACATGCGTGCTCCCCTCGCACCTCGGTGTGCCCTGTCCGCCCGTCGCCCGTCCCGATTACCGCCGGGACGAACCCCCTGGCGGCCCGGTGGATCCGGCGATGACCAGCTCCGGCTTGATCAGATGCTGACCGCCGCCGGACGCGCCCGGGCGCTCGTCCAGCCGGTCCAGCAGCAGCCGCGCGGCACGTTTGGCCAGCTCCGGGTACGGCACGGCGACCGTGGTGAGCGGTGGCTCGCTCAGCGCGAACCAGCTCGGGTCGCCGTAGACCACCAGCGACAGGTCCTCGGGCAACCGCCGACCACTGGCCCGCACCGCCCGCGCGGCACCGATGGACAGCGCCCCGCCGGCGATCAGCAGCGCGGTGGGTGGGTCCGGACGTTCCAGCAGCTCCAGCACGCCCCGCTGCCCGTTGTCGGTGGTGGGCTCGATCAGGCAGGTCGGCAGTCCGTCGGGATCCAGGCCGGCCAGCACGGCGCCCCGGCGCATCCCACGCAGCCGGGTCGCGCCGTTGGACAGCGCCACCGGGGTGCCCAGGTAGCCGATCGAGCGGTGCCCGAGCGCGGCCAGGTGCAGCACGCTCTCCACCATTGCCTGCTCGTCGTCGCTGAATACGCCGGGCGCGTCGATCCCGCAGGCCCGGTGCAGCTCAACCACCGGGACGCTGGCCAGCAACCGCTTGGTGTCCTCCAGTACATGGGTGCTCGGGGAGATCACCAGCCCGGCGACCCGGCTGGCCAGCAGCTCGCGCAGCTGGCGAAGCTCCCGCTCCGGGTCGTTCTCGGTAATGGTCAGGATCATCTGGGTACCGTCTGGGCCGTCCTCGGAGAACAGCCGGGCGCACTCCGCCGCGACGGCCGAGTACGCCGGGGTGTCCACATACGGAATGACGAAGCCAACAAACGCCCTGCTGGTGTTCGCCGACAGCGCCCTGGCCAACCGGTTGGCCACGTAACCCCGGGCCTGGGCGTGCTGGCGCACCCGCTCGGCCAGCTCCGGGCGCACCGCCGGGCTGCCGTTCAGCGCGCGGGACACGGTCGCGGTGGAGATGCCCAGCTCCCGAGCGAGATCGACCACGCCGATGTCAGCGCGGCGGGTACGAGCGGCCATGCCGTTCCCCTCAGCGAGGCTGAAAACCTTTACAAACCAAATGTAAACGATTACATCACTCATTCGAGTACAGCACGGCTGCGCCGAGGCGGTCAAGACCGCATGAAAAAGCCCGACCGACGGATGATCCGTCGGTCGGGCTTTGCAGATCGTCCCCAGCGTCAGCGGGCGCTGTGGTCCTTCAGCATCGAGGGAATCGTGCGGGCCAGGATGGACAGGTCGCCGCCCAGGCTGCGGGACCGCACGTAGGTCAGGTCCAGGTGCAGCATGTCCAGGGTGCTCACCGTGGAGCGCCCGCTGACCTGCCACAGGCCGGTGATCCCAGGGCGAACGCAGAACCGGGGCTGGAACTCCGAGGGAAACATCCGCGCTTCCCACTCCAGGCACGGCCGGGGACCCACCAGCGACATGTCGCCAATCAGCACGTTGATCAGCTGCGGCAGCTCATCCAGGCTGGTCTTGCGCAGGAACGCCCCGATCGGGGTGACCCGGGGGTCACTGTCCAGCTTGTAGCTGCCATCCACCGAGGTGTCCTCGCCCCGCAGCTCGGCCGCGATCAGCTCGCGCAGCATCTCGTCGCCGACGCCCGGCCGCATTGTGCGGAACTTGTACATGGTGAAGGTCTTGCCGCCGAAGCCCACCCGCTGCTGCTGGAACAGTGCCGGACCCACACTCGTCCACCGGATCACCAGGCCGATCACGATCAGCGGAATTGCCAGTACCAGGAGGGCGACGAGGGCCACCGTCAGATCCACAGCACGC
>DATHIT010000026.1:0-7872 GCA_035489915.1 Pseudonocardia sp. | reverse complement strand
TGGCCAGCGCGGCGACCGCCCGCCCGACGAATGCCGGGGACTCCGAGATGCAGAAATGCGGCTCGCGGACCAGCGCGTCCCGCCAGTTGGCCTCGGTGACTTTGAACAACTCCAGCATCATCTCCGAGCGCAGCCAACCTGGGGTCAGTGCGACGGCGGTGGCCCCGTGCGGGCGCAGCTCGTGCGCCAGCGCCCAGGCAATCCGGATCACCGCTGTCTTCGCCAGGTCGTAGAACATCGACAGCCGGTAGTGCTCCGCGTTGTACTCGGCGGTGCCGTCGGTAACCTCCACCGCGAGCCCGCCTGGGCGCCTGATCAGCAGCGGCACCAAGAAGTGGTTGGTCACCAGGTGTGTCTCGATGGCCAGGCGGACCATCCGCAGGCCGCCGTCCAGCGAGTGCTCCCAGACCGGGATGTCCCATTCGACCAGCAGCTCGCCGCCCCAGATGTCGTTGACCAGTACGTCCAGCCGGCCGGCCTCCTTGTCGATCCGCGCGGCCAGCTCGCGCACCTGCTCGGGCTCAAGATGGTCGGCCCGGACCGGGATGCCCTGGCCACCGGCGGCGGTGACCAGCTCGGCCGTCTCCTCGATGGTCTCCGCGCGGGCGTACTCCGAGCGCTGCCCGCCGCCGGAGCGCCCGCTGACATACACCGTCGCCCCGGCCGCCCCAAGCTGCGTCGCGATGCCTCGCCCAGCACCCCGGGTGCCCCCCGCGACCAGAGCCACCCTGCCGGCCAGATTGCCGCCCTCTTTCCCCATACCGGTCACCGTGCCATCCGGCACCGACAGTTCCAGGAGCGGACCCTGAGCAGACGCCCGAACGCTCCGATGCGTCGTCCTGGTCCAGAGCGTCGCTTGGCGCCGGCAAACTCAACGTGACGGTCGTGAAATTCATGATCGAAAAGCCGTGGAGTTAAATTTGAGGAGTTTGTGTGACGTGGTGCATCCCGCGCACTGGACGACCCGCGTGGTGGATTCCGCAGGGCGGAAGCTTGGCGGTGTCGCCGGCCCGGCCCTGACACAGCACCAGTGGCTCGACACAGCCGCCTGGGCGGCTGTGTGAACTGCGCGCGGGCTGTGTGAGGGCGGCGCGGGCTGTGTGGGCGGCCGGCGGGTCCGCCCTGTGAGGTGCACGGACGATCAGGGGCGGGGGCGTTCGAAGCGCAGCTGGATGGCGATTCCGGCGGCCTCGAGCCCGAGTAGTTCGGCGATCATGTCCCGAGCCGCCAGTTCGAGTTCCTCGACGTGCCCGGCCCGGGTGAGCGCCTCCACCTCGGGTACGTAGAGGACGAAGCCGCCGGACTCGGTCCAGGCCAGCACCTCGAAGGTCCGCATCTGGCGATGATTCCCCGAACGGTGCCCGGGGTGGAGGCCAATTCGCCCAGGTGGAGTCAGCCGCGTACCGGCTGGCGGGCCGCGGGCAGCGCCCCGTCAGTCGGAGACGAATCGGGGCCGGTCTGCGCCTCGGGCTGGTTATCCGAATCATTGCCCGAGTCGCCGGAATCCGGCGAGGACGACTGGCCCTCGTCCTGAACGGTCCGGCAGTTCAACAGGTCGCATTCCTGATGGGTGCCCGGGCGTTGGCTGGTGGAGCTCTGGCCTTCCGGGTCGGACAGCGAATCGTCGGGGGGAAGCGTTGCGGGGTCGGGCACGGTCGCCGGGTTCACGGCGGCGAACCCGTCGTACGGCCCGGTCACCGCCGGGGGCGACCCGATCGGCTTGAGCGGGCCGAAGGCCTGCGCGGACTGCGACTTGGTCGCGTCGAACATGTAGCTCTTCCAGATCGAACCGGGCATGGTCGCCCCGGAGATCGGCACTCCCTTGGCGGTCTTGATCGGGGTGTTCTGGTCGGTCCCGATCCACACCACGGACGCCAGCCTCGGCGTGAAGCCGGCGGTCCAGGCATCGTTGTTCTGGTTCTCCACGTAGGACTGCACGGTGCCGGTCTTGGCGGCCACCGCCCGGCTGCCGGACAAGGTGAGCTTGTCGTAGGTGGGCACGCCGAGCATCGCCTCGGTGACGTTGCGCGCGACCTGCGCGCTGAACCGCTGCTCGGGCGGGTTGACCGCCTCATAGAGCACCCGGTCATCCGACGTGGTCACCTTGGTCACCAGGTGCGGCGGGTGGTAGACCCCGCCGGCGGCGATGGTGGCGTACGCCGAGGCCAGCTCGACCGGGGTGACCTCCTTGTCGCCCAGCGCGATGCCCGCGTCGACCTTCCGCAACGGGGTCTTGATCCCGGCCAGCTTCGCCGCGTCGGCCACCTGCTGCGGCCCCACCCGCATGGCCAGCTCGTGGTAGATCACGTTGTTGGAGATGGTCATCGCCTGCTTGAGGTCGCAGACCTGGCAGGACGCCCCGTCCGCGTTGCGCAGGTAGGGCAGCGGCTCGCCCTTGAACTGGGTGCCCAGTCCCATCGGGTTCGGCTGCAGCATGTCGGCCAGCAGGACAAAGGGCTTGAAGGTGGAACCGGGCTGCTTGAGCACCCTGGCGTAGTCCAGGCCCACCCCGTTGTCGCCGCCGTAGTAGGCCACGATGTTGCCGTTATCCGGGTCGATCGAGACCAACGCGCTGCGCAGGTTCGGCGGCTGTCCGTCCAGCCCCTTGTGCACCGCGTCCACGGCCTGCTTCTGGGCGACCGGGTCGATGGTGGTGGTGATCTTCAGGCCCTCTTGGCTGAACTCCTGCTCGCTGATTCCCCGGGACTCCAGCTCGTCCTTGATCGCGCTCAGGATCAGGCCCCGGTCGTCGGTGGGTATCCCGCCGGCGATCCTGCGCGGCGGGATGGTGACCGGGAATCGGGCGGCCGCGCGCTGATCCGCGGTCAGCCAGCCCATTCGGGCCATCCCGTCCATCACGAAGGTCCAGCGCTCGACGGCGTGCGGCGCGTCCACCGCCGGATCCCAGCGGGACGGCGACTGGATCACCCCGGCGAGCAGCGCGCCCTCGGACACGCTGAGGTCCGTGACGTTCTTGCCGAAGTAGGCCTGGCTGGCGGCCTGGATGCCGTATGCGCCTCGGCCGAAGTAGATCGCGTTGAGGTAGTTGGCCAGGATGTCGGCCTTGCTGTTCTCCTGGGAGATCTTGACCGCGAGGATCATCTCCCGGTACTTGCGCCACAGCGAGTGCTGGTCGCCGACCAGCGTGTTCTTCACGTACTGCTGGGTGATGGTGGAACCGCCGCCGCCGCCTCCGGTGAGCTGCCCGATGGCCGCCCTGGCAATGCCCATCGGGTCGAACCCGGGGTTGGAGAAGAAGCTGCGGTCCTCCGCCGAGAGCACCGCGTACTGCACCTGCTTCGGGATCTGGTCGATGCCGACCTTGATCCGGTTGCCTTCCTGGGGCACCACCCGGGCCATCTGGCTGCCGTCGGCGAAGCTGATCGTGGCGACCTGCTTGTTCACCGCGTCGTCCGGGGTGGGGATGGCGATGCACAGGTAGCCGATGAAGAACGCCATCACCGGCAGCACCACGAAAAATCCGAGGGCGCCCAGACCGGCCAGCCTGATCCGATGCCAGCGCAGCTGCTTGGGCGTGTAGCTGGCCAACCGTCGCCGCCGGCGGTGCAGGGAGCGGGCGAACCGCTCCTTGGTCAACTCGGGCAGCGCTGCCAGGCTCGCGCCGAGGTTGGCCATGTCCAGCTTGGCGGACAGCGCCTGGGCCCGCCGGCGACTCTGTCGCGGCTGGCTGTCCTCGGAGGGGTCGGAGGACATCCGCGCCCTGCCCTCGGCGATCAGCCGGGCGGCGGTCGCGTTGGCCGGAGAGTCCAGGTCGTCGGTGGGCTGGCCGGGTTTCGCCGGCCCGCTGTTGCCCGGGTGCTCGTCGCTCCCTGGCTGGCTGCTGTTGCGGGGGCGCTCGGGAGTACCGGGCTGGCGGCTGTTGCCGGGCCGCTCGGACATGTCCGGTGTGCGGCCGTCCGAGGGTGCTGGCCGTCCGGTGCCGGCCTGCTCGGGCATGCCCGGGTGCTGGCCGTTGCCGGCCTGTTCCGGCATGGCCGCCTCGCCGGGGCGGCCTGGCGTGCGCGGGCGTCGTCGCGGCAGGTCGGACTGCGCTCCGGACCCGGGGCGATCCGGCGGGATCAGCGGCCCGTGGACCTCGGTCGGCGGGTCGTTGTCCGGACCGGACGACGGGGCGCTCTGGCCGGCGCGCCCAGTGGCCTTGCTGGACGGTCCGCCGGCCTGATTCGACGTAGCGCCGGCCTGGTTCGAAGTAGGGCCGGCCTGGTTCGAAGTAGGGCCGGGTGGCCGGGGTTGATTGGGTTGGCTCGGGGGCCCGCCAGCCTGGCTTGGCCGTGCGGTGGATTGGTTTGGCCGTGCGGCGGGTTGGTTGGCCGTGCGGCGGGTTGGTTTGGCCGTGCGGCGGATTGGCTTGGCCGTGCGCCGGGTTGGCTTGGCCGTGCGCCGGGTTGGTTCGGCGCGCTGGGTTGGTTCGGTTGGCTGGGTGGTCCGCCAGCTTGGCTGGGCGGCGGGCCCGGCTGGTGAGCACGCCGGCCGAGCCCGGCTGCCGGGGCGGGTGCCGAGCCTGGGGGTGCTACCGGGCGGCTCGGCGGGCGCCCAGGCGGGCGCCGGGCCGGTTCGGCGGGTCCACCGGAGCGCCGGGGTGCCGGTTCGACCTCGGCGGCGCCGCGCCAGGTTTGGTCACGGGGAACTCCGCCGCGCGGACCGTTGCGGAACTGCGGAGAACCCGGGGCTGAGCCGTTCGGATCACCAGGCGGTGAGTCCCCGGGCCTGGCAGGGGTGAACAGCGGGGAGATCTGCCGCGCCGGTGGCGGCCCGCCCGGCGGCGGTGGCCGTAACGGCCGGCGAGGCGGTGCTCCAGGCGGATCGGCCTGGGCCGGCGGGGCGTCGGATCCTGGGGCCTGCGCCGGCACTCTGGTCGAGTCAGAGGACCCCGGAGCGTGGTTCCGCCCGGAGGGCCGAGACGGCCCAGCGTGCGATCCAGACACTCGAGGGCCTCCCACCTGTGCTTCGACTGTGCTTAGTCGGGGTCAGCGACCAGCCGCTGGCTCGGCTGTGGCGCAAGGTCCGCTGCGATCAACGGCGCGCCTCACCGACGGGATGCGGGGCGGCGGGCAAACTCACCCGTTCGGCCGCCACGGCTGGTGACTCTAGGTGTACAACTCAGCTGCTCCCACTACTCAACGTAAAGCTCCTGACACCTTCTTCGCGTAACCTCGCGCTCGATCATCGCGAACGGTCGGTGGCCGAATGTGAGGGGGTGGCTCCGGTGCGTGGTGGATCAGTTCCCGTCCTGGTCGGGGCGTTGGGGGCGGCCGCGGTCACCGGAGCGTACCGGCCGTGGCTGCGCCGCTGGCCGCTGTCCGTCCCGAACGCGCTGCTCAGCGCCATTGCGTCGGAGAAGCCTGGAGTGCTGGTCGGCGCGCACGCGCTCGCCGGCGCGGCCGCGCTGCGCTCCCCGGGGGCATCCCGGGTGGCCGGGCTGGCGCTGAACGCGGGTGCCCTGGTCGGGCTGGTCGGGCTGCTCGGCGACGCCCGGCGCTCGTCGGAAGCGCTAGACCGGGCGCTGCGCGAGGCCGAAGTCCCAGAAACAGTCTCAGCCGCCCTCTCAGCTGTCTCAGACGGAGCCTCAGCCGGGCTCTCAGCAGTCTCAGCCGATGTCCCGGCCGGCCGCTGGGCCGGTCTCGCCGGGCGGGCGCGGCGGCGACCCGAGGGGGTGCTGGCCGGCCGGGTCGCCCGGCGGAGGTACCGGCGGGTGGCCGACATCAGCTACAGCGAGCACGGGCCGTTCGGCACGCTGGACGTCTGGCATCGAGCGGATCTCCCGCTGGACGGGCGCGCCCCCGTGCTGCTGCAGGTGCACGGCGGGGCCTGGTCGACCGGCGACAAGGTGGGGCAGGCCGAGCCGTTGCTGGGCTACTTCGCCGAGCGCGGCTGGGTGTGTGTGACGGTGAACTACCGGTTGGCCCCGGTGGTGCGCTGGCCGGCGATGGTGGTGGACGTGAAGCGGGCGATCGCCTGGGTCAGGGAGCACATCGCGGGGCATGGAGGAGACCCGGACTTCATCGCCATCACCGGCGGCTCGGCCGGCGGGCACCTGGCCGCGCTGGCCGCGCTCAGCGCGAACGATCCGGACTACCAGCCTGGGTTCACCGAGGTGGACACCTCGCTGGCCGCCGCGGTTCCGTTGTACGGGGTGCACGACTTCACCCGCGACCGGCAGGGGCTGTGGCCGCTGCTGGAAGGCAAGATCATCGGCACCAGCTACGCCGCCGACGAGCACACCTGGCGGCAGGCCTCCCCGGCGCTGCGGGTCGACGCCACAACGCCCCCGTTTTTTGTCGTGCACGGCTCCACCGACGCGATCGTCGGCGTGGAGCAGTCCCGCCGGCTCGTCGATGCGCTGCGTGCGGCCTCACCGTCCCCGGTCGGCTACGCGGAGCTGCCGCACGCCCAGCACGGCTTCGACGCGTTCGCCAGCGCGCGCACCGCCTACACGGTGGACGCGGTGTACCGGTTCCTCACCGCCGTGCACCAGCGCGCGGGCGGCCCGGCGGTGGTGGCCGGAGCAGGGCAAACCGGGCGAAAGCAGGTCGACGCGGGTAGATAGCATCGGAGGCAGACGTGACACACGTCTTTCACCGATCTAAGGAGTTCCCGTGTCCGGTCCCGTATCCCGTCCCGTGCCTGCTCCCATCCGGGTGGCAGCCGGTACGACCGCCGGCTCGGCGGTACGGGAGGCGGGCTTGCCGACTAACGGGCCGGACGCGGTGGTGGTGGTCCGGGATCTGTCCGCCGGCGACGGTGCCGCTGGCGGGGTGCTGCGGGACCTGGCCTGGGCGCCGGAGGAGGACGTGGCGGTCGAGCCGGTCGCGGCGGACACCCCGGACGGTCGGAGCGTGATCCGGCACTCCGCGGCGCACGTGCTGGCACAGGCCGTCCAGCAGCTGTACCCGGAGGCCAAGCTGGGCATCGGGCCGCCGATCACCGACGGCTTCTACTACGACTTCGACGTGCCGAACCCGTTCACCCCGGACGACCTGAGCAAGCTCGAGTCGGCCATGAAGAAGATCATCAAGTCCGGCCAGCGGTTCTCCCGGCGGCGGTTCGACTCGCTGGACGAGGCGCGCAAGGAGCTGGCCGACCAGCCGTACAAGCTGGAGCTGATCGAGCTCAAGGGCGCCGGCACGGAGGCCGACTCCGAGGTGATGGAGGTCGACGCCTCCGGTGAGCTGACCAGCTACGACAATGTCCACGCGCACACCGGCGAGGTCGTCTGGTCCGACCTGTGCCGCGGCCCGCACCTGCCGCAGACCCGGAAGATCCCCGCGTTCAAGCTGATGCGCAGCGCGGCCGCGTACTGGCGGGGCAGCGAGAAGAACCCGCAGCTGCAGCGCATCTACGGCACCGCGTGGGAGTCCAGGGACGCGCTCAAGGAGCACCTGCGGATGCTCGAGGAGGCCGCCAAGCGCGACCACCGCAAGCTCGGCACCGAGCTCGACCTGTTCAGCTTCCCGGACGAGATCGGCTCCGGGCTGGCGGTGTTCCACCCCAAGGGCGGCATCATCCGCCGCGAGCTGGAGGACTACTCCCGCAAGCGGCACGAGGAGGCAGGCTACGAGTTCGTCAACACCCCGCACATCACCAAGGGCCACCTATTCGAGATCTCCGGGCACCTGGACTGGTACGCCGACGGCATGTACCCCCCGATGCACCTGGACGAGGAGTGCAACGCGGACGGCTCGGTGCGCCGGCAGGGGCAGGACTACTACCTCAAGCCGATGAACTGCCCGATGCACATCCTGATCTACCGCTCGAGCGCCCGGTCGTACCGCGACCTGCCCTTGCGGTTCTTCGAATTCGGCACCGTGTACCGCAACGAGAAGTCCGGCGTCATCCATGGCCTCACCAGGG
>DATHIT010000025.1:0-5788 GCA_035489915.1 Pseudonocardia sp. | reverse complement strand
GGGGTCCGCGCCGGGGATCTGGCCGCCGCCCTCGGCCGCGAGCGGGACCCGTTCAAGGCGGACGTGCGGAAACTGAAAAATCTCGGCTTGACGCTCAGCCTCGAGGTGGGTTACCGGCTCTCGCCACGCGGCGCGGCATATTGGCGGGCGCCGTAGCGTTGGTCGCGGCGCACCTGTACAGAACCGAACCGGAGGCAGCCCCGTGGACGATCGTGAGATCACCGCTCGGATCAGCGAACTGGTCGATGAGGAACACCGTCTGGAGCGGGCGCACGTCGGCCGGGCGCTGTCCGAGGGTGAGCACGCCCAGATGAACGAGCTGAACGCCAAGCTGGACCAGTGCTGGGATCTGCTGCGCCAGCGCAGGGCCCGCCGCGAGATGGGCAAGAACCCGGACGAGGCGCAGTCCCGCCCGGAGCGGGTGGTCGAGGGCTACCAGCAGTAACGCGTGCAGGTCCAGCCGATCCGAACGCCCGCGCTGGTCACCGAGCTGGCCGAGCGGATCAACGAGCGGTTTCCCGGCCGGGCCAGGGTGCTGCTGGACGGCGCCCCGCCCACCGAGCCGGAGCAGCTGGCCGATGCGCTGGCCGAGGAGCTGCGGCTGCGTGGCCGCCCGGTGCTGCGGGCGTCCTCGGCGGACTTCCTGCGGCCCGCTTCGGTGCGCCTCGAACACGGCCGGACCGACCCGGACGAGCTGCTGGCCGGCTGGTTGGACACCGCCGGGTTGACCAGGGAGGCGCTGACGCCGGCCGGGCCGGACGGTTCCGGGTGGGTGCTGCCCAGGCTCTGGGACGCATCGGTCGACCGGGCGTTCCGGGCCCAGCGGATGGAGCTGGCCGACAACGGGGTGCTGCTGGTGGACGGTGCGCTGCTGCTCGGCCGGGGGCTGCCCGCCGAGTTCACCGTGCACCTGCGGATGTCCGCGGCGGCGCTGGCCCGCCGGCTGGACCCCGAGCGGCAGTGGACCTTGCCCGCGTACGCCCGCTATGACGAGGAGCACGATCCGGCCGGCGCCGACGTGCTGGTGCTCGCCGACGACCCCGCCCGCCCCGCCCTGGTGCAGCGCTAGGCGCTACTGCAGGACGGCCTGGGTCTGGGTGGTCAGGCCGATCAGCTTGCCCGAGTCGTCCCGCAGTTCGGTCTGCACCACGATGGTGGAACGGCCGGAGTGCAGCGGCCGGGCGGTCGCGGTGACCGTGCCCGAGCGCACGGCCGCGAAGAAATGTGTGCTCGACTCGATCGTGCTGGTCCGCGCGCCGGCCGGCAGCCCGGCAAAGGCGCAGGCCGCCCCGGCGCAGTCAGCCAGCGTCATCAGCGCCCCGCCGTGCAGGATGCCGCCGACCGTGCACAGGTCAGCCCGCCACTCCAACCGCAGCACCGTCTCCCCCGCCGCGACCTCCTCGACCTGCACCCCCAGCGCCGACGCCAACGGCATCCCCGAAGAAACAACCCCGCCCAGTGACTCACTCACCCCAACAGGCTGCCGGCCACCCCCACCACGTGTCCATAACCCCAGAGGTAAAGCCGCACCCCAGAACCTCCCCCAGAGTGGTGAAAACCACCCCAGGACCACGACCCGAGGGTCAAGCTAACAAAACCCCGCCCACCAGCGATAACACAACAGACGAAGGGCGAGAAGAGATGGCAACACAGAGGCCCCATCCGACACAGGGAACGGGACGGCCGGGAAACCAAAGGTGACCAGCCAGGGACACCGGAACGGGACCGACCAGGGACACCAAAAGGTGACCGGCCAGGGACACCGAAAGGTGACCAACCAGGATGGGGGTCCGGGGGCGAAGCCCTCCGGGCGGGGCGTGGGGGTCGCACCCCCACAAGGCGGACGAGACGCCCCCCAGCCCGCGCAATCCGCGGGCATGGGGATGGCTATACGTCGAGTGGGCGAGGAGGGAGTTGAACCCTCACGTCCTTACGGACACACGGACCTGAACCGTGCGCGTCTGCCATTCCGCCACTCGCCCGGGCGTGACGCAGAGGCTAGCACGCCCCCAAATGGCCCCCGCGGGGACCAACTAAACGATAACTGACCCGCTTCCCTAGCACAGATACGATCGTTGGTAGGGGAAACACGCCGATAAGGAAGAGGAGTACTGGGTGGGCCGCGCTGAGCGCTTCGAGCGCCGGTTGGAGGGCTTCGTGGGGGACGCCTTCGCTCGTGTCTTCGGCGGTAACGTCGTGGCCGAGGAGGTTTCCCAGGCACTTGTTCGCGAAGCCGAGGTCTCCGTACGACCGCTTGCCGGCGGCCGGCAGCTCGCCCCGAATCGCTACGCGGTGTTGCTCAGTCCGACCGACCACGAACGGATGGCCGAGGATGCGCAGCGCGTCACCCAATCACTGACCCAACGGGTGTTATCCCTGGTCGCCGACCAGGGGTGGGATACCTACGGCGACGTCGTAGTCTCATTGGAGCGCTCCGAGGCGCTGCACACGGGTCAGTTCCGTACCAGCTCGGCCGTGGATCCCGATGTTTCGGGGCTCACGCCGAGACAACGCAACGCAAAGGAACCACCGATGAGCCAGCCACCAGGGCACCCTGAGGAGAACGGCCACCACGGCTACGACCGCGCCCCGCGCGGTTATGGCCAGCAGACCTACGCCGAGCCGGCCGGAAACGACCCGCGCGGCCAGGAGCGCGCCGCATACGAGCAGCAGGGACAGCCGCAGGAGTACGACCCCCGGTACGCCCAGCAGGGCCAGGGCCCAGAGCAGGGCTACGGCCAGCAGGGTTACCCGCAGCAGGGTTACGGCCAGCCCGGGTACGACCAGCAGGGCTACCCGCAGCAGGGCTACGACCAGCAGGGTTACCCCCAGCAGGGTTATGCCCAGCCCGGGTACGACCAGCAGGGCTACGCCCAGCAGGGGTACGCCCAGCCCGGGTACGAGCAGCAGCAGCAGGGCTACTACGACCAGGGCTACGACCAGCAGGGGTACGCCCAGCAGGGCTACTACGACCAGGGTTATGGCCAGCAGGGCTATGACCAGGGTTACCAGCAGGGCGCGGGCGCCACGTTGACCATTGACGACGGGTCGAACCGGAGCTTCGAGCTGCACGGCGGCACCACGGTGATCGGCCGCGGCCAGGAGTCGGACTTCCGGCTTCCGGACACCGGCGTCTCCCGCCGCCACCTCGAGATCAACTGGGACGGGCACACCGCCACGCTCTCGGATCTGGGCTCGACCAACGGCACCACGGTCAACGGAAACCCGGTGCAGACCTGGCAGCTGTCCGACGGTGACGTCATCCGGATTGGCCACTCGACGCTCGTCTATCGGGCCGCGGGATAGCCTTCCTGAAGCCCCGCCGCCTTCGTCGGGGCGGGACACATCAGGAAACGGAGTACGTCGCGGGTGCCGGAACTGGTACTGCAGCTGACCAGGGCAGGGTTCCTGGCCCTGCTTTGGTTGTTTGTGTTGGTCGCGCTGCGGGTGGTCCGCTCCGATTTGTACGCCGCGTCGGGCTTGCGTCAACTGGTGCCGGGCCGGCGCACCACGATCCGTGCTGGGCGTGGTCGGACGGCTCGCCAGCTGATCGTGACCCACGGTGCGTTAGCGGGTACACGGGTGTCCCTAGACTCCAGGCCGATCATGTTGGGACGCGCGGACGATTCGACCTTGGTGCTGGATGATGACTATGCCTCGACCCGCCACGCCAGGTTATCTCTGCAGGGCGAGGAGTGGTATGTGGAGGATCTTGGGTCAACCAATGGCACCTATCTCGACCGAGCTAAGGTCAGCGGACCAACTCGGGTGCCGCTGGGCGTCCCGATCCGTATCGGCAAGACCGTGATCGAGCTGCGCTCATGACCCTCGTCCTTCGTTACTCCGCCCGCAGTGACCGCGGCCTGGTTCGACAGAACAACCAGGACTCGGTCTACGCCGGCCCTCGGCTGTTGGCCCTCGCCGACGGCATGGGTGGCCACGCCGCCGGTGAGGTGGCGTCCAAACTGGTGATCTCCGCGCTGGTCCCGCTGGATGACGACGAGCCCAGCGACGACCTGCTGGGCGAGCTGCGTGAGGCCACCGAGCACGGGAACGAGGCGATCACCAACCTGGTCGCCGAGCAACCCGACCTGGAAGGCATGGGCACCACGCTGACCGCGATCCTGTTTGCCGGGAACCGGCTCGGTCTGGTGCACATCGGCGACTCCCGCGCCTACCTGATGCGCGACGGCCAGCTGAACCAGATCACCAAGGACGACACGTTCGTCCAGTCGCTCATCGACGAGGGCCGGATCAAGCCGGAAGAGGCGCACACGCATCCGCAGCGCTCGCTGCTGTTGCGCGCGCTGACCGGGCACGAGCTGGAGCCGTCCCTGGCCGTGCGGGAAGCCCGCGCGGGGGACCGCTACCTGCTCTGCTCGGACGGGCTGTCCTCGGTGGTCAGCGAGGAGACGCTGGCCGAGACCATGCGCACCCCGGACCCGAAGGTGACCGCCGATCGGATGATCGAGCTGGCGCTGCGCGGCGGCGGGCCGGACAACATCACCTGCATCGTGGCCGACGTGGTGGACATCGACTTCGGCGAGGACGCCCCCATCGTGGGTGGCGCCGCCGGAGACGGCACCGAGCAGCCCCAACCGGACTCCGCGGCCGCCAGGGCCTCGGTCACCACGCTGCCCCGGGTCGCGCCGCAGCGCATCGAGCCGACCACCATGGAGCTTCCGGTGGTGCGCCGCAAGGGCCGCGCCGGGCTGATCCTGCTCGCCGCGCTGGTCGTGCTGATCGGCGCCGGGGCACTGGCCCGGTTGTGGGTGCTGCAGCAGTACTACGTGGGCGTCAACGATGACCAGGTGGCGATCTACCAGGGGGTGCGCGGCAGCGTGCTGGGCATTCCACTGCAGAACCTGCGCGAGGGATCCTGTCCGGCCGGCTCGGAGGGCTGTACCGAGATCAAGCTGGAGGACCTGCAGGAGACGGCACGCAGCGCGGTGCGGGACGGGATCATCTCGGGCAACGGGCTGACCGACGCGCGCGCGACGGTGGATCGGCTGCGCAGGCAGATGCTGCCGCCGTGTCCGGCCGCCCCGCCCGCCATCCCGGTCCAGGCCGCGCCGAACCAGACCTCCGCGACGAACCCGGGAGGGCCGGCCGCGGGCGGGTCCAAGCCCACTGACCAGAACGTGCCACCCGCTCCGGGATCCCGGCCAAATGCGGGCGCCGCGGCTCCGACGCCGGTTCCGGAGACCACGCCGCTGCCTTCGATCCAATACGAGCCGGGCAAGAACTGCCGTCTGGTGAGCTGATGGGCTCACCTCGCCCGAGCGGAACGCCCGCTGGAGCAGCTGGAGCCGCACCGACACCCACACCGGCCACACCGGCAGCCGGGCCGCCCACCGGTAGATCCATCGAGTTGGTGCTGCTCGCGTTCGCCGCCCTGGTCACCACCAGCGCGCTGATTCTGGTCGAGGCGAACCAGGAGCAGGAACTCACCACCACGTTGCTCTACCTGGGGCTGGCCTACCTCGGCCTGTTCACCGTGGCGCATCTGGTGGTGCGCAAGCTGGCGCCCTACGCCGACCCGCTGATCCTGCCCTGCGCGGCGGTGCTCAACGGCCTGGGCCTGGTGATGATCCACCGGGTGGACCTGGCCAGGGCGGATCGGGCCGCACAGCTGGGCAGCCCGGAACCGATCCTGTTCGCCGACCGCCAGGTGTGGTGGACGGCGATCGCGATGGTGTTGTTCATCGGCACCCTGTGGTTCGTCAAGGACCACCGGACGCTGGCCCGCTACGGCTACACGATGGGCTTCGCCGGGCTGATCCTGATC
>DATHIT010000024.1:0-27461 GCA_035489915.1 Pseudonocardia sp. | reverse complement strand
TCGCTGGTCGGCTTCGCCGCGCTGTACGTCTACGTCGCGCCGTGGCACCTGCCCGCCGACGCGTGGTGGACCTGGGTGCTGCTGATCCTGTCGGTGGACCTGCTCTGGTACTGCTACCACCGCATGTCCCACCGGGTCCGGGTGATCTGGGCGGCGCACCAGGCGCACCACTCCAGCGAGTACTTCAACTACTCCACTGCGCTGCGGCAGAAGTGGAACCTCTGGTTCGAGAACCTCATGTGGCTGCCGCTGCCGCTGCTCGGCATGCCGCCGGTGCTGGTGTACACCGGGTTCTCGATCAACCTGATCTACCAGTTCTGGGTGCACACCGAGAAGATCGGCAAGCTGCCCATGGCGTTCGAGTTCGTCTTCAACACCCCGTCCCACCACCGGGTGCACCACGGCAGCGACCCGGAGTACCTGGACAAGAACTACGCCGGCATCCTGATCATCTGGGACCGGATGTTCGGCACGTTCGCCGAGGAGCGGCACCGGCCCACCTACGGGCTGACCACGCCGGTGACCACCTACAACCTGCTGCGGCTGCAGTTCGGCGAGTACGCCGCGATCGTCCGGGACCTGCGCGGGGCGCGGAGTTGGCGGGACCGGGGCGGCTACCTGTTCGGTCCACCGGGCTGGCGCCCCGCCCGCGGCCTCTGAGCCGCGGTTCGCGGTGTGCTGAGAGCGCCGACACAGTGTGCTGAGAGCGCCGACTCGCGGGTTTTTTGGGGGTTAGGGCATGCCTACTAGGTGGGGGCCCCAGCGGGTGATTTCGGCGGGTAGGTCCAGGGGGCGGGTGGACAGGTTGGCGCGCATCGCCTCGGTGACCTGGTCCAGTGGCACCAGCCAGGACACCTCGAACTCCAGTCCGTCGGGGTCCTTGGCGTAGAGCGCCTTGGTGGTCACGTGGTCGGACGCGCCGACCAGCGCGCCGGCCGCACGCAACCGGCGCTCGTAGTCGGCCAGATCGGCCAGCGTGGCCACCGACCAGGCCACGTGGTAAAGCCCCACGGAGGTCTGCCCGGCCGGCGAATCGGCCGCGTCGGCGCCGATCTGGAACAGCCCGAGGTCGTGGTCGTTGTCCGACTCCGGGGCACGCAGGAACACCGCCCGGCCCATGTCGTGCACGGTGCGGAAGCCGAGCACATCCCGGTAGAAGGCGGCGCTGCGCTGCGCGTCCCGCACGTACAGCACCGCATGGTTGAGCCTTCTAATACCCATTTGCCCAGGGTAACCCGGTATCGGGGGCGCCGCGGGCCACAAATCGGGCGATAAATCGGGGCGCTGCGCCGACCGCCGGGAGACCCCGACGGGTGGAGGTGACACCATACCGGTCATGAAGTCGCGCGTACTGGTAGTCGACGACGACCCGGCGCTATCCGAGATGCTCTCCATAGTCCTGCGGGGGGAGGGTTTCGATACGGCCGTGGTGTCCGACGGCCCACGCGCGCTCCCGGCGGTCCGGGAGCTGCGCCCGGACGTGGTGTTGCTGGACCTGATGTTGCCCGGAATGAACGGCATCGACGTGTGCCGGGCGATCCGCGCCGAGTCCGGGGTGCCCATCGTGATGCTCACCGCGAAGAGCGACACGGTGGACGTGGTGCTCGGCCTGGAGTCCGGTGCCGACGACTACGTGATCAAGCCGTTCAAGCCCAAGGAGCTGGTGGCCCGGATCCGGGCGCGGCTGCGTCGCACGGATGCCGAGCCGGCCGAATTACTCTCGGTGGGCGAGGTGAACATCGACGTACCCGCGCACCAGGTCTTGCGGAACGGCCAACCGATCTCGCTCACCCCGCTGGAGTTCGACCTGCTGGTGGCACTGGCCCGCAAGCCTCGGCAGGTGTTCACTCGTGAGGTGCTCCTCGAGCAGGTGTGGGGCTACCGGCACGCGGCGGACACCCGGTTGGTGAACGTGCACGTGCAGCGGCTGCGGTCCAAGGTGGAGCGCGATCCGGAGCGACCTGAGGTGGTGCTGACGGTGCGGGGCGTGGGGTACAAGGCCGGGCCGCCGTGACCACCCCGGACTGATGACGGCTCGGTCGGTGGCGCGCCGGCTCGGTGCTTTGGTGCTGAGCGTTCCGGGCGCCCGGCGGGTGCGGGCGCTGCTTCGGGCATTGCACTACCTGGCCGCCGAGCTGCGGACCATCTTCGCGGCGGCCTGGCGGCGCTCGCTGCAGCTGCGGGTGGCGGTGAGCACGCTCGCGCTGTGTTCCGGGGTGGTGATCGTGCTCGGCCTGCTGCTGCAGACCGAGATCGCCGACCGCCTGGTGCAGGGCAAGGTCGCGGCGGCCCGGGTGCAGATGGAGACCGCCACCGCGGAGCTGGAGCGGGATCTGACCGGGGTGAACCCGGACGACGAGTACGTCGAAGGCACCCTGAACAAGGCCCTGGACAAGCTCAGCGTCACCACCCTGACCGATCAGCCGAGCAGCCAGAACGCCGGAGACTTCCGCGCCGTGCTGGCCACCGAAGACGGACGGAACGGGCCCCAGGCATCGGCCGGCCGGCTGGACACCATCCCGCCGGGCCTGCGCCGCGCGGTGCAGAGCGGTGCGCTGGCCATGGAGTTCCAGACCGTGGACGGCGTGCCGATGGTGATCTACGGCCAACCGGTACACACCGCCGGCCGAGATCTGCAGTTCTACCTGCTGTTCTCGCTGTCCGCCGAACAACGCACGCTGACCCTGGTGCAGAGCACGCTGATCGTCGGCGGATTGGTGCTGATCCTGTTGCTGGCCGCGGTGACCAGCCTGGTCACCCGGCAGGTGGTGCGCCCGGTGCAGCAGGCCGCCGAGGTCGCCGAGCGGTTCGCCGACGGGCACCTCGAGGAGCGGATGCCGGTCAAGGGCGACGACGAGGTGGCCCGCCTCGCCGAGTCGTACAACGAGATGGCCGGCAGCATCCAGAGCCAGATCCGCCAGCTGGAGGAGTTCGGCGCGCTGCAGCGCCGGTTCACCTCGGATGTCAGCCACGAGCTGCGCACCCCGCTGACCACCGTGCGGATGGCCGCCGACGTGCTCTTTGCCTCCCGCGACCAGCTGCCGGCCGCGCTGCGTCGGTCCTCCGAGCTGCTGGTGGAGGAGCTGGACCGGTTCGAGGCGCTGCTCGCCGACCTGTTGGAGATCAGCCGGCTGGACGCCGGCATGGCCGAGCTGGGCGCCGAGCGCACCGACATGCAGTCGGTGGTGCAGCACGCGGTGGACGCGGTGCGCGGTCTGGCCGAGGAGAGCGGCACCCCGCTCGAGCTGGACGTGCCCGCCGGGGTGTACGCCGAGATCGACCCGCGCCGGGTGGAGCGGATCGTGCGCAACCTGGTGGCCAACGCGCTGGACCACGGCGAGGGCAAGCCGATCCAGATCCGGCTCGGCGCCGACGAGCAGAGCGTGGCGGTGCTGGTCCGCGACCACGGGCTCGGGCTGAAGCCGGGCGAGGCCGGGCTGGTGTTCAACCGGTTCTGGCGCGCCGACTCATCCCGGGCCCGGCGCAGCGGCGGCACCGGGTTGGGGCTGTCCATCAGCCTCGAGGACGCCCGGCTGCACGGCGGCTGGCTGCAGGCCTGGGGCGAGCCCGGGCGGGGGGCGGCATTCCGCCTGACCCTGCCGCGGTCGGTCGGCGGAGAGCTGGACGGCAGCCCGCTGCCGCTGGTGCCGACCGATGAGCCGTTGGACACCGCCCTGCTCAACACCGGTCCACAGGCCGCCGTGCAAATCTCCATCGACCCGGTTCTCCTGGACGGGTCGGGCGCCCAGCTGGTCGCGGAGCCG
Source organism: Pseudonocardia sp. (assembly GCA_035489915.1). Classification (GTDB taxonomy): domain Bacteria; phylum Actinomycetota; class Actinomycetes; order Mycobacteriales; family Pseudonocardiaceae; genus Pseudonocardia. Next base: position 23,697 of record DATHIT010000024.1, on the reverse strand, counting down.
GCTCCGCCTCCGGCGGCGACCACGGTGGACGACCCGGCCGGGCGGAACGCCGACCCGGCGCGGAACGCTGACTCGGCGCGGGACGCCGACCCGGCGCGGGACGCGAACGCGCCGGACGCGGCCGGCTCGGCGAGCGGGGCCGACGCCGGCGCGGCCGACTCCCCCGACGCCGATCAGGTGACCTCGGCGGGGATCGGTGATCAGCGGTGAGGCCGGGCTGGCTGCGGGTGCTGATCGGGGTGCTGGCCGCCGTGCTGCTGGGCGGCTGCGCCACGGTGCCGGGTGACTCCACCGTCCAGGTGCTGCGCAAGATCACCGAGGGGGACGGCCCGGAGCTGCCACCCGGGCCGACCGACAACGCCAACCCGCTGGACCTGGTCCGCGGTTTCGTCAACGCCTCCGGCAGCAGCGACAACCACCACGCCGCCGCCCGCCGCTTCCTCACCGTCGGCGCGCAGAGCTGGGACGACTCCGCGTCGCTCACCGTGCTGGCCGACGAGTTCGACACCGTCTATGCCCGAACCCCGGGGGAGAGCAGCCGGGCGGTGGTCCGGCTGCGCGGCAACCAGCTCGGTCGCAGGACCTCGGACGGCAGCTTCATGCAGGCCGGGGCGCCGGTGGAGATCGACATCCAGGTGGCCAAGGAGGGCGGCCAGTGGCGCATCGACGGCCCGCCCAGCGGCACCATCGTGCGGCTGACCGACTTCCAGGCGAACTTCAAACCGGTCCGCGCGTACTTCATGGACCCGGTGCAGCCCAGCCCGGTGCCGGACCTGCGCTACCTGCCGGCCAACCCGGCGCGCACCATGCCGTCGCGCATGGTGGACGCGCTGCTCGCCGGCCCTTCGCAGGCGCTGGCCGGCGCCGCGGTGACCGCGATCCCGCCCACTGCCCGGCTGCGTTCAAACGTGGCGGAGACCCCGGACGGCGCGGTGATCGTCGACCTGACCGAGCTCGGTGAGCTGGGCGACGACCAGCGCCGGATGCTCGCCGCCCAAGTGGTGTTCAGCCTGGCCGAGGTGAACGTCGGCCGCGTCCGGCTGCTCGATGACGGCGCCCCGATGTTGACCGACCACGCGGTGGTGGCCAGGGACAGCTTCCCCGAGCTGGCCAGTGCCAATGACCCGCGCCCCGACGTGTCCGGGGTGGTCGTGGTGAACGGCAGGGCGCGGACCCTGGCGCCCACCGGGCTGGGCGACCCGCTGGCCGGCCCGCCCGGCTCCGGTGCCTACGACCTGAGCTCCGCGACCCTGTCCGCCGACGGTCAGTGGCTGGCCGCGGTGAACCGGATGACCGGACGCCAGCTGCTGGTCGGCCGGGTGGGCGGCCCGCTGGTGCCGACCGGGCTGCAGGGCAGCGCGCTGACCCGGCCGACCTGGGGTCCGTCCGGCTCAGAGGTGTGGACGGTGCGCAACGGCGCCGCGGTGACCAGGCTGCTGATCGACCAGGCCGGCCACGCCACGCCCGCCCCGGTGGACGACTCGGCGCTGACCGCCCTCGGCCAGATCAGCGACCTGCGGCTGTCCAGGGACGGCATGCGGGTGGCCGCCATCGTGAACGGCATGCTGGCGGTCGGCGCGGTGTCCCGGTCCCCGGCCGGCGCGGTGGCGGTGCGCAACGTCCGGATGCTGCTGCCGAACAAGCTCACCTCACTGACCTCGGTGGACTGGCGGGCCGCCGACCAGATCGCGGTGGCCGGCCGGCGCCCGGACGCCGCCGTGTCGCTCGTCTCGGTGGACGGGCTGGACCTGCACCCGCTGCCCACCAACAACCTGACCCTGCCGCTCACCGCCATCGCCACCGGTCCCGGGCGGCCGCTGCTGGTGACCGACCAGAACGGGCTGTGGAGCTTCGGCGCCGACGATCTGGGCAGCTGGCGCCAGCTGGTTGGTTCGGTGACTTCGGTGGCCGGCTTCCCCAGCTGAGCTCGGAAGACCCGGACCGGTCGACCGGGCCCGCGTTGTGGACAACTCCGCCTTGTGGATCACCTGGCGCCGGGTGTCGACGCGGCGGGCGGCCATGCTGGCGCTGTGAACGCCCAACCGACGCCGGGGCTGGTGCCCCGGTTGCGTGAGCTGGTGACCGGCCTGGCCGACCTGGTACTGCCCGGCGGATGCGCCGGCTGTGCGCGGCCAGGGCCGGCCTGGTGTGCCCGATGTGCCGCCGAGGTAAGTCGGCCGTGGCTGGTAGCCGTGCCGGTGATCGCGGCCGAGCCGGTCGGGCTGCCACCGACCGTGGCGGTGGGTGCCTACACCGGCCCGTTGCGGGCCGCGCTGCTGGCCTACAAGGAACGCGGCCGCCGGGAGTTGGCGCGGCCGCTGGCTGGTCTGCTGGCCGGCGCGCTGGCGGATGGGCCGGTCGCGGCCCTACTGGGCGGCGGCGTGCCGCTGTGCTCCCGGCCGTGCTGGCTGGTGCCCGCGCCGTCGCGGGTCTCGGCGGCTCGAGCCCGCGGTGGGTCGCACATGCTGGCCCTGGTTGAGCTGGTGGCGGAGCGGCTGGCGCCGAGGTGCGTGGCCGCCGGTGGCTCGGTCGGGGTGAGCGAGGCGCTGCGGATGCGCGGCGGTGGGCGGGACTCGGTTGGCCTGGATGCGCTGGCCCGCTCGGCCAACCTGCGGGGCCGGGTGCTGCCCCGTCCTGGCCAGCTGCCGCCCCCCGGGGCCACCGTGTTGTTGGTCGACGACGTGCTCACCACCGGGGCCACCCTGCGCGCCTGCGCGGCTGTGCTGCGCGCGGCGGGGGTGTCGGTCCATGGCGCGGTGGTGTTGTGCGACGCCAGCGGAGGCAGGTCCGCCCAGCGCATCGGTGGATCCGCTCGGCGCCCCAAATGGGTTACAGCAGGGCAACCAACGGCCCCCGGAGGGTTCGTATGAGTGGCGGGCTAACCGGCCCACTCTAGTGGCCCGCGGCCGTTCGGGGAACCGTCACCCACCGAGTCCGCCCAGGTGGGGGCTCCTGCCGGGTAAGGACTGTTGCCGGACCGTGATGCGAGTTACCGTGCGTCCCACGGCTTGAACACGTGGTGAAGGACACGTAACCAGCGAGACCGGTTCTCAACAACCAGACGAAAAGTTTTCCCGACGCAAGTGCGAGGGAGGTCCGAGTGGAGATAGTCGTCACGGGTCGGAACGTCGAGGTCCCGGATCATTTCAGAGTTCACGTTTCCGAGAAACTCGCTCGACTCGAACGGTACGACCACAAGATCGTCGGAATGGAAGTTGAGCTCTTTCACGAGCGCAATCGGCGGCAGTCCAAGAGCTGCCAGCGGGTTGAGATCACTGGGCGCGGCTGTGGGCCGGTAGCCCGAGCAGAGGCCTGCGGGCCGGACTTCTACGCGGCGCTGGACAGCGCCATCGGCAAGCTGGAGTCGCGGCTGCGCCGCGCGCACGACCGTCGCCGGGTGCCTTATGGCCGCCGCGCGCCGCGCACCGTGCGGACCATGGTCGGCGCGAACTCGAGCGCCAGCACCGTCATGCTGGAAGAACAATTCAGCTCGACTCAGACCGAGGAGCGGGTCGAGCGGTTCCCGGAAGTGGCTATTCCGTTGCCCAGAGATGCGGTCGACATGGAAAGCCTGCCGGGGCAGATCGTGCGGCAGAAGGAACACGCCGCCAAGCCCATGTCCATCGATGACGCGCTCTCACACATGGAGCTCGTCGGCCACGACTTCTACCTGTTCTCCTGCCAGGACACCGGACTGCCCAGCGTCGTCTACCGGCGCAAGGGGTACGACTACGGCGTGATTCGGCTGGCCTAGGGCGTTTCGCCAGTGCGGCATCACAACCACCGCGAGCAGAAGGCACGGGCTGACCAAGCCCGTGCCTTCTGTCGTGTGGCCTAGTGCCTACCATGGTGGGGAAAGGCGACCGCTTTCAGCGGCGCATCGCGAACATGAGCTGAGGTCATCCGGTGGTATTGAACCGTCTGCTCCGTGCCGGTGAGACAAAGTTGGTGCGGCGACTGTCCCGTATCGCCGACCACGTCGATACCTTCGAGGCGGACGTGCAGCGGCTCAGCGATGCCGAGCTGCGTGCCAAGACCGAGGAGTTCCGGGCCAGGTACGCGGACGGCGAATCGCTGGACGACCTGCTGCCCGAGGCGTTCGCCGTGGTCCGCGAGGGGGCCAAGCGCACCATCGGCCAGCGGCCCTTCAAGGTCCAGATGATGGGCGGCGCCGCGCTGCACCTGGGCAACGTGGCGGAGATGAAGACCGGTGAGGGCAAGACGCTCACCTGTGTGCTGCCCGCGTACCTCAACGCGATCTCCGGCGACGGGGTGCACGTGGTCACGGTGAACGACTACCTGGCCAAGCGCGACGCGGAGAACATGGGCCGCATCCACCGCTTCCTCGGGCTGACCGTCGGCGTGATCCTCTCCGAGATGTCGCCCAGCGAGCGCCGGACCGCCTACGCCGCCGACCTCACCTATGGCACCAACAACGAGTTCGGCTTCGACTACCTGCGCGACAACATGACCTGGATGACCGAGGACATGGTGCAGCGCGGGCACAACTTCGCGGTCGTCGACGAGGCCGACTCGATCCTGATCGACGAGGCCCGCACCCCGCTGATCATCTCCGGGCCGGCCGAGCAGAGCGCCCGCTGGTACACCGAGTTCGCCCGGCTCTCCCCGCTGATGACCAAGGACGTGCACTACGAGGTCGACGAGCGCAAGCGCACCGTCGGGGTCACCGAGGAGGGCGTGGCCTACGTCGAGGACCAGCTGGGCATCGACAACCTCTACGAGTCGGCGAACACCCCGCTGGTCGGCTACCTGAACAACGCGATGAAGGCCAAGGAGCTGTTCAAGCGGGACAAGGACTACATCGTCCGCGACGGCCAGGTGCTCATCGTCGACGAGTTCACCGGGCGGGTGCTGCTCGGCCGGCGCTACAACGAGGGCATGCACCAGGCCATCGAGGCCAAGGAGCAGGTGGAGATCAAGGCCGAGAACCAGACGTTGGCCACCATCACCCTGCAGAACTTCTTCCGGCTCTACGCCAAGCTCTCCGGGATGACCGGTACCGCCCAGACCGAGGCGGCCGAGCTGCACCAGATCTACAAGATGAACGTGGTGTCCATCCCGACCAACCGGCCGATGGTCCGGGCCGACCGGTCCGACCTGATCTACAAGACCGAGCCGGCCAAGTTCGACGCGGTGGCCGACGACATCACCGAGCGGCACGAGGCCGGCCAGCCGGTGCTGGTCGGTACCACCAGCGTGGAGAAGTCCGAGTACCTGGCCAAGCTGCTGATGGCTCGGGGCGTGCCGCACGAGGTGCTCAACGCCAAGCAGCACGAGCGGGAAGCCACGATCATCGCGCAGGCCGGGCACGCCGGCGCGGTCACAGTGGCCACCAACATGGCCGGCCGGGGCACCGACATCATGCTCGGCGGCAACCCGGAGTTCATGGCCGACCTGGAGCTGCGCGCCCGTGGGCTGGACCCGGTGGAGACGCCGGAGGAGTACGAGGCCGGCTGGGACACCGCGCTGGCCGAGGCCCGCGACCAGGTGGCCGCCGAGGCCGAGGAGGTCAAGCTGGCCGGCGGGCTGTACGTGCTGGGCACCGAGCGGCACGAGTCCCGGCGGATCGACAACCAGCTGCGCGGCCGCTCCGGCCGGCAGGGCGACCCCGGTGAGTCCCGGTTCTACCTGTCCCTTGGCGACGAACTGATGCGCCGGTTCAACGGCCAGGCCGTCGAAGCGATCATGAACCGGTTGAACGTGCCGGACAACGTGCCGATCGAGGCCGGCATGGTCACCAAGGCGATCCGCAGCGCACAGACCCAGGTCGAGCAGCAGAACTTCGAGATCCGCAAGAACGTCCTCAAGTACGACGAGGTGATGAACCAGCAGCGCAAGGTGATCTACGCCGAGCGCCGCAGGGTGCTCGCCGGGGAGAACCTGCGCGAGCAGGTCGAGCACATGCTCTCCGACGTGGTCGGCGCGTACATCGACGGAGCCACCTCGGACGGCTACGCCGAGGACTGGGACCTGGATGCGCTGTGGACCGCGCTGGGCACCCTGTACCCGGTCAGTATCCGCTGGCAGGACCTGGTGGAGGCGGCCGACCACGACGACGACGCGTTCGGCGAGCCCATCGAGCTGACCCGCGACCTCATCTTCGAGGCGGTGGTGGCCGACGCCAGGGAGGCCTACCAGCGGCGCGAGGTGGAGATCGACGACACCATCCCGGCGCAGGGCGGCATGCGCGAGCTGGAACGGCAGATCCTGCTCACCGTGCTGGACCGCAAGTGGCGCGAGCACCTCTACGAGATGGACTACCTCAAGGAGGGCATCGGGCTGCGCGCGATGGCCCAGCGCGACCCGCTGATCGAGTACCAGCGCGAGGGCTTCGACATGTTCGCCGCGATGATGGACGGGATCAAGGAAGAGGCCGTCGGGTACCTGTTCAACGTGCAGGTCGCCCCGGTTGAGGCCACCACCCGCCCGGGCATGGCGCTGCAGCAGAACGACGCGACCGAACCGGCCAGCGGAGCGCACCCGGTCAGCTCCGACGGCGCCGAGGGCACCGTGCGGGCGGTCGGGACCGTCGCCGGCGAGGTCGCGGCGGCGTCAGCTGGCGCGGCACCGGCTGAGGCGGCGCCGACCGGCAAGCGCGGCCGGCACGCCACCCCGGCGGCCGACCCGTCGCCGCCCACCGACCCCAACCTGCGGGTGCCCTCCGCGCTGCGCGGGGTTGGCGGTCCGACCGACACCGGCGCGCTGCGCTACAGCGGCCCGGCCGAGGACGGTTCGGCGAGCCAGCAGGGCGCCGGCCAAAGCGGCGGGAGCGCCGGGACGGGTTCGGCTGAACCGTCCCGCAACCAGCCCTGCCCGTGCGGCTCCGGTCGCAAGTACAAGCATTGCCACGGAGCCCGGACCGGCGCCCGCGGCTGACGCTGGTCCGGGCCGGCGCCCGGGGACTGACGCAGGTCAGCCGAGGCGCAGCGCGGTGCACCGCCAGCGCGGCTCGGCCGTCGGCTCAGCGGTCTCGGCCGGGTCGGATTCCAGCAGCTCGAAGCGGGCGGCCAGGGCGCGGAACCGTCCCCGGTACCGCCAGACCACGCTGACCTCGGCGACCCCTTCGGCCGGGTGGCAGACCCGCATCGAGCGCAGGCCGGCTCCCCGGACACGTTCGGCACTGCCCTCGCGGCGGTGCCCGATGTGCCGGCGCCCGGACTGGGACGCCCGGGGCCGTGGTTCGTCCAACCGGCCGGCCAGGTAGACCACGTAGCGCAGCACCGGGTCGGTGACCGCGCCGCCAAGCTGCGCGGCCGGGCGGCGCCCGTCCAGCACCTCCACGATCAGGCGCAAGGTCAGGTGGGCCTGCAGCCGAGCGCGGTCCGGTGGAACCGGGCCGGGCGCGGTCTGGGGCCCGGCGGTGCTGGCCTCGGCGGTGTTCGGCCGGGCCGGCGGGGTGGTGTACGGCTGCCGGGGTAGCGGCAGCGCGGGCGGCTCGGCGTCGAAGTCGGGCAATCTCCGCACCACGGTCCGGGCGGCGGGAATGATCGCGGGGCTGATCGACGCGGGCATGGCGGCGGCATCGAGTGCGGGACTGATGGTCGTGGTCATGGCTCCCCTGAAGCGCGTGCGGCGCATCCGTGGCGGTCAACGGAGGACGACCGGAGGCACGACCGGGCGCTGGGCAACCCGCCGGAGGGCAGCCGGCGGAAGTGGGCGCGGCCAGTATGCGGTCCGCCCCACCCCGCGCGGGCGAGATCGGCGAAATCCGCTGGCACCGTTGGTCAACAACGGCTGTGGCGGCAGTGGGGACCTCGCCGCCCGGTCATTGAGCCGCGCGGTGGTTGAGCCGCGCGGTGATTAGGTCCCGGTGTGGTGGGCATGCCGGGCAGATGAGCGGGCCCGATCCGGTCGCCGTCGAATGCGCTGGTCTCACCTATGTCACCGACGCGTCACCCGGCATCAGCAGGCATCGCGGCGACGGCGGCTGGGTGTATCGGCGGCCGGACGGCAGCGTCATAGCGGATCCGGGCGAGCGGGCCTGGATCGACGCGATCGGGATTCCGCCCGCCTGGACCGAGGTGTGGATCAGCCCGAGGCCAGACGGCCACATCCTGGCTACCGGACGGGATTCTCGCGAGCGCAAGCAGTATCGGTACCACCCGCGCTGGCGCGAGGTGCGCGACCAGACGAAGTACCACCGGCTGGGCGGCTTCGCGAAGGTGTTGCCCGGCCTGCGCCGGCGCATCGAAGAGGATCTGGGCCTGCCCGGACTGCCTCGGGAGAAGGTGCTCGGGGCGGTGATCCGGCTGATGGACCTGACGTTGATCCGCATCGGCAACGAGGAGTACGCCCGGCGGAACCGGTCGTACGGGTTGACCACCCTGCGGCACGACCACGTCCGGTTCCGGAACCCGACCACGGTGATGTTCGAGTTCCGGGCCAAGTCCGGTAAGGAGCAGCGGGTCCTGCTCAGTGACCCGGGTCTGGCCGCCGTCGTGCACGCCTGCCACGAGCTGCCCGGGCAGGAGCTGTTCCAATACGTCGACGACGACGGCAAGATCGTCGACGTCGGGTCGGCGGAGGTCAACGCCTACCTTCGGGCCAACACCCGGGCGATCTTCACCGCCAAGGACTTCCGCACCTGGGGCGGCACGGTGACCGCCGCCGAAGCCCTGGTCGCACTCGGGCCACCCCGGTCGGCGGCGGACGCCAAGCGGAAGATCAACGCAGCGATCGACGCGGCCGCCGAACGGCTCAACAACACCCGGGCGGTGTGCCGCAAGAGCTATGTCAACCCTCGGGTTCCAGAGTCCTATGCGGACGGCACGCTGGCGGATACCTTCACCCAGGCCAGGAAACGGCGGCGACTGTCGCACGGGGAGTCGGCGGTCCTGCTCCTCGTCCAGGAACGCCCAACCAGCTAACGCGCGGGTACCAGGTGATCCAGCAGTGCCACCGCGGCCGGGTTGATCGGGCCGGGTGCCCGGCTGACCAGGCTGACCTCCCAGCGCACCGACGGGTCGGCCAGCTCGGCCACCGCCACCCCCGTCGTCGAGCGGGCCAGGGTGCCCTGCACGATCGCCACCCCGAGCCCGTTGCGCACCAGGTCGAGCTGCAGGTCGAGCTGGGTCACCTGGCCCACCACCCGGCGGTGCAGCCCGAGCTGGGTGGACAGCCGACGGATGATGCCGGTCACCGCGGTGCCCTCGGCGAAGTCCACGAACGGCTCGCCGTCCAGTTCGGCCCAGCTGACCCGAGGCTGCCCGGCCAGCCGGTGTCCCGGCGGAGTGATCAACAGCAGGTCCTCGCGAAAGACCGTGCGCCCGACGGTGTCGTCGGGCAGCGCGCCGTCGGCCGCTAGATAGGCCAGGTCCAGTTCGCCCTCCCGCAGCCGATCGAGCAGCACGCTCACCGGGGCGTTGAGCACGCTGATCTGGATCTCCGGATACTCGCGGTGGAACCTGGACAGCTCGGCGGGCAGGTCCACCGGGCCGAGCCACTGGATCATGCCGATGGCCACCCGGCCACGATGCAGGCCAGCTACCGCGCGGACCGCGTCGGCGGCCGCCCCGGCCTCGGTGAGCAGCCGGCGGGCGCCAGGCAGGAAGGCCCGGCCGGCCTCGGAGAGGGTGACCCGCCGGGTGGTCCGCTCGAACAGTGCGCCGCCCAGCTCGCGCTCCAGGTTGCGGATCGAGGTGCTCAGCGCGGACTGCACGATCCGGCTCACCCGGGCGGCCGCGGTGAAGCTGCCATGTTCCACAACGGCGAGGAAATGCTCGACCTGGCGCAGCTCCATTCATCAATCTTATAGATGGGTATCAGCGAAACGTTGTCTTGGACAGAACAATCGCCCCGGCCGCATCCTGGATCGAGTGAGTGCCGAACGTCCGATCGCGGAGCCCGAGATAGCCCCTGACCAGCCGGCTGGTGATGCGCACCGCGACGCACAGCGTGATCGACCGGCCGGGAGCCGCTCCGCCGATCGCCGGGTGGTGGCCACCATGGCCTTCGCCAGTGGCGCGGTGGTGGCCAACATCTACTACCTGCAACCGCTGGCCGAGACGTTGGCGCAGGCGTTCCACGCCTCCACCGGCGCGGTCGGGCTGCTCATCACGCTGATCCAGCTCGGCTACGCGATCGGGCTGGCCACCCTGGTGCCGTTGGGTGACCTGCTCGAGCGGCGCCGGCTGTTGCTCGTGCTGCTCACCGGATGCGCGATCGGGCTGACCGGGATGGCCACCGCGCCCGGGCTGGCGGTGATCGCCTCGGCCGCCGTGCTGGTCGGGCTCACCTCGGTCGCCGTGCAGGTGATTGTGCCGTTCGCCGCGCACCTGGCCGGGGAAGGACGGCAGGGCCAGGTGGTGGGCACCGTGATGAGCGGGCTGCTGATCGGCATCCTGCTCTCCCGCACGGTGTCCGGGCTGCTCGCCGGGGTGATCGGCTGGCGCTGGGTGTTCGGCATCGCGGCGCTGGTCACCCTCGCCGTGGCGGTGGTGCTGTGGCGGGAGCTGCCGGTGCACCAGCCGACCGTGCGGATGGGGTATCCGGCGTTGCTGCGCTCGGTGCTGCGGCTGATCCGAACCGAATCGGCGCTGCGCTACCGGATGGCCTACGGCGGCATGTCCTTCGCCGCCTTCAGCGTGTTCTGGAGTACCTCCGGCTTCCTGCTGGCCCGCCCGCCCTACCACTGGAGCGAGATCCAGATCGGGCTGTTTGCGCTGCTCGGCGCGGCCGGCGCGGTGGCCGCCCGGTTCGCCGGCACGCTGGCCGACCGGGGCCACGCGCGGTGGACCACGGCCGGGTTCGCGACGTTGTCCGCGCTGAGCTACCTGCCGCTGTTCCTCGGCCGGGACTCGGTGATCGCGCTGATCATCGGCGTGCTGCTGCTCGACCTCGGGGTCCAGGGCCTGCAGATCACCAACCAGAGCGTCATCTACCCGTTGCGCCCGGACGCGCGCAGCCGGTTGAACACCGCCTACATGACCGCCTACTTCCTGTGCGGCACCCTCGGGAGCGGGCTGGCCGCCGCAATGTACGCCTGGTTCGGGTGGACCGGCGTCTGCCTGTTGGGCGCGGCGTTCCCGCTGCTTGCCCTGCTGATCTGGCTGCTCGAGCAGGCCGGCATCCGGCGTCGTGCGCGGCTGGCCGGTATCTGACCGGGTCGCCGAAGCCAAAGTCAGCTCGGGGCGCCGAAGTCCTCGGCGTGGTCGACGGCCCACTCAGGGTAGGAACGGGCCGGACGCCCGGTGACCTGCTCGACGGTGGGCAGCACCGGGGCCGGCACACCGACCGAGCCCGCCCAGTAGCTCAGCAGGATGTCCGCGATCGGCGCCGGCAGGTACTCGACCATCGTCCGGCGGGCCTGCTCCGGGGTCTGTTCCTCGAAGCGGACATCCCGACCGAGGGCCGCCGCGATCGCCTGGACCTGCTCGGCCTGCGTGATCGAATGCGGCCCGGTCAGCTCGTAGCGCGCGCCGACATGACCGTCCTCGAGCAACGCGGTGGTGGCCACCGCCGCGATGTCCGCCTCGTGGATCAGGTTCGCCGCGGCGTCCGGATAGGGCGCGCGCACCACACTCTCGGCGCGCACCGATGGCGCCCAGCTCAGGGTGTTCGTCGCGAAGCCGCCCGGCCGCACGAAGGTCCAGTCCAGCCCGGAGTTCTCCAGCGCCCGCTCCACGGTCCGGTGCATGACCGAGATCGGGTTGTCGTCCTGGTCCGCGGCCGCGCTGGAGGACAGCGCCACCACTCGCCGCACGCCGCTCGCCTTGGCCAGTTCGGCCACCGAGTCCACCGTGCTGGGCACCGGGAACAGGAAAATCCGCTCCGCCCCGTCGAACGCGCCGGTCAGTGTGGATGGCTCGGCCAGGTCGCCGCGCACCACCTCGACGCCCCGCGGTAGCCGAGCCGTGTCCGGGCTTCGGGTCACCGCCCGGACCCGCTCGCCGGCGTCGAGCAGCTGCCGCACCACGTTGCCACCTACATTGCCGGTCGCCCCGGTCACCACGATCATTCTGGCCTCCCTCGTATCCCACCAGTCTCAACCCTCAACTTCTGTTGAGGTCAACATCGCGTTGAGATGCGAAACTCGCTTCCCGGATCTACCCGCGGGGAGCACCCTGTACCCCCTTTCGGGTCAAGCTGGGTAGGTCTGGTTGGCCGGTTAGTGAGGGAGGGCACCGTGTACGGCGCAGCGTCTGGTCGGTCCGACGAGCTCGCGGTTGAGGTTCTCGGCCTCGTCAAGCGGTACCCGAAGACCGAGGTCAACGCGGTGGACGGGCTTTCCTTCGGGGTGCGCCGGGGAGAGGTGTTCGGTTTGCTGGGCCCGAACGGTGCCGGCAAGACCACCACTGTGGGGGTACTCACCACTCGGGTGAGGCCGACCTCCGGCATCGCGCGGGTGGCCGGGCTGGACGTGATGCGAGATTCGGTCGCGGTGCGCGCCAAGCTCGGCGTGGTGCCGCAGCGGGTCAACCTGGACGGCGCGCTGACCCCCCGGGAGAACCTGATCTTCCACGCCGCCTACCACGGGATGTCCCGAGCCGAGCGGTTCGCCAGGGCGGACGAGCTGCTGGAGCGGATGGGGCTGGCGGACAAGGCGAAGGGCAACGTGGACAAGCTGTCCGGTGGCCAGGCGCAGCGCCTGATGATCGCCAGGGGACTGATGCACCGGCCCGAGGTGCTGTTCCTGGACGAGCCCTCCACCGGGCTGGACCCGCAGGCCCGGCTGTTCGTGCACGACCGGGTGCGGGTACTGCGTGAGGAGGGCGTCACCGTCGTGCTCACCACGCACGACATGGACGAGGCCGCCAAGCTGTCCGACCGGGTCGGCATCGTGGACCACGGCCGGATGCTCGCGCTGGACACCCCCGAGCAGTTAGTTCGTTCGCTGCCGGGCAGCGCAACCCTGGAGGTGAGCGTGCGGCCGGGGACGGCCTCGGTCGCGGTGCTGACCGCCCCGCTGCTCGAACTGCCCGGCGTCGAGCGGGTCGAGCAACTCGGTGGCACCGGTGCCACCGAGAGCACGAACGGGCGCAGCGGCGCGCCGGAGGGCGCCACCGTGCGCCTGCGGATTTATGTATCCGGCGAACCGGCCACGCTGGTCGGCCCGGTGGCCGCCGCGCTCTCCGCGCGCGGGGCCTCGATGGCCGACCTGTCGATCGGCGAGCCGAGCCTGGAAGACGTGTTCATCCACCTGACCGGAAGGGATCTGCGATGACTGCCCCCACCGTGCCGCACGGCACCCCCAAACTCTCTGTGCGGCCCGCCCTAGGGGCGGTTTTCCCCCGGTTCAGTCCGGCCGCCCTGATCCCCGCTCCTTCGGCTCCGGTGGGGTGGCACCCGCCGGCGCCGCCGGTCGCCCCGCCGTGCTCCTCGGCGCGGGTGTTCCTGGCCGTGCTCAGCCGGGATGTGCACGTGACCGGTAAGGAGCTGGTCGCGTTCCTGGCTCAGAACATGATCCAGCCGTTCTTCTTCCTGTTCATCTTCGCGAAGGTGCTGGACGGCGCCGGGTTCGTCAGCGCCGGCTACGGGGAGATCATGCTGGCCGGGCTGATCGCGCTGAACGCGTTCTTCGGTGCCCTGCACGCGGTCGCCTTCCCGCTGGTCATGGACTTCGCCTGGACCAGGGAGATCGACGACCGGCTGCTCGCGCCGATGCCGATCCACCTGGTGGCGGTGGAGAAGATGGTCTTCGGGGCGCTGCGTGGGCTGATCGCCGCCGTGCTCATGGTGCCGATCGGGCTGCTCATGCTGCCCAGCGTGTCCTGGCCGGTCGGCGGGTGGGCGCCGGCCCTGCTGTGCACGGTGCTCGGCGCGGTGCTGGGCGGCACGATGGGGCTGGCGATCGGCACGCTGGTGCCGCCGCGACGGATCAACGTGCTGTTTGCGCTGATCTTCGCCCCGCTCATGTTCACCGGGTGCGTGCAGTTCCCCTGGTACTCGCTGTCCGGTGAGCGCTGGTTCCAGGTGCTGTGCGCGGTCAACCCGCTGACCTACGTCAGCGAGGGCGTCCGTGCGGTGCTGGTGCCGTCGGTGCCACACCTGCCGTACGGGCTGTGCATCGTGGTCACCGTGGTGGCGATCGTCGCGTCCGGCTGGGCCGGCATCCACGGCTTCCTGCGCCGCGCCCTGGACTGACCGGGCCAGGTCGGGCGTCTCAGCACCTGGGCAGGTGTGCTGAGAGCGCCGACTCAGGGTGCTGGGAGCGCCGACTCGCGGGCAGTCCGGAACCCCGGGCGGTGGTCCGGGTTAGGGGCGGAAGGAGACGTGGGCGGGGCGGAGTTGGTCGACGCTGGTGACGCCGAGCAGTGCCATGGTGCGCGCCACCTCGTCGGACAGGATCCGCACCGCGCGCGCCACCCCGCGCTCGCCGCCGGCCATCAGCCCGTACAGGTACGCCCGGCCGACCAGCGCGGCGTGCGCCCCCAGCGCGATGGCGGCCACCACGTCCGCGCCGGTGGTGATGCCGGTGTCCACCAGCACCTCGGCGCGGCCGTCCAGCTTCTCCCGCACGGACGGCACCAGCTCCAGTGGCACCGGGGCGCGGTCGAGCTGGCGGCCACCGTGGCTGGACAGCAGCACGGCGTCGGCGCCGGCGGCCACCACCCGCTCGGCGTCGGTGACCGACTGCACACCCTTGGCCACCAGCGACCCCGGCCAGGCGCCGCGCAGCCATTCCAGGTCGGCCAGGGTGATGGCCGGGTCGAAGACGCGGTCGATCAGGTCGGCCACCGTGCCCTCCGAGGAGGACAGGCTGGCGAAGGCGAGCGGTTCGGTGGTGAGCAGGTCGAACCACCAGCGGGGGTGCAGGGCACCGTCCAGGAAGGTGCGCAGGGTCAGCTGCGGCGGGACGGTCAGCCCGTTGTGCACGTCGCGCAGCCGCGCCCCGGCCACCGGCGTGTCCACGGTCAGCAGCAGCGTGTCGTAGCCGCTGGCGATGGCCCGGTCCAGCAGGTCCTTGGCCGGCGCGCGATCCCGCCACAGGTACAGCTGGAACCACTTGCGCGCGTCGGGCCCGGCGGCGGCCATGTCCTCGATGGTGGTGGTGCCCATGGTGGACAGCGCGTACGGGATGCCGGCCCGCTCAGCCACCTTGACCACGGCGCACTCGCCCTCGGTGTGCATCATCCGGGTGAAGCCGGTCGGGGCGAGCGCGAACGGCTGCGCGGAGGGCTTGCCCAGGATGGTGGTCTCGGTGCTCACCGAGGACACGTCATTCAGCACCGACGGGTGGAACTCCAGCCGCTGGAACGTCTCCCTGGCCCGGCGCAGCGCCAGCTCGCCGACCCCGGCGGCGCCGTCGGTGTAGTCGAACACGGCCCTCGGCGCCCGGCGCTGGGCCAGCGCGCGCAGATCGGCGATGGAACCGGCCCGGGTCAGCCGCCGATCAGTGGCGTTCAGCTGGATCGGGGCGGGGCGGAGCAGCTCGCGCAGCTCAGCCGGGCGAGGCAGTCGACGGTGCACCATGCGAATACCTTAAGTCGGCGGCCGCTGAGACGTCTTGGTCAGGCCTCTCGCCGGCGGAGCAGCTCGTAGCAGGCCACCGCGGCCGCGCTGGCCACGTTCAGCGACTCCACCCCGCCGCGCATCGGGATGGCCACCGTGCCGTCCAGTTCGGCGCGCACCGCGTCGGACAGCCCATCGGTCTCGTTGCCCAACACCAGCGCCACCCGCTCCGGCAACGGGTCGCGCAGCAGCGACACCGAGGCGTCCCCGGCCAGCCCGAGCACCCGGATGCCGGCCGCGCGCAGCTGGGCGCAGCCCTCCGCGGCGGTGGCCGCGCGCAACACCGGCGCCCGGAACGCCACCCCGGCCGAAGCCTTGATCACCAGCGGGTCGATGGCCGGCACGCCCCGGCGGGGCAGCAGCACCCCGTCGATCCCGGCGGCGGTGGCGGTGCGCAGCACCATCCCCACGTTGCCCGGATTGGTCACCGCGTCCAGCACCAACAGCGCGCACGGGGTGTCGCCGGGCAGCTGGGCCAGCTCCTCGAGGTAGTCGGGCAGCGGACGCATCTTCGGCGCGACCACGTCGGCCAGCACACCCTGGTCGTGGTGCCCGTTTCCGGCGAGCACCTTGACCCGGTGCGCGGTGGCCTGCTGCACCGGGACACCCCGGTCCTTGGCGGCGGCCAGGATGGCGGACAGGCTGCCGCCTCGGGCGTTGTCCGCGGTAATGATCTTGTCGACGATCAGCCGGGGATCGGTCAGGGCTTCGAGCACGGGCTTGCGGCCATACACCGTGATAAACGTGTCTTTCGGGCTGCGCGGCGGCACGCCGGTCAGCATCGCATGCGAGGATCGCGCCATGCCCGATCGCCTCTCGGCGTTGGACGCGTCGTTCCTCTACCTCGAACACCCGACCACCCCGATGCACGTCGGCGCGGTGGCGATTTTCCGGCGCCCCCGGTCCGGTTTCGACTACGAGCGGCTGCTGCGGCTGATCGAGCAGCGCATCGACCTGGTGCCCCGGTACCGGCAGAAGGTGCGCCACGTACCGGCCTCGCTGGCCCGCCCGGTCTGGGTGGACGACCCGGACTTCGACCTGACCTACCACGTGCGCCGCTCGGCACTGCCCAAACCGGGCACCGAGCGGGCGCTGCACGACCTGATCGCCCGGCTGATGTCCCGCCCACTGGACCACACCCGCCCGCTCTGGGAGATGTACCTGGTCGAGGGGCTGGACGGGAACCGCATCGCGATGGTCACCAAAACCCACCAGGCCCTGGTGGACGGCATCCGGGCGATCGACATCGCCCAGGTCATCCTGGACGTCTCGGCCACCCCGAGGGAGGAATTCGGCACGGTGTGGAGCCCACGCCGCCAGCCCAGCCGGATGAAGCTGGTCGCGGACGCCGTGGTGGAGTCGTGGCGGCGGCCCACCGAGGTGGTGGACAACGTGCGCGCGGCCGCCGGGGACGCGGCGGCCACCGCGGGCAAGGTGGTCGACGTGCTCGGCCAGGTGGCGACGGTGATCAGGACGGCGGCCAGCCGCGCCCCGGGCAGCCCGCTGAATGTGGCGATCTCCACCCAGCGGCGGTTCGCGGTGGCCCGTACCAGGCTGGAGGACTACCGGGCGGTGCGCGCCATGCACGGCTGCGCGGTCAACGACGTGGTGCTCGCCGTGGTGTCCGGGGCGATCCGCAACTGGCTGCTGTCCCGGGGCGAGCCGGTGACCGCGTCCAGCACGGTGCGCGCGATGGTCCCGCTGTCGGTGCGCGCCGAGCCGGACGACGCCGGTGCGCTGGACGCCCTGCTGGGCAACCGGGTGGCCTCGTTCCTGGTGGACCTGCCGGTGGGTGAGCCGAACCCGGTGGTGCGGCTGCACCAGGTGACCCACCAGATGCGGGTGCACGCGGACAGCGGCCGGTCGGTGGGCGCGGAGACCCTGGTCCGGCTCGGCGGGTTCGCCCCACCCACGCTGCATGCGCTGGGGGCCAGGGCGGCCAGCGGGATGTCCCGACGTATCTTCAATCTGGTGGTGACCAACGTGCCCGGCCCGCAGGTACCGCTCTATGCCGCCGGGGCGACCATGCTGGAGATGTTCCCGGTGGTGCCGCTGGCCAAGGGGCAGGCCCTGTCCATCGGGCTGACCTCCTATGACGGTGGCGTGTACTACGGCTTCAACGCCGACCGGGATGCGATGGGGGATGTGGATACGCTTGCTGGGATGATCCCCGAAGCGCTGGACGAACTGGTTGGCTCGGTGGTCTGAGGATGCGGATATATGTACCGGCGACGCTGCGGATGCTGCGGCGGCTGGTCGCCGATGACGTGTTGGACCCGCTGGGCGGGACCGCGTTCGCGCTGACCCCCGCGCTGCGTGAGGCGTACGCCGCCGGGGACACCGACGAGCTGGAGTACGTGGCCATGCGGGAAGCGGCCCGCGCCTCGCTGCGCCTGCTGTCGATCGAGCTGGTCGGCGACCAGCCGGCGTGGCCTCGGCGGGTGGTGGTGGCCGTGGATACCGACGCCGCGCTGCCCCGCCCGGACCTGGATGACGCCGCCGTCCGGGTCACCGGGTCAATCCCGGCCACCGCCGTTGCCGCGGTGCACATCGACGACCCCGAGGCCGAGTACGCGGTGCGTCAGGCCGCCGCTGTGGTGGACTCCGCCGACCTGGGCGACCCGGACGCGGAGTTCGTCCTGGGGGAGGCCGAGGACTTCGAGCTGGCCTGGTACGACCCGTCCGAGCTGCCGTTCCTGCTCGAGCTGCTCGACCTCTGAGCCCCGGTCGTCAGTTGCCCACGATCTGGGCGGGATCCGGCACCGGGACATCCACCGGCGCTCCCCAGTCCCGGTATCGGACCGTGACGGCGTAGGTGGTGCGCGCTCCGGTGTCCGAGGCGATGGTCCGGCTGAGCAGCATCCGAAGTGGGCGGTTGCGCGCGTCCAGCCACAGCGTGGTGTCGTCGGCCGCCCGGCCGGCGCGCACCAGGTCGGCCACCGCGTGCATCACCGAGGGGTCGGCCCGCTGCTGGGTGGCCTTGGCCAGGTCGAGGCTGACCGTGTAGCGGACCGCCGGAACCCCGTCCAGCACCTCGTCGCCCGACGTCACCGCGCTGGCCGCGTCGCCGAGCTGGGCGAACGTCTGGATGGGGTCGCTGCTGTCCCGCAGACTCTGCACCAGCTGACTGAACTGGGCGAGCGTGGTGTTGCCCGGTGTCTGGCGGATCTGGAACCAACTCTTGCCCGGCGAAGTGACCACGGTGCCCGGCGGGGGTTGCAGCAGCACCTGGTTGGGCAGGATCAGCAGGGTGAATGCCGGGCTGGGAGCGGCGTCCATCGGCTGGATGCTCTGCTCGATCCGCATCCTGGGCCCGGCGGCGTCGAAGGAGATCTCGCCGTCGCCGGTCATGCTCCTCGGCGGGTTGTCCGTGGTGACCCCGGTCAGGTGCAGCTTCACGAAGCGGTCCGCGCGCTGCTGTGCGCCGGCGGCAGCGGCCAGCTGGGACACCGAGGTGTAGTGCGGCAGTGGGGGTGCCTTGGACGTAGGGGCCGGCTGGCCGCAGCCGCCGATCAGCGTCACCAACAGCGCGGCGCTGGGCACGGCAAGTGCCAGTCGGCGCATCGAACCCCCGAGACGCTAGAAGGCGGGGCCCACGCTACTGGGCCTGGGCCGCGCCTCCCAGCAAGATCGCCGGTACGGGTCAGCTCGGCGCGATCTGGTCGGCCGGTGGCGGGGCGATCTGCACCGGCTGGCCCCAGTCCCGGTACCGCGCGTCGACCGTGTAGGTGCCCTGACCGGCGCCCAGCGGCTGTTGCAGCAGCACCCGCAGCGGGCGGTTCCGCCCGTCCAGCCACAGCGCCGAGTCCACCGTGCCCATGTTCTGCGCGGTCTGCTGCAGCTGCTGTTTGAGCGCGGGGTCGGTTTCCTGGGCGGCCGCCTTCGCCACGTCCACCCGGATTTGGTAGCGGACCGCGCGCACCCCGTCCAGCGGCTCCTCCGCGGAACTCACGATGGTGGCCGCGTCGCCGAACTGGGTGAAGCTGCGGGTGGGGTCGGCGTTCGCCCGCACGCTCTGCGCCAGCTGGGCGAACTGCTGGGAGATCGGGTCGGTGGCGTTGGGCTGGATCCGCAGCCAGGATTTGCCCGGCGGGACGGGGATGCCGGCACCCGCCGGTGGCTTGACGTACACCTGGTCCGGCAGCACGACGAGGCTGAGTTCCTCGGGTGCCGGTGCGCCGGCGGGCTGGACCCGCTCGGTGATCTGCATGGACGGCCCGACCGGGTCGAAGCTGATCGCGCCGTCTCCGGTGGTGCTGGCCTGCACCGGGCCTCCGCTGGTCCCGCCGGTCACGGTGATCCTGGCGGTCCGGTCCGCGGTCATCTGGGCGCCGGTGGCGGCGCCCAGCTCGGTCAACGTGGCGTACCGGGCCAGCGGAGCCGGCGGCGCGGGGGTGGCCTGCGGCGCGGGGGCCGCTGTCGTGGGGCTGCCGCCGCATCCGGCCAGCAGCGCAACCAGCACGGCGAGCGCGAGCGCGGACAGACTCACCGACCCGGCCGGGACGCCAGGCGGCACGCGGCGACAGGGGACGGCTCGGTGCATCGGCGGCCTCCAAACGGGGGACGAGCATCCACCGTATCGGGTAGCGCGCAGCGCTCCGCCGCTGCGTCCGGTGGCTTAGGCCGGCACGGGGTTAGGGGTGGCAGGCCCCTGGCAGGTCCCTGGCCCGCCGAGATCTACCTGAGCGGGCTTGGATCATGGGCGAACCCCGCTGAGGTAGACCTCGGCGAAAGCCCACCGCGCTGAGTACCAGGTCAGGACCAGGACGGGGCGGCCAGCGCGACCAGCACGCGGCGCAGGGCCTCCAGTCGGCCGGCGCTGACCCCGCCGGTGGCGACCAGTTCGTCCAGCGCGCACTCCGGATCCGAGGGCGGCCCGAGGTGTCCACATCCGCGCGGGCAGTCCTTGATCGCGGCGGCCAGGTCGGCGAATGCGCTGACCACCTGGTTGGCCGAGACGTGCGCCAGCCCGAACGATCGAATTCCCGGGGTGTCGATCACCCAGCCGTCCGGCGCGCTATCCGCCGGCTCCCGCCATTCCGGCGTGCTCAACCGGGGCAACGGCATGGCCACCGCGGACGACGAGGTGTGCCGGCCCTTGCCTATCCCGGAGACCCGGCCGACCGCTCGTTCCGCGTCCGGAACCAGCGCGTTGACCAGCGTCGACTTGCCCACCCCCGAGTGCCCGATGAACGCCGACAGCCGACCGGTGAGCGCGGCGCGCAGCTCGTCGGGCGGGCGGTCGAAGCGGGTGACCACGACCGGCAGGTCCAGCTCAGCCCACGCGGCGGCCACCTCGGCGGGATCGGCGGTGGCGCGGGTCTCCGCCAGGTCGGCCTTGGTCAGGCACAGCACTGGGCGCAACCCGCCGGCGTACGCGGCCACCAACGCCCGGTCCACGAACCCGATGCTGGGCGGCGGGTCGAGCAACGCGGAGACGATGACCAGCTGCTCGGCGTTGGCCACCACGATCCGCTCGTACGGGTCGGAATCGTCGGCGGTGCGACGCAGCAGGCTGCTCCGCTCGGCCACCCGGACGATCCGGGCCAGCGCATCGGGGCCCCCGGACCGGTCGCCGACCAGCCCGACCCGGTCGCCCACCACGATCGGCGTGCGCCCCAGTTCGCGGGCCCGCATGGCGACCACCCTGGCCTGTGGCTCGTCGTCCGGCACGCAGGTCCACCGGCCCCGGTCCACCGCGATCACCATGGCCGGCTCGGCGTCGGCGTGCTCCGGCCGGATTTTGGTCCTCGCCCGGGCTCCCCGCCGCCCGGGACGGACCCGGACATCGGACTCGTCGTACTCCCGCGCCGGAGCCATCAGCCGCCTGAGGCCGAGGGCGAGTCGGCTCCGCCCAACAGTGCCGCCCAGCGGGCCGGGAAGTCCGGGATGGTCTTGTCCGTGCTGCCGATGTCGTCCACCGCCACACCGGGCACCACCAGCCCGATCAGCGCGCCGGCGGTGGCCATCCGGTGATCGGCGTAGGCGCCCCACGGCCGGTCCGGGCGTCCGTGCAGCGGGCGGGGGCGGATCTGGAGGCCGTCCGGGGTCTCCACCGCGTCACCGCCGACCGCGGTGAGCTCGGCGGCCAGCGCGGCCAGCCGGTCGGTCTCGTGCCCGCGCAGGTGCGCGACACCGCGCAGCCGGGACGGCCCCTCGGCCAGCGCGGCCAGCGCGGCGATGGTCGGGGTGAGCTCACCCACGTCGTGCAGGTCGACGTCCACCCCGGTCAGCCGGTCCGGGCCGGTCACGGTGACGCCGACGCGGCCGGGGGTGACGGTGCAGCCGAACTGCTCCAGCACGCCCAGGATGGCCACCCCCGGCTGGGTGGACGCGGCGGGCCAGCCGAGCACGGTGACCTGGCCGGCGGTGGCCGCCGCCGCGGCCAGGAACACCGAGGCGTTGGACAGGTCGGGCTCCACGGTCCAGTCCCGCACGGTGATCGGCCCGGGGGAGACCCGCCAGCTGTTCGGCTCGCCGTCGTCGACCACCACGTCGGCGGCGCGGAGCATGTCGACGGTCATCTCGATGTGCGGCAGCGACGGCACCGGCTTGCCGTCGTGGTGCACCACCAGGCCCTTCTCGTAAGCCGCCCCGGAGAGCAGCAGCCCGGAGACGAACTGCGAGGAACCAGATGCGTCCAGCACCACCTCGCCGCCCGGCAGCCCGCCGGTGCCGTGCAGGGTGAACGGCAGGGTGTCCGACGCGCCGTGGGTCTGCACCCGGGCGCCCAGGGCCCGCAGCGCGTCCAGCACCGGGCCCATCGGCCGTTCCCGGGCGCGCGGGTCGCCGTCGAAGCGCACCGGGCCGCCGGCCAGCGCGGCCACCGGCGGGACGAACCGCATGACCGTGCCGGCCAGCCCCACGTCGACCTCGCTGTGCCCGCGCCAGCCGTCGTGCGCGCCGACCTCGATCCGCTCGCCCGCGCCGCGCACCGGCACTCCGAGTGCCCGCAGCGCGCCCACCATCAGCGCGGTGTCCCGGCTGGCCGCCGCGCCCGCCACCACGCAGTCCCCGCCGGACAGCGCCGCCAGCAGCAGCGCCCGGTTGCTCTGCGACTTCGAGCCGGGCACCGCGACCGCGCCGGTCACCGGTCCGGATGCGGTGGGCGCCGGCCATGGCGCGGGTGTGCGCGGCTCGGGGGTCGAGGTGCTGGGCTGTGTGGACGGATCGGGCATGTGCTCATGATTCCGCACTCGTGGGAGCATGGGCGCATGTGTGGCCGGTATGCCTCGACGAAGGCGGCGGTGGACATCGCGGAGGAGTTCCACGCGGTGGATGCGACGGGAGACGCGGCGCCCGGCCCCGACTACAACGTAGCGCCCACCAAGCCGGTGCTCGCGGTGGTGCAGCGGCACCCCCGGGGCGCGGAGGGCACCGTGGACCAGAGCCGCACCGAGCGCAGCGTGCGGGTGTTGCACTGGGGGCTGGTGCCCTCCTGGGCGAAGGACCCAACGGGTGGCTCCCGCCTGATCAACGCGCGGGCCGAGACGGCGGCGGACAAACCGAGTTTCCGCGCCGCGCTGGCCGCCCGGCGCTGTCTGCTGCCGGCCGACGGCTGGTACGAGTGGCGCCGGGGCGGTGGGGCGAAACAGCCGTTTTTCATCACCCGCCGCACCGAGGCGGCGGGTGCCGGTTCCCTGGCGATGGCCGGGATCTGGGAGTTCTGGCGCTCGCCCGCCGGCGGTGAGCCGCTGGTCACCGCCGCGGTGCTGACCACCGACGCCGTCGGGCCGCTGGCCGACATCCACCCGAGGATGCCGCTGCTGCTGGCCGCCGAGGACTGGGCGGCGTGGCTGGACCCGGACGGCGGCCCCCCGGCGTCGCTGCTGCGGCCGCCGACCGACGCACTGGTCGCCGGGTTGGAGCTGCGACCGGTGTCGGCCATGGTGAACAACGTGCGCAATGAGGGCCCGGAGCTGGTCGCTCGCGCCGAGCCCGCCGAACCAGAACTACCTCTGGACCTGCCCGTCGATCCCGCCGAATCGTCCACGGCCTCGTCCAGGTCTTCCGGGTCAGCCGGGCCAACCGAGCGCACCGCCGCGCTGGCGGCCGCCCGTTCCGGGGCAGGTCGATGAGCGCCCTCGAGGTGGACACCCCGCACGGCCTGGCCAGGGTCGCGCTGCACTGCGCCCCGGAGGGGCGAGCCGGCCTGCTGCTCGGGCACGGCGCCGGCGGCGGGGTGAGCGCGCCGGACCTGGTGGCCGCCGCCCAGTCGGCGCGCCG
>DATHIT010000023.1:0-9192 GCA_035489915.1 Pseudonocardia sp. | reverse complement strand
CGGAACGGCGACCGCGCCCAGCCGGGCCAGCGCAAAGATCACGAAGACCAGCTCGGGGCAGTTCGGCAGCATCACCGCGACGTGGTGCCCGGGGCGCACCCCGGCGGCGATCAGTCCCTGCGCCACCCGGTTCGACATCTGGTCCACCTCGCCGTAGGTGAACCCGCCGTCCCGGAACTCCAGGAAGGTCTCCTCCTTGTGGGTCTCGGCACGGGCGGCCAGGAGGTCGCCGAGCACCAGGTCCTCCAGGCGGCCATTCAGACGTCCGTTGCTGTCCAGGCCGTTGCGCATCACACCTCCGCTGAGCTAACTGCCCAGCTCGCCCTCGGTTATCAGGGGGTACACCCCGTTCTCGTCGTGCACCTCCCGCCCGGTCACCGGCGGGTTGAACACGCACACAGTGCGCATCTCGGTGGTGGGCCGCAACTGGTGGCGTTCGTGGCCGTTCAGCACGTAGATCGAACCCGGGCCGAGCTTGTAGGTGACGTCGTTGTCCCTGTCGTACAGCTCGCCTTCGCCCTGGGTGATGAACACCGCCTCGATGTGGTTGGCGTACCAGAACTCGTTGACCGAGCCGGCTTCCAGCACCGTCTCGTGCACCGAGAAGCCAACCCCGTCGCCGGCCAGCACGATCCGCTTGCTCCGCCAGTGTGGAGTGACCACGTCCCGGTCGGTGTCGGTGATCTCCTCCAGGGTGCGCACGATCATCGGACCACGCTCCGCACCGCGTCGGCGAAGATGTCCAAGCCCTCGGCCAGCTCCGCATCGGTGATGGTGAGCGCCGGCATGATCTTGGCCACCTCGCTCTCCGGACCCGCCGTCTCCAGCAGGAGGCCGCGCTGGAACGCCGAGGCGGCCACCTGGTCGGCGAGTTCGGCCTGAGCGAAACCCAGTCCCCTGGCCAGCCCTCGGCCCTTGACCTCCAGGTCGCCTGGCAGCGATCCGGCCAGCTCGTGCAGCGCGCTCTCCACCCGCTGCCCCTTGGCCAGGGTGCTCTGTTCCAGCTGGTCGTCGGCCCAGTAGCGGCGCAGCGCGGCGGTGGCGGTGACGAACGCGGGGTTGTGGCCGCGGAAAGTGCCGTTGTGCTCGCCGGGGCCCCACACGTCCAGCTCGGGTTTGATCAGGGTGAGCGCCATCGGCAGCCCGTAACCGCTGATCGACTTGGAGATGCACACGATGTCCGGCTGGATCCCGGCGATCTCGAAGCTGAAGAACGGCCCGGTGCGCCCGCAGCCCATCTGCACGTCGTCGACGATCAGCAGGATCTCGTGCCGCCGGCACAGCGCGGCGAGCTCGCGCAGCCACTCCGCCCTGGCCGGGTTGATGCCGCCCTCGCCCTGCACCGTCTCCACGATCACCGCGGCCGGCTCGTTCAGGCTGCTGCCGGCGTCGTCGAGCACCCGCTCGAACCACAGGAAGTCCGGCACCTTGCCGTCGAAGTAGTTGTCGTAGGGCATCGGGGTGGCGTGCACCAGCGGGATGCCGGCGCCGCCGCGCTTCATCGAGTTCCCGGTCACCGACAGCGACCCGAGCGTCATGCCGTGGAAGGCGTTGGTGAAGTTGATCATCGCTTGCTTGCCGGTGACCTTGCGGGCCAGCTTGAGCGCGGACTCCACCGAGTTGGTGCCGGTCGGGCCGGGAAACTGAACCTTGTAGTTCAGTCCGCGCGGCTTGAGCACCAGCTCATCGAACGTCTTCAGGAACTCGGCCTTGGCCGCCGTGTGCATGTCCAGGCTGTGCACCACGCCGTCGCGCGCCAGGTAGTCCAGCAGCGCGCCCTTCAGCGCCGGGTTGTTGTGCCCATAGTTGAGTGCCCCCGCGCCGGCAAAGAAGTCCAGGTAGCTGTTGCCGTCGATGTCTGTCATCCGGGAGCCCACGGCGGTGTCGAAGGCGACCGGCCAACCTCGGCAGTAGCTGCGGACCTCGGACTCCAGCGCGGTGAAGATGCTCAGCGGGTCGTCCTCCAGGGACTGGATGGGCGCGGCGGTCCGCGGGGTCGTCTTGGTGATCGTCACGAAGCGTTGCTCCTCAGAGTTGCCGCGATCGACGGGGCGAGCGGTCGCCGGCGGTGGCCGGGATCGGACCGATGCGGTACTTGTTCTCCGGTTCGTGGTCGTCTTCGCCGCCGTGGGCCAGCTGGTCCCCGCTGAACAGCTCGGTGACCTGCACTCGTGCGCCTCGGCGCTTGGCGAATCCGCTGAACAGCGCGATCGAGGCGTCGTTGTCCGGGGTAATGGTGGTTTCCATGTGGTCCACCCCGGGAACACCGTCGAACAGGGTGTTCAGCATCCGCCCGGCCAGGCCGTGGCCGCGGGCGGTGGCGTCCACCGCGACCTGCCAGACCAGCAACGTGTTGGGCTCCTCCGGCCGGCGGTAGCCGGTGACGAAACCGAGCACCCGGCGTCCGAGCTTGGCAACCACGGACGTCTCGGCGAAGTCCCGACACCAGAGGAGGTAGGCGTACCGGGAATTGACGTCCAGCACATTCGACTCCCGAGCAAGCCGCCAGCACTCGACTCCGTCGTCGATAGCCGGCGCCTCGATCAGAATCGCGGGAACGTCGATTTTTCGGGGTGGGGAACTGACATCACTGGCGGTCATGATCACGTCAGGTTAATCAAATGTTGCCGTGGCCGCACCCGCTACAGGGCTTCGACCAGGCGAAACGACGCGATTCTGTGAACAGTGCAATAAACGCGTTTGATCATGTCCAATTCTGGGTATCGGAGACCCAGGTGAGTTCTAGAGGCGAACTCGCGGTGTTGCGCTGAGCATAATCCGAATGGCGGCATTGCGGCTGATCGAGTGATGTGAGCTGACCCGCATGGCCGAGGCGATACCCGCGGACCGACAGCGCTGTCCTGACTTGGTCACCGATCGGCATACCCGCTCAGTGCGGTCAGGGTCCGAACCGGGGAGGCCCCTCGTCCAGGTCTGCGCCGGAGATGCTCGCGCAGTGCTCCCGGTAGCTGTCCTTATTGCCGCCGTCCGGGCCGAGCACGTCGTCGGCGAAGGTTCGGACGGAGGCGTAGGTGAACTGGGCGTTGCGGTGGAAGTTGTGGATGTGGCCGGAGTGTGGAGTCACCGCCGAGCGGAGGCAGGCACGCTCGGTGAAGAACCTCGCCTCGTCCCGCTGCAACCGCTGACTACTGGTGCACCGGTTTTGGTCGGTGCCGCAGAACTGCAGCTCCTTGCTGCCGAGCACCTGGAACGTCGGGATGGTGATCCGCTTGGTCTGGCTGGAGAGCGGCACCTCGATGTCGTCGCGGCTGCCCGGAGCTGGGGCGAGTGGGATCGCGCCGAATCGGGCGGCGAACGTGCCCTCGCCGTCGGGCGCTGTGTCCCGCAGTTCGTTCTCGTCGTAGTCGACCACCTCGGGGTCGAAGCCGCCCGAGGCGTAGAAGTAATCGCCGCCTCGGGTGCCGGGTCGCATCGTGAGGTAGCCCGGTGGGAGGTTCCTGCCGGCGAACATCGGGTCCAGCTGGGCGGGGTAGTAGGTGGCGAGGAACCGCGCCGTCGGGACCGGCGTCACGCTGTTGCTCCAACCGGTGCCGATGATCGCGTCGGCGTCGTTGTACTTCGCTGACTCGCGCCAGGCGGTGGCCGTGCCGTACGAATGCCCGACCAGGATGACGTGGTCGAACGACTCGCCGCCGGCCTCGCCGGCGCGCAGCTTGCCGATCAGCTCGTGCGTCACCTCAGCGTGCACCTCCAGGGTGAGCAGCTCAGGCGTCAGGCGCGGGCTTCCGCCATAGCCGAGCCGATCGATGGCGAACACCGCGTAACCCGCGTCGGTCATCGCGCGGGAGAAGTTGTAAACGTCCGGCTCGAACGCGGAGTTCCAGTAGGTGTTGTTGTACGTGCTGCCGTGCTGCGCGAGCATCACGGTCTTCGGCGACTCGCCGTCGGGCAGGCACAGCCGGCCGTGGATCGGCAACTCGCCACCGCCGGCAAGCACGGCAAGCCCCGGCAGGTCGACTATCTGTCGCTCCAGCACGCTTGCCGGCACCGGAACGTCGAGGAACCGGCAGCCTGGCCCGGCATCCGCCCGCCCGCTCGCGGCCGCGGCGCCCGGGGCCAGCAGCCCAATCATTACCGCCGCCACGGCGCCGCCGACGGCAAGCCGCCCACGCCCAGGAAGTGCCATGTGGTTCCCCCACGTGTGGCCGCCGGGTGTACCGGATAACCGGGTCAACGACGGCCCCGCGCGGTCGGACTTCTCCGATGGCGTTGAGCTGCCATCTCGACCGATACAGACGTGCCGGGACAGAGCTGATTCCGGAAGTTCGACTATTGGGGCGGGCTCAGCAATTCGGTGGCCCGGGCGCGGACGAGCGATTGAAATAAGGAAGACAGGCGAAGGGCGGCGCCGCACTCTGGTGTCACCGAGCGGCGCGTCCCGCGCCGCCTCCGCCCGCTGGGACTCCCCATGATCGACGCAGCCACGGTCGAGCGGTACGGCCTCCCCGGCCATCTCAGGTCGGTGCCCGACGAGATCGATGCCACCGTCCTGCCGGTTACCGGCGTCCTGCCCCCGGAGCTGACCGGCCGGTACGTACGCAACGGCCCCAACGCGCTGCCGGGGCAGACGAGTGGGCAACTCCAGGCCGGACAAGGCATGTTGCACGGCGTGCGGCTGCGCGAGGGCCGCGCCGAGTGGTACCGCAACAGGTGGGTCCGTACGGGCTCCTTCTACGGCCGCTCGTTTGCCGGACCGGACGGCCGGCTCGACCTGAGCGCGGTCTCGGCCAACACGCACGTAATCAGGCACGCCCGCCGCATGCTCGCACTGGTTGAGGTCGGGCTGCCGTTCGAGGTGACGCCCGAACTCGACATGGTCGGCCCGTGTGACTTCGACGGTCGCCTGACAACCGCTATGACCGCGCACCCCAAGCGTGACCCGGACACCGGTGAGCTGCATTTCTTCGGCTACGGCATGCGCCCGCCGTACCTGACCTATCACCGCCTCGACGCGGACGGGCTGCTCGCCGTCAGCCAGGAAGTTCCGGTCCCGACGGGCACCATGACGCATGACTTCGCCATCACCGAGCGGTACGCCGTCTGGCTAGACCTGCCGGTCACTTTCCGGCGCGAGCGCCTCGGCCACGCGGCGCCGTACCTGTGGGACGAGAGCTACGGCGCCCGCCTGGGCCTGATGCGCCTTCAACGCGCCGGATGCGCCGGTGCGCTGGTTCGACATCCAGCCCTGCTTCGTCTTCCACGTGGGCAACGCGCACGAGGACGGGTCCGGTCGCGTCGTGCTCGACGCCGTTCGCTACTCCCCGCGCGAGTTCACCTCGCTGTGGGACCTGCTGTCCCGCGGCCGCCGCGCTTACCGGCCCAGGCGCGACGGCCGGGCGGGCCATGCTCCACCGCTGGACTCTCGACCCGGCGACCGGCGGCGTCACCGAGGAGGCGCTGGACGAGCAGGAGGTCGAATTCCCCACCCTGGTGGACGACGAGCGGGTCGGCAGGCACGCCCGCTACCTCTACACCGTCGCCGGCGCCGACCCGCGCAGCACCGACAGGTCCGCGGTCATCAAGTACGACACGGCCTCCGGCGAGGCCGCCCGATACGACCTCGACGCCGACACGACGGTCGGCGAGGCGGTGTTTGCGCCCGCCACCGGAGGGCCGCGCCGGGAGGACGACGGCTGGCTCATCTCCATCGCCACCCGCCGCGACGGAGGCGCCTCACAGCTGCTCGTGCTCGACGCCGCCGACCTGCCCGCCGGGCCGGTGGCCGCGGTGGAGCTGCCGCGCGCCGTCCCCACCGGCTTCCACGGCTCCTGGTTCCCCGACGTCAGCGTCCGGCCGGAATGGCATTGAGCTGCGCGGAGCGTTCAGCGGAACGCTCATGCCGCGACTACTCATCAGGCGCGCTGCCTGGTGCTGATGGTGCCCGGCGGGCAGGAGGAGATGTTTTATGAGCTCGGCGGCCTAGGGGCGGACAGCCTGCGTAAATCCGGCGGTGCGGGCGGAGATTGCCGCGCGGTATGACTCGGTCCCGGTCTAGACGCCCGTCGACCAGGGACGGAGCTTTTCGGGGTTGCGTATTGCCCAGATGTGCTTGATCCGCCCGCCTGCGACGGCGAACGCGTACACCGTCACGGTGACGCCGTCTTCCTGAGCGACCAGGCCGCGCTGGCCGTTCACCGTGCGCTCCAGGATCGTCATGTTGGGTGCCCTGGCGGCGAGGTCGACGCAGAAGCGCGCGATCCGCTCGCCGCCTTCGATCGGGCGGAGTTCGGCGGTGGCCAGGCCGCCACCGTCGGCGATCGCCGTGGCGTCGGGGTCGAGGAGGCCGATGAGGGCGTCGATGTCCTTGGCTTCCCATGCCTTCTTGAAGTCCCTGATGAGGCCGGCCTGCTGGGCTGCCGGGGTCGCGGGAGCCTGCGACGCGCGGATGCGGCGGCGGGCTGAGGAGGCCAGCTGGCGGCACGCCGCTGACGTACGGCCGACGATCTCGGCTACTTCGGCGAAGGAGTAGCGGAAGACATCGTGGAGGATGAAGGCGACGCGCTCGGCCGGGGTCATCGACTCGAGCACGACGAGGAAGGCCATGTTGATCGACTCGTCGAGGGTGACTCGGTCGACCGGGTCGGCCGCGCTGCCGCCCGGCCGCCCGTTGATCCACTCCCTATGCTCGGGCAGCGGCTCGGGGATCCATTCGCCCACGTAGCTCACCCGCCGGGCCCGTGCCGAGCCGAGCAGGTCGAGGCAGATGCGGCTGGCGACCGTGGTCAGCCAGGCGTCGGGGGATTCGATGGCTTCCTGCTGTCGCCGGGACATGGCGTACCAGCGGGCGTACGTCTCTTGCACGGCATCCTCAGCCTCAGTCAGGGAGCCGAGGAGCCGGTAGGCGAGATTGATCAGCTGGCGCCGCTCGCTCATGATCGCGCTCAGGCCCGGGTCGGGCCGGCCGTGTCCTGGCTCGGATTGGCTGGTCATAGTGCCGGCGGCTCCCTAGGTCGGATCTGCCCTCACCAGTTCGACGAGACAGCGCACCGGAATGTGAGGTTGGCGCGTCACCTGACATTCCGGGGGTTTGCGTCGTCGTACTGCTGAGAAGAACCCTCCCGCATAACCCGCAAACGAACGGCAAGGAGATCAATCATGGATGCTCGGCTGAACTACGCCGGCGCCACCGTTGCGCAGAAGTTCGTCAAGCACATCATCTCGGCGGGCAGAGTCGTGACGGACTCGCCGCTGCCGGCCGCAACACAGGCGCTGGTGGAGATCCGGGCCAGTCAGATCAACGGCTGTGCCGTCTGCCTCGACATGCACACCAAGGAAGCCGAGCACGCCGGGGAAACCTCGGTGCGGTTGAACCTGGTCGCGGCATGGCGGGAGGCGACTGTGTTCACCGAGGCCGAGCGGGCCGCCCTGGAGCTGACCGAGCAGGGCACCCGTATCGCCGATGCCGGCGGTGGTGTGACCGACGAGGCCTGGGCGAACGCGGCCAAACATTACGACGAGGACCAGCTCGCCGCCCTGGTAGCCCGCATCGCACTCATCAACACCTGGAACCGCCTCAACGTCATCACCCGGCAGCCCGCCGGTGACTACCAACCCGGTCAGTGGGGCTAACCGCTGGCCCACGGCACCGCTGAGCGGAACGCCGGGTGAGCGCCTACGCTCGGCGGCGGCTGTTGCCCGGCCGGCGCTGGGGTATCGCTGTGGCGCTCAGCGCCCGTCAGCGACCCATCACCGTCGATGCCGTCCTCAGCGCCCGACCGGGACCATCAGTTCGTAGCCGGCCTCGTCGATGGCCTGGCGAAGCGCCATCGCGTCGAGCCGCCGCTCCGCCACGACGGTGACGCTCCCGGTGGGCAGATCAATGGCCACCTGCCGAACACCCGGCAACGCGGCGACCTCCTCGGTCACCGACGCCACGCAGTGCTGGCAGGTCATACCACTCACGGTGAAAATCTCAGAGGTCATCGGGGAGCCTCCATCGGTCAGCGTGCTCGGGGCCACCCGAGCCCGGGGGTTGGATCGCTCACCGGCCAGTGATGGGGAGTTCACTCGACCGGGTGACGGATACAGTGCGCCCCGCGGCGTCACTGCCCGGGGTGGCCTTGTGTCAAGCCAAGTCGCTCGCGCCTCGGATCCGGTTCCCGCTCAGGGCGACTTCCACCCGACCGTGAGCGCCCCAACACGGGCCATCGCCCCTCACGGCGATCTTCACTCCGTCTCGGTGGCCGGAGCGAGTGTGACTGAGGTGTGACTCATGCGCATGTGGGTACCTTCGCGACCTAAGGAAATCCCACCGAGAGGAGACCGGAATGAGCGCGGGTGCGGGAATGACGGACGAGCCGACCAAGGCCAGCAGCTGTGGATGTGGCGCGGACTGTAAGTGCGGGTGCCAGGAAGGCAAGCCGTGTCAGTGCGGGGCCAAAAAAAGTAGCTGACCGACGGTTACGGTAGCCGAGAGCTCGCGGCGAGCACCTCGTCCAGCACGCCACGGCGCACATCGGCGACGAGGTCGGCGAGCTGGCCCAGGCTCATCTGGATTCGCTGACCGAAGTCGTCGGTGATTACCACCCGCTTGTCCGCCGTGGCGGCTTCATCGATGTGCAGGGCAGGGCAGCCGCAGTTGCACTGCCCACAGAAGGTCGCAATGTGCCGCACGCTGTCCATCCCAATCAGAACGACTCGTCTCTTGGTAAATGGGTCGGGCCGGAACCCTGCCACGGTTCCGGACCGCCGCCCGGTTCACCCGACCGGCACAAGCGCCAGCACGACCTTCCTCAAGGGCGACCAGGCCGCGGTCCCGGCTCGATGATCTCGTCGCCCCGAGCTCGGCCTGCACCTTCTCTGGCCAGGCTCGGAGCCGGTGGTCGGGGTCGAACCGACTACCTATCGCTTACAAGGCGACCCGTCCGCATTGACTAGTGGCACGCAGCCACTACCTCCGAGCAGGGCGCGGCCCGCGGGATCAGCGCCACCCCAGCTCGGGTGCGAGATGGGTGAGCACGCTCTCGATGACGTGGGCGTTGTACTCGACACCCAGCTGGTTGGGCACGGTGAGCAGCAGCGTGTCGGCGGCCGCGATCGCCTCGTCCTCGGCGAGCTCGGCGACCAACTTGTCCGGCTCACCCGCGTACGTCCGGCCGAACCGGGCATTGCCGCCGTCCAGCCAGCCGACCTGATCGATGCTGTCGCGCTGCTGCCAGAACAGCTGCCGCT
>DATHIT010000022.1:0-17965 GCA_035489915.1 Pseudonocardia sp. | reverse complement strand
AAGGATCGCGCTGAAGCTGTGGCGCAGGGCTTCCGCTGTGGATATGTCACCTAGTAGATGACTTTACGGGGGTCGTTTCCAGGTGGTTGCCCTCGGCCGGTTGTCGTCGATCAGCGTCGTCACGTCCCGGATCATGGCCGGCCGGACCACTGGTTCGGCGACGCCGACTCCCCCGGGGTTGCGCTGGTGCGCCGCCAGGGACTCGAACCCCGAACCCGCTGATTTAGAGATCAGCGTCGTTTAGGAAGGGCAAGGTATAACGTCGATTCGCAGGGCGTCCGCAGGTCACTGGGGCCGGGAGCGGTATGTGCGCCGAAACCGACTCAGGGACGCCTCAGCCGGTGTTCTGGAGGGTGTAGCGCACGGTCTGAGCGCGGATGCCGTCATCGGTGAAGACGAAACAGGTGCACCACGGCCGGCGCGACCACCGAACGGTCGCCCAACGTGAACATCTCCGGCACGCCGTCGCCGGGTCCGTCCAGGTCCCGGGCAACCGCCGCGGCGACGAAGGTCGTCTCCAGGTCCACACCCAGCCAAAAGCCCACGCGCGAGTCGCCCATCCGTCGTGCCAGCCCGGCGTCTGCACCCCCACGGCGCCTCGATACAGGCGAAGCCGGGACCAGCGCATTCAGCGTAGGCGGGCGCAGCGCGGGCAGCAAAGGAACTATGCGCGTACCCAACTTCCGCGCGCAGGTCGCGGTCATCTCTATCGCCTGAACGGACCCGGTCGCTAACGACACCGATGGCGGCGCCCTGCCAATGGGTGCCACGATGTGCCTAACGCGGTCGGTCACGTTATTAATGGGTGCCGCGGCGCTGCCCGTGCTCGGTTGTGCTCCCGGGTCGCGGTTCCCACTGACCTGCTCGCCTCCTGGGTAACGGATCGAGGCGTTGCCTTTGGAGCCGACGTTTGGCGAGCCGCCCGAGTGGGCTGGCGAGGAGGAGCCCGAGCGGGCGCTGGCCAATCGGTTGTGCGCCGCGCGCCCGGTGCGCGCGGAGTGCCTGGAGTTCGGGCTCCGGGTCGCGGGTGAGGACACAGTGGGGGTGGGGTGCGCTCAACGAAGACGACCGGCGGGCGCCCGTCGACTCTCCGGCGCCGGGTGGGGTGTGTCGGGCGATCCAGCCGAAGGTCAGCGTGATCGGTCTGCTCACGCCACCTCCTCGCTGAGGCTCGTCGGCCACGTTCGCGGCGCTGCTGTGTTGAATGGTGAGCTCGCAGGCTCGCTCACGCGGCGTGCTCCAGGTGTCGTGGGTCGAAGGGGAGGAGGGTGTCGGCGATCTGCCAGTGGTTGTCGTGGCGGAGCGTGGGGCGACGGGGTCCGAACCAGGTCTTGGTCGATGGCCGGGGGAGCAGTTCGGTGATGTCGGGACGCAGGCCTTGCAGGAGGTAGCCGAGGCGTGCGGTGACGGTGGCCGGGCGTCCGTCGAGTTCGGTGAGCACCTCAGCTGGGTCGATTTCGGCGGCGAGATCGGGGAGCCATTCCAGGGCGCTGGTCCAGGAGCGCACGCGGTTCGGTGCGGTGGCCATGTGCGTGAGCACGCTCGCTGGTCGCAGCGCGGGCACGCCCTTGGCGGTCTGGTAGCCAAGGTGCGGCGCGAACACCGACACGTCGAGTGCGTCGGGGAGGCGGCGGGCGTCGCGTTCGGTGGAGGCGGCGACCTCGATGCGGGAGGGAGCCCGGTCTGCGAGTCCGTGGGCCCAGACGGCGGCCTGGAAGGTGAGTCCGCAGGCGATATCGCTGCGGGCGAGTGCCGAGCGGAGTAGCCGGGTGTGTCCGCCGCGGCTGTAGGGGCCTGCGGTGGCGGCGGGTGCGAACTCCCAGACTCCGCGCTGTCCGGTCGCCAGCAGCCAGCCTCGTTCCCGCAGCCGGGTGGCCACGGTGCGCGTGGCGGTGCGGACACCTACCTCACGCAGGATCTCGTCCAGGTGCGCGGTGGTCACCAGGTCCGCGCCGTCCAGCTCCAGCCGTTCGAGGACAGGTGCGAGCGAAGGCGGGATCGAGCGTGTCATCTCCTACCCCTTTGCACCGGCAACGGATGCGTACTGGCTACTTCTGAACCCAGAGTGCCCGTTCGCTTGCCAGGTGTCAATCTCGTCATCTCTGCATCCGAATCTGATGCAAAATGTGATACCGAGACACGGGGCGCCATAGCTGCTGAACCGGACGGCAACCTGGCACTTGCAGACGGGCGTCGCCTGAGTTGGCCTGCCTTGCGTTGCTTCGTGGGCGCATTGAGGCCATTGGGGGACGAGGCAGCGGGCCGGAGGCTGCCCAGGAGCCGTCGGCTACGCCGCTTGGATCCTGATCCGCTGACAGTGCCGCAGGCGCATCCGACGTTGATGTCCCGAGGCAGTTCATCGCGGCGCAGCGGGTCCGGGCCGCGCGGCCTACGCACGACGGTGGGCGGCGGCGCTACCTGCTGGCCGGGTTGCCTCGTTGTGGCATATGTGAGGGGCGCACTGGGTTCACGGTCGAGCGGCGTACGGCGTGGGTGCCCGGTTGCCGAGCCGCCGGCCCAGGTCGTCGTAGGCGGCACGGGCGGCGTCCAGCATCTCCAGTGACTGGGAGTCGACGAAGCCCTTTCCTGTGTGCGGGCGTCGCCAGCTTGCTCGATCCGGTGGTCCAACACGGAGATCTCGCCCTGGAGTTTCTCCAGTCGTCCGCGGATCGCAGTCGTGTTGGTCTCGTTGTCGGACAGCAGTCGCTCGATCTCCATGAGCCGGATGGAGCTGTCGAGGAGCTGGCGGCGCTCCTGTTCCGCTGCGGCAGCCCGCGATCGAGCCTCCGCCCAGGCGAGTTCGCGCCACTCGGGGGACTGCTCGAGCACACCAGGGCGGGCTCCGTGGATGAGACCGAACCGGTCGATTGCTTGGCGTGCCACGATGGTCGGCGTGGGCAAGGTCGATACGGCTGTGGTGCTCGGCGGTGGTGGGGTGTTGGGCGCGGTGCAGGTGGGAATGCTGCGCGCGCTCGTGGAGGCGGGCGTACGCCCGGATGTGGTGCTCGGGACCTCGGTCGGGGCGATGAACGGCGCAGTCCTGGCCGCGCTGCCGGAAGCGGAGGCGGTGGACCGGCTGGACGCGATGTGGCGCTCGCCGGACGCGCGGGAGGTGTTCGCCGCTGGAACGGTGCGCCGGTTGCGGGAGCTGGCGCGGAGCGGTGTCGCGGTGCACTCCGCCGACCCGTTGCGCCGCGCGCTCGCCGGAGTACTCGGCGGACGCCGCATCGAGGATTTGCCGCTGCGCTTCGAGTGCTGTGCGGCGTGCGTGGAGGATGCCGCGGAGCACTGGTTCGACCACGGCCCGGTGGTGGACGCGGTACTGGCGTCGGCGGCGGTACCCGGGCTGCTGCCACCTATGGTGGTGGACGGGCGGCACTACCTGGACGGTGGCCTGGTCAACAGCATCCCGTTGGGGCGCGCGATCCAACTCGGTGCCGAGCGGGTATTCGTGCTGCAGGTCGGCCGGATCGACCAGCCGCTTCGCGTACCTGAGCGTCCGTGGGAGGTTGCCCTGGTGGCCTTCGAGATAGCTCGCAGACACCGGTACGCCCGTGACCTCGCCGAGGCCCCGGCCGGCGTGGATGTGCACGTGCTGCCCACCGGGGAGGGTGGCGCGCCGTCGTGGGACAGCCGGGCCGCGTTGCGGTAC
Source organism: Pseudonocardia sp. (assembly GCA_035489915.1). Classification (GTDB taxonomy): domain Bacteria; phylum Actinomycetota; class Actinomycetes; order Mycobacteriales; family Pseudonocardiaceae; genus Pseudonocardia. The sequence continues at coordinate 14,313 of DATHIT010000022.1, read as the reverse complement.
CGGGCGCTCGGTGAGGTGGACGGGCGCATCGAGGCCGCGTACCGGGCTTCCGGTGACTACCTCCGCGCGGAACTGGGGAGTCGGCGGTGTCGATGAGCCTGCCGCCGAGGTGGGTCCGCCGGCTGGTGCTGTGCCCGGCGGTGCTGCTGTTGACGGGGTTTCTGCTCACCACGCTGCCGCTGTGGCTGGTGCTGGCGGCCGCGCTGTCGCCGCTGATGCCCGGCCGGCTACGTCCGCTGCGGGTGCTCTGGCTGGTGGTGCTGGCGCTCGTGCTGGAGAGCGTCGTGCTGATGGCGATGTTCGGGTTGTGGCTCGCGTCCGGGTTCGGCGTGGCGGTGCGGACGCCACCGTTCGAGTACCTGCACTACCAGCTCGTCGGGTGGTATCTGCGGATCCTCTTCCGCGAGGCCACCCGGGTGCTGAGGCTGAACGTGGAGGTCGAGGGGCCGCTACCGGACGAGTACCTCGATCGGCCGCTGGTGGTGTTCTGCCGGCACGCCGGGCCGGGGGACTCCTTCCTGCTGGTGAACGCATTGGTCAATTGGTACGCGCGGGAGCCGCGGATCGTGCTGTCGGCCGCTTTGCAGTGGGATCCGACGATCGACGTTGTGCTCAACCGGCTGCCCAACCGGTTCATCAGCGAGGGCGGTGGCGAGCACGTCGAGAAGCGGGTCGCCGAGCTAGCGACCGGCCTGGACCACAACGACGCCTTCGTGATCTTTCCCGAGGGTGGCAACTTCACCGAGCGCCGCCGGGTCGCGGGTATCACCCGGCTGCGCAGGCGTGGGCTGCACGACATGGCGGGGCGTTCGGAGGCGATGCGGCATGTGCTGGCGCCTCGGCCAGGGGGTGTGGTGGCGGCGCTGGCGGCGGCACCCGCAGCGGATGTGGTCTGGGTCGCGCACACCGGACTGGACCACCTGTACACGGTGGCCGACGTCTGGCGCGCGCTGCCGCTGGACAACACCGTGCGGATGCGGTGGTGGCGGGTACCGGCGGTCGAGGTCCCGCAGGGCGAGGAGGCCCAGATCGACTGGCTCTACCAGTGGTGGGAGCGGATCGACGACTGGATCGCAACCACCCGAAGCTGACGCCCAATTTGGTCAGGATGAGCACGCCGATGTGGCTCCTGTGGGGCTCGGAAATCAGATTGCGGGGTCTTGCGCCGCCAGGTCGGTTTGGTTCGGCACACGACTATCGACCGGTTGTGGTTGGCACCGTGGTCCCGCCAGGCGCGGCCGGCCACCTCCCGGGTCGGCAGGCCGGCCGGCAACTCCGCGACGTAGTCGATCGTGCGCCGGGCCACCTCCTCGGAGGTGGTGATCAGCACGGCCGGCGAGTCCGGTCCGTGCTCGGCCTGGGACAGCAGGTCGGTCGCCACCACGAAGGGGTCGGCCGTTGCATCCGCGACGATGAGCACCTCGGTCGGCCCGGCGAACAGGTCGATCCCGACCTCGCCGAACAGCTGTTTCTTGGCCTCGGCGACGAAGGCGTTGCCCGGGCCGGCGATCAGGTCCACCGGCGCGATCGTCTCGGTACCCAAGGCCAGCGCGGCGACCGCCTGCACCCCGCCGAGCACGTAGATCTCGTCCGCCCCCGCGAGGTGCATCGCGGCGATGCTCACCGGCGGCGGCGCCTCGCGGTCCGGCGGGGTGGTCGCGGCGACCCGGTCGACACCCGCGACCTTGGCCGTCACCACGGTCATGTGCGCCGACGCGGTCAGCGGGTACCGCCCGCCCGGCACATAGGCGCCGGCGGCCCCGATCGGGATATTGCGCTGCCGGAGGAACACTCCCGGCAGCGTCTCCACCTCGAAGTCGGTGAGCGAGTCCCGCTGTGCCTGCGCGAAGCCGCGCACCTGGCGCTGCACGTACCGCAGGTCCTCCAGCACCGTCTCCGGCACCGACGACACCGCTGGGCGTCGAGTACAACGCCCACGTCATCGAGAGCGTGCTCACCCACCTCGCACCCGAGCTTGGCTGGCGCTGATCGCGCGGGAGGTCGGCGCTGCACGTTGAAGCGGAACGGGCCCGATCGGAAGGTCTCCACGCAACCGGCGGAGATCGCGATTCGCATCTGCTGACACCGGTCGGACGGGGCCGGAATGCCCCTTCCGGCCCCGGCGTTGTCAGTGGCGTGAAGGTGGATATTTGGTCCGACGTCGTCTGCCCGTGGTGCGCGATCGGCCGGGCGCGGTTCACCGCCGCGCTGGCCGACTTCCCGCACCGCGACGAGGTGCAGGTACGGTGGCACAGCTTCGAGCTCAACCCGCGGGCGCCTCGCGAGTTGCCGGAACCGCTGGCCGAGCACCTGGCGGCGAAGTACGGCGTGAGCGTCGAGCAGGCCCACGGCATGCACCGGAACATGACCGAGGTGGCCGCCGCCGACGGCCTCGACTTCCACTTCGAGCGCGCCCGGTCGGGCAACACGTTCGACGCCCACCGGCTGCTGCACCACGCGCTGGAGACCGGCGGCCCGCGGCTGCAGGACAGGCTCAAGGAGCGGTTCTTCCAGGCGTACCTGACCGACGGCGAGCCGATCGGTGACCCGGAGACGCTGGTGTGGGTGGCCGCCGAGGTTGGCCTCGACGCCGACGACTCCCGCGCGGTGCTGGAGAGTGACCGGTACGCCGACGCCGTCCGCGCCGACGAGCTGCAGGCGAGCCGCTACGGCATCACGGGCGTGCCGTTCTTCGTGGTCGACGAGAAGTACGGGGTGTCCGGCGCCCAACCTGCCGCGGCCCTGCGCCAGGTGCTCGACACCGCGTGGGCCGAGGCGAACCCGCTGACGCTGCTCACCCCGTCCGGCGTCCGGTCCAACGAGGGAGGCGCCTGCGCCGACGGCAGCTGCGCGATCTGATCGGTCTGGGTCGCCGGCGCGGTGGGCCGAAGGCAGGGCGCACGGGACGCGACCCGATCTCGGCATGCGGCGTCGACGAACGGCACGCTGGACAGGACGAAACTGACCCACCGGCGTAGGTTGCCGGGCAGCTGTCGCTGGGGCCGGACAACGTCGCGCGCGTGGTGAACTGAGCGGGTGCTATCCGCGATCGTGTCGGCTGTTGTGGTGGTGTCTGCGTTGGTCGCGGCCGGATGCGCGCCGCCGCTCGCCGTGGCGCCGCCAACCGTGGCGCCGCCAGCCGTTAGTGCGCCAGCGGCTGCCCGCGCGTTGACGTGGCCGGTCGGCGCGCGACCGCTACCGTTGCGACCGGACGGGTTCGGTACCGTGCTGCCCACCCCAGCGGAGCTGATCGACCGGCGGTTGCCGACCATCGACCGGTTACCTCAGCCGGTCAGCGCGACCTACGAGTCCGCGAGCGTCCCGGTCCCGCCCGAGGTGCTGGCCCGTTCCACGTGGACGACGGGTTGCCCGGTGCGGCGCGAGCGATTGCGCTACCTGACGATGTCGTTCTGGGGTTTCGACGACCGCCCGCACACCGGAGAGATGCTCGTGCGTGTCGATGTCGCCCAGGACGTCGTTGACGTGTTCGGGCAGCTGTTCGACGCCCGATATCCCATCGAGGAGATGCGGGTCGTGGTCCTCCCGGAGCTGACGCTGCCACCAACCGGCGATGGCAACAACACAACGGGCTTTGTCTGCCGCCGGGCACGTGGACAGACTCGGTTCTCCGGGCACGCGCAAGGGCTTGCGATCGACGTCAACCCTTTCCACAACCCGTTCCAGCGTGGTGGTCTGGTGCTGCCCGAGCTCGCTTCGGCCTACCGCGACCGGAACACCGTCCGGCCCGGAATGATTACCGACGCAGACATTGTGGTGCGCACCTTCGGTTCAATTGGCTGGGCCTGGGGCGGGCGGTGGTCCACGCCACTGGACCCCATGCATTTCTCCGCGACCGGCGACTAGCTCGGCACGCGGGGCGGGTCGGTTCAGACGAGGGCACTCCGGCCGGACCGTGCTGACCAGTTACGTCCGCCCTACCGGGCCGACGGCCCAACGGGCCCGCGAGCTACGTCCACCACAACCAGGCCACCCCACCGCCAACCCCAACCACGAATATGAACGCGCGGCATAAACTCGCAGGTAGACGCCCCAGGCCGAGTTCTGGAACCCAGGGTCGTGAGCAGGCGGTGCGCGGTCGACGGCGCGACGCCGATCCGGTTCGCCGCCTCGGTGACCCCCAGCTCGCCCTCCTGCTGCAACAGCGGTGCCTTCCCTACGCGGCGCGGCCGTTATCTAGGTTTCGGGGATCTCGCCGCTCTTCCATTTGCCTCGCTGACGGGGAAACCGGCTGGGGTGTTTGTTCGTCAGTTGGTCGCTCGGTGCGCGGCTGGACGCTTGAGGCCGAGGTGATCACGCAACGTCTGGCCGGCGTACCCGGTGCGGAAGCGACCCTGGGCTTGCAGGATCGGCACGACATGGTCGACGAACGCGCTGAGTTCACCCGGAAGCGTCGAACCCATGATCGTGAACCCGTCGGCCGCGCCCGCGTCCTGCCAGGCGATCACGTGGTCGGCCAACTGCTCGGGCGTACCGATGAAGTGGTTCTGGGTCGGGCCCTGCCCCAGCTGACGGGCTAGCTCTCGCAAGGGCAGGTCCGGCTGCTCGCGCGCCGCCGCGTACAACCGCTGCGCGCCGCTGGTCGGCAGCCGTTCGCCGGTGTAGAGCTTCGCGGGCAGCGGAGCGTCCGGGTCGAACTCGTCGGGATGGTGCCCGGTCATGTAGAGCAGGTTCTGCCACTGGAACTCCGGGCTGCGCAGCTCGTCGAGATGGCGTGCTTTCGCCCGCGCCTCGGTCTCGCTACCGCCGAGGGTCACCATGAGTGCCGGGAGGACCAGCACGTGTTCGGGGTCGCGGCCGGCCGCGGCCGCTCGAGCGTGCAGCTGGGTGCGATGGTCGATCGCGGCCTGCAGTGACGGAGGACCGGAGAAGACCAGGTCGGCGTAGCGGGCGGCCAGCCCGATCCCGGCCGAGGACTGGCCGGCCTGTACGAGCACCGGCCGGCCCTGCGGCGAACGGGGGAAGGGCAGGATTCCCTCCACCTCGTGGTGGTTCCCTCGGAAGTGGGGCGCGTGCAGCTTGGCTCGGTCGGCCCAGATGCCGTGGTCGCGGTCACCCAGGACCGCGTCGTCGTCCCAGCCGTCCCATAGCTGTTGCACGACGTCCACGAACTCGTGGGCCTGCGCGTACCGGTCGGCGTGCTCGGGGTGGCTGTGTTCGCCGAAATTGGCGGCGACCAGCGGCGTGGTCGTGGTGACGATGTTCCACCCGGCGCGGCCGCCACTGAGGTGATCCAGCGTGGCGAAGCGGCGGGCCAGGTCCCAGGGCTTGCTGTAGGTCGTGGATCCGGTCCCGATCAACCCGATATGGTCGGTCACCGCCGTCAGCGCGGATAGGACGACGACCGGGTCGAACTGGGTCTGTGGCAGGTGAGTGACGCGATACTCCGGAATCGCGATGTTGTCGGCCAGGAAGATCGAGTCCAGGAGACCGCGTTCGGCGATCCGGCCGATGTCGGTGTAGTAGGACAGCCGCAGGACCTCGAGCACGTCGTCGTCGACGACTCGCCACGCGGACTCGTGGTAGCCGTTGGGCCAGATGAATGCCGTGAAATGCAGCGGGCGCCCGGACACTAGCGTCGGTTCCCGTCTTGTGGAGTGGCGAGGTGGCCGCCGACCGGCCCGTCGAGGCCGAGCTCCGTCATCTGAACGCTCATGCCCGAACCAACCCGGTCCGGACCGCCGGAATTCCGTGGCAAGCCGGGTGCCGCGCCTGGTGGGGATCGAGGGCTGGAACGGGGCACGCATCCGACGAGGGGTCTGGATGGTTCCAAGGGGAGTTGTACCCCCACGCAGCTGACCTGCGGTTTCGTGGTTAAGGCGCGAAACCCCCACGGCGAACGAAGGTCAGGGGTTGCTCAAGGGTGTCCGAGGGGCGAGTTGCGCACTAACCACACGGCTCCATCTAGTCGCGTAGTGCTAGTATCTCGGGCCGTCGGCTGGCCCAGTCATTGCTCAGCCGCAATCGCCTGATACGGCCACCGGAGGTGTTGACCGGGCGGAGTGTGTGCCTCTTGGCCTGCTGATTCAAACCTCGGGGTGTTGTCGGGCGTGCGTAGATGTCTTCGGGGGTTATCAGCTGCGTAGCGTCGTTTTCGGACATCTTCAGCCAGGCCACGGATACATGTGTCCTGGCTTTGTCTCAATACTTGGCGAAACGAGCCGGCGCCGTCCGCTGATAGTGTAATGTCTGCCACCGGCATAGGTGGGACGAGCGGTCGGGGTAATGCGGCGCAATAATCACGAGTGGGAACGCCAGGTTCGCATCGTGCGTTACTGGCGCGCTGTCGAGTATTTCAGCCCAGCGAAGGTCGATCCGGTCGACCCCAAGAAGTGGATTCTCCCCGTTTCTCGTGGTCGTTCCTTGCCATGGGAGCGGGAAGACATCCTCCCGGCACCGCGGAGAAATTGTGTGTGGCGGCACACGGTGTATGCCGGAATCTTCGACGTTGCCAAGGTCCGGGAGGTGCTGCAGACTGCGCTGCGGGTTCCCGAAGCCGAACTCGACGTCGATGGCCGCATCAGGGGTACCAGCGCATTGTTGAGCTTCGCCGTCGACGGTGATGGCCATTTGCTCAAGGACAGCATCACCTTGTCTTCCTGCGCTTGGGCGGTCAGTAGAACATTAACCCCTGGCCCTGACAGTGATGTGTGGCTTACTGGATTCGAGGCCGACCAGGAAAGGCTGCTGGGTTATCTCTTCGAAATCGGCGACGGCAAGATCCCCATCGAGGTCGCAGGCGCCGGATCGCGTGGTGGGCGAGGGTTGGGACTCGTCGCGGGCACGGCGGCGAGGGTCGCGCTCGATGTCGTAACCGGCGGTATCTCAGCCCTTCCTGCCGTGATCAGTTCAGTGGCCGCACCCGCAGTCGGCCCCATTGCCTTGAAGGTGATCGAGAAGATCAGCGACTCGCTTGCTCACGACGCGAACGACGCGGTCACCAAAAAAATTAAGGACAAGCTGAGAGAGGACGCGAATCACGAAACCGATGGCGATGTCGAGGTCGCGAATCCGCCCTCGGCGCTCGGCGAAAAAGTGCTGACCGTGGACGATCTGGCGGCCGTTACTCGCTGGGTCGCTGAAACGCTGGGTGTCGCGGACGCTTTGCAGCCGAAGAACATCCGGGTCAAGAGCTACCAGGTTCCGATGCGTGCGGTCGACGACGTTTCGACCGACGACTTCCTAAACAGCTTCTACGCTGACGATCTGGCGCGGGTCGCCGACGCCGTGGCCGCCGACAAGTCCAGCAAGGCCTTGACCGAATACTTGCGCGCCGACGGGTCGATCGACCAGGCCCTGCGCATCGACGTGCGCGAATCGCCGACGGCCGTGTTGCGGGCATTGACGCCGGAGTCGGCGCCACTCGGTCGCTGGCCTGCCGAACTGGATCGCCCGTTGACATTGAGTCAACAGTTTTCCATCAATCGAATCCAGCGCGATCTGATGGACCCGGCAGCGCGCGGTGTGTATGCGGTCAACGGCCCGCCGGGAACGGGCAAGACCACCATGCTGCGCGATTTGATCGCCGCGCTAGTTGTGGAGCGGGCAATGCGGCTGGCGAAGCTGAAGACGGCACGCGACGCCTTCGAGAAGAAGTCAGTGGAGTGGCAGACCGGCGAAGAAGGCAAGATTTATCGCCGAACCATCTACCCATTGCGCTCTGACCTGACCGGATTCGAGATCGTGGTCGCCTCGTCCAACAACGGCGCCGTAGAGAACATCACGCTCGAGGTGCCGTCGGCGAAAAACGTCGATCTGGAGTCGTTTCCGGATGCGGATTATCTCGCCGGACCCGCCACCCTCCTGACCGGTACATCCTGCTGGGGTGCTGTTGCCGCTCGGCTGGGCCGACGTGACTACCGGCGCGAGTTCGTCGATCGGTTCTGGTGGGGCAACGGTGACGAGAAAAAGATGAGCCAGCAGGAGTTCGCGGCCCTCGTCGGTTTACAGCAGTTCCTCAAGGACGTCGATGATGCTGACGATGACGAGCGACTGTCGTGGCCGGAGGCCGTCAGGCGATTCAACGCGGCGGTGGCCGATGCGCGGCGACTGGCACATGAGCGGCAGGAAATCGCCGACATCCTCGCCAGAGAAGCCGAGCCGGACGGTGTTCTGGCTGCCTTGCATAAGGTGGCCGGAGCTCGACGTGCGCAGGTGACCCGCCAGCAAGCACACTGTGCCGACGCCGAGCGGCGGGCCGCGGACGCACGCGCGGAACTCGACCGCGCCAGGACCCACCTCGCGCATGCGCACGACGCGCTGACCAGTGCGTTGGCCAAGGTCGACCGGGTGACGACGCACGTCAAGTCGGCCACGACGGCCCTGAGCAGTCACACGGCGAACAAACCAGGGCTGTTCCGGCGGCTGTTGTCGCGGCACGCCATGCGTGACTGGAGGGAAGCATTACCGCCGCTCACCGAGGCACTCAGCCAAGCTGACCGTCTCCTGCGCGAGGCCGAGGCGCACCACGGGGCGTGCGAAATGGCTCTGTCCGCACGCCGAGCAGAATGGGATGAAGCAGAGACGACGGAACGACAGTACGGGGATCTGCACGCAAGCTCTCGGTTGAAACTCGAACACGCGGTCGCCGTGCTCGATTCCGCCGACAAGGCCGTGGCCGAGCGAGAGGCGGTGTTGGTCCGCGAAGCCGAACGGCTCGCGGACGCACGCCGTCGGTGGGCACGGTCCGTTCCGGGGCCCGAATGGCGTGCCGAGCCCGACTACCGCGCCGCCATGGAACAACGGGAGCAGTCCGCCCCCTGGATGGACGATGAGTTCACCGAGGCACGGTCACGGGTCTTTCTCGCCGCACTCGACCTGCACCGCGCGGTGTTGACGAGCGCGCCCGGCCTACTGCGGCGAAACCTGCGTGCTGTGATGGACGTCGTGAACGGCGAGGCACCATCCGATCTCAGCGAGGACAAGGTGCTGGCGGCGTGGCGGATGCTGTTCTTCGTCGTGCCGGTCGTGTCGACGACGTTCGCGTCCCTGCCCCGGATGTTCGCCAAGCTCGGCCGCGAAGCGCTGGGCTGGTTGTTTGTTGACGAAGCGGGGCAGGCCGTGCCCCAAGCCGCGGTGGGCGCGTTGTGGCGGACCCGACGTGCGGTGGTCGTTGGCGACCCGCGTCAGCTCGAACCGGTGCTCACCCTGCCGTGGTCCGGGCAACAACGCCTGTGCCGGCAGTTCGATGTCGATCCGCAGTGGGCGCCGAGCAACCGGTCGGTCCAGTCGACCGCGGACCGGTTGAACACCTTCGGAACCTGGCTACCTGAACCCGACGGCGCCGGACGCGATTGGGTCGGGTCACCGCTGCGCGTGCATCGCCGCTGCGATCGGCTTATGTTCGAGGTGTCCAACGAGATTGCCTACGACGGCATGATGGTCTACGGCGTTCCCCCGCGCCCAGACTTCGATCTCCTCGCGCGCAGCAGCTGGCTCGACGTGGGTGCGCCGGCCAAAGGTGAGAAATGGAATCCGGTCGAGGGGCACTATGTCGTGGCCACGCTGGCCACGATACGAGAGCGGATTGGCCGGAGGATGGACGCTGAGCTGACCGACGTAGGGTCGGACCTGCCAGCCTGGGCGACGGACGGCACAGCACGGAAGACCGAACTGACCCGCCGGGTCACGGAATCGGTGTTCGTGGTCAGCCCGTTCCGGGATGTCGTCGATGGCCTGCGCACAATGGTCGGGCAGGAGTTGCTGCCGACGTTGAACCGGCTGGGCACCGTCCACACCACCCAGGGCAAGGAAGCGGACATCGTTATCCTCGTCCTCGGTACGGCGACCGACCAGTCCGGTTCGCGCGACTGGGCAGCGAAAACGCCCAATCTGCTTAACGTCGCCGTCACGCGTGCCCGTCGCCGACTCATCGTGGTCGGTGACTACGCGAACTGGTCACGGCTCCGCAACTTCAAGGTGCTCGCGGGGTACAGCAAGCGCGGTTTGCTCACAGTCGTCGACGTTGAAACAGTCTGGCCCCGGTCGTCATGAGATGACATACAACGCGTCGCACCGCACTTGGGAATCGAGTCGTCGGTTGTGTCGCCAACCACCGTCGACGTCGGACAGCTGGTCGTGGACGCGGACCGCGTCGCCCGTCCCGTCACGCTCGGCGTGTGTGTCCGAGGGGGAGTTGCACCCCCACGCGCCTGACCAGCGCAAATGTCGGATCGGGGGAAGGTGATGCGCGAAACATACTGGTCAGAGAGTTGACCTGGTGTCCGAGCCTCGAACCGGCGCTGCCTGAGTGCACGCTGCCGCCAGCGGCAGGTAACCATTCAGGTGGAGGTGGCTGGACGGTCTCCTCGTTTGCCAGCTGGTCCGCCGATCAGCACCTTCTTGCCGAGGTGCTCGCGGGTGAGTGCGATCAGCCGTGCGCCGTCAATCAGCTCGATCCGACCGTTCTCTTTGGCTTTGGTCCAGCAGCCGCTGGTGAACCAGGATCTCGTGACGAGGATGTCCCGTCCGGCGCGTTTCGCGTCCATGGGCGCCGACGAGCTCCCGGATGTGACTGACTCCGAGCACGCGGCTGTACTGCTTGACCTGGATCACTGTGAGGCCACCGACCACGGAGTTGCGGTTGATCACGACGGCGTCGATGCCGTCGACGAAGGCGCACCGCGTGAGGTCGAACTCGCGAATCGGAGTCACCGGTTCAACCTCGTAGGGAGGGCGGGACACGAGTGCGTTGAGGTGGCGTAGGCAGTCCTCGTCGTGTGCTGGAATCGAGCACCGCCTGCCAGGGTCACCGTCTGTGACCTCGAACTGGGCGAAGGGTGCGGCAGTGGCAGAGTCGTATAGCTGAGTCCAGCACCAACCAGGAGACGCAAACGTGCTGGTCAGAGAGTTGACCTGGTGTCCGAGGGGGACTTGCACACCTACCACACGGATCGAGCTGTGGCCTCATGCGTAGCGGCCCAGCTTCAGTTGCGGGAGCCGAGGTCGCCCGCTGGCCGGCCGGCGCAATTTGCGATACAGCTGTGCTCGTCCCGTTCCGCGACGAGTCAGTGGTGCCCGGCGCGCTGCTACCAAGGCGTGTCATCTCGGTCATTGGAAGGGGGCGTGCCGGACGGCGAACGCCGCTGCCTCGGCTCGGCAGGTGAGCCCGAGTTTGGCCAGGATGTTCGAGACGTGGTGCTCGGCGGTGCGTCGGCTGACGTACAGGCGGGTGGCGATGTCGGGGTTGGACATGCCTTGGCCGAGGAGCTCGAGGACCTCCTGCTCGCGTGCGGTGAGGGTGCCGGTGCCGCGTGGTCCGGTGTGTCCGTGTACTCCGAGCTGGCGCAGCAGGCTGGTCGCGGCGTCGGCGTCACGGGCGGCGGGTAGCTGCTGGAAGCGTTCGAGGGCGGCGCGCACCTCGACCAGGGCCATTGCGGGTTGTGCGGGGGCGAGCACCCGGGCCAGGTCCAGGCGGGCGCGGGCCTCCTCGAGCGGGAGCCCGAGCCGGGCGAACGCGGTCAGCGCCGATTCCAGCTGACCAGCCGCAACCGTCGGTTCCTGCTCGGCGTGGGCGACGAGGCCACCCGCGTGATTGGCCAGCGCGGTAAGGAGGAGTTGACGCCGGGCTCCGGTCAGGTCGCGCAGCTGGGTCGCGGCGGCCCTGGCCGCTCTGGTGTCGCCGAGCGCTAGCTGGGCGGTGACCAGCAGCATCAGCAGTGGGGCGGTGAGCTCGGGCGCAGCGCCGGCGCGGAAGAACCGCTCGATCCGGGATACCGCGAGGTCGGGTTCGCTGCGCGCCAGGTGCAGCTCGATCCTTGGGCGAATGGCGTAGCGGTCGTGCTCGGCATCTGTGAGCAGCTCCGCGGCTTCCGCGAGCCGGCCCTGGCGCACCCGGAGCGCGGCCAGCCGGACGACCGCGGCCCCCCGCAACGCACGGTAGGTCCGGTCGTAGAGCTCGAGAGCGGCGGCCAGCTCGCGTTCGGCGTCCTGCCAGCGACCGGCCGCGGTCAGGACGCCGCCGTAGTGCGTTCGACAGATCGCGCTGATCGGGATTCGGTTGGTGCGCTGCACGAAGCGGTCGGCGAGCGCGAGCCAGTCCTCGGCGCGGCGGACATCGAAGGTCAGCTCGCAGGCGTGCAGCATCTTGCAGTACATCGCGCCGACCGAGACGAGGTCCCGAACCTCCCCGGCCGCGACCGCGGCGAGAGACTCGTCCAGCAACGCCATCCCCGCGTCGACCTCGCCCGCCGCGACGAGATGCAGGCCTTGCTGGCTCGTTGCGTCGAGGACGAGGTCGGTGTCGCCGTACCGTTGCGCGATCTCGACCGCCGCGGCCAGGTGTCGGTCTCGGGCGGCGGGTTCGGTGGAGATCACCGCGCGGGTCAGCTCGATCCGGGCCCGCTCTGGGCAGTCGCCCGCGGCCTCGATCAGGCGGATCGCTCGTCCCATCCACCCGCTCGCCGCGGCGTGGTTGCCGTGTACGACGGCGTAGAGGTAGCCGATGAAACGCGCGCAGACGGCCGCTCGGACCTCGTTGCCGGCTTCGTGGAACGCGGCGAACGCCAGCTCGGCGGAGTCGATGGCGGCCGCGTAGTCGCCTTGGCCGAACAGTGCCTGTGCCAATCCGTCGAGGGTCTCGCCGGTGTGCTCACGCCGGGTGGCCTCCTCGAAGCACGCCCGGGCATCGGCCCAGTCGCCGCTGGCCAAAGCCCCTTGCCCCTTGACCAGCAGCGCGACCAGCGCGTCGTCCACGGAGCCATCCTGCTGCACCGGACGCCCGGGTGGGAATGGGTGGACTCACCCATGCGCAAGCTCGGCTCCCGCGCGGACGATCGCCGCGTCTTACCTGATAGTCCTGTGGAGGCAGACGATGACTACCGAATCTCTCGCACCAGACGCGGTCAAGGCGCGGCAGCGCGCGGGATGGAGCAGCCAGGCACGGGAGTTCTACGCGCGGCGTGCACTCATCGAGAGGCAGTGGGGCGTCTTGTCCGAGGGCCTGCTGGAACTGGCCCGGATCACCACGGGGGACCGCGTGCTGGACCTGGCCTGCGGCGTCGGGGACCCCGCGCTGGCCGCGGCGGACCGGGTCGGGCCGACCGGCAGCGTCATCGCCACCGACCTCTCCCCGGACATGCTGGCCTTCGCCGCGCAACGGGCGGCGGCCGGCTGCCTGGGGAACGTTGAGGTCCACGAGATGGATGCGGAGGCGATCGACCTGCCCGATGCGAGCGTCGATGCCGTCCTGTGCCGGCTCGGGCTGATGTTCCTCCCGGAGCTCGACGCCGCGTTGGGCGGCGTGCACAGGGTGCTGGTACCGGGTGGCCGGTTCGCCGCGGCGATCCCGTGGCGGCCCGAGGGGCAGGCCATGCCGCGACTCATCGGCGCGACGCTCGACGCTCTCGGGCTGGCCCCCATGCCGCCGCCCGCGCCGGGCCGACCGGGGATATTCAGCCTTGCCGACGCCTCATTCGTGTGCGCTGCACTGGAACGCGCCGGGCTGGTCGACGTCCGGGTGCAGCCCTACACCCTCGCGCACGACTACCGGTCGCCCGACGAGTGGCTCGACTTCCTGATGGCGCTCAACGTGCCGCTGCGCGAGCGGTTGGCCGCCGCGTCTGGTGAGCGGGTCCGTGAGTTCCGTACCGCCGCGGTGGCGGCTACGGCGCCGTGGGTGCGGGAGGACGGGCACATCCGCTTCGCTGGACACGGCTACTACGCGGCCGCCGCCCGGCCGGTCCGCTGACGGCATTGCTGCCCGTGGAATGGGTCTTCCATGGCGGCGCCGTCCTGGCCGTCGGCGCGCTGCTGTGGGCGCTGACGGCCGCACCCGGCCGGGGCCGATGTCGGCACCGACGACCTATCCGCCGATGAAGACACACCACACCCGACGTGGTAACCGATCGCTGAGCGCTCCTGCGCGAGTCGGTGAGCGCAGCGCCACGGACGTCAAGGTCCTACTTCATCTCCGCCGTTGAGCGCGGCCCCGGCGGTTCCCTCGCGGGCCCAGTCGGTAACACTGCCGCGATGACGCGGGGAGTCGTGGCTGCCGGCCATTCGCTTACTGCCGAGGCGGGCGCGAGCGCGCTGCGTGCCGGCGGCAATGCGGTCGACGCCGCCCTCGCCGCGATGTGCGCGTCCTTCGTCTGCGAGCCGCTGCTCACCGGCTTGGGCGCCGGTGGCTACATGCTTGTCGGTGCCCCCGGTGGGGACGACGTGCTGCTGGACTTTTTTGTGGAGGCGCCCGGGCGCGGCGGCGACCCGCCGCGCCGCGCCGAGCTCGTGCCGGTCTCAATCGTGTTCGGTGACGTGGTCCAGATCTTCCACGTGGGCGCCGCCTCGGTCGGCACTTAT
>DATHIT010000021.1:0-15824 GCA_035489915.1 Pseudonocardia sp. | reverse complement strand
GCGGTGGCGCTGATCGACTTCGACCTCGCCGCGCCCGGCTCGCCGATCTGGGACCTGGCCGGCGCCGCCCGCTTCTGGGTACCGCTGCGTCCACCGTCGGACACCGTCGATCCCCGGCGACACCGTGAGCTGGAGCGGCTGACCGGTACCCGTTCAACCTTCCCCTGGTGCGGTCGATCCAGACAGCCGGCGGGTTTGACCTCAGCCCGGGTGTCACCGCGATCGCGGGTGAGAACGGCAGCGGAAAGTCAACCCTGGTCGAAGCCATCGCGGTCGCGCTGGGGCTCAACCCGGAAGGCGGGTCCCGATCGCTGCGATTCAGCACCCGCGCGACCGAGTCCGACCTCGGGAGATACGCGCGAGCAGTACGGGCACCAGGGCGTGAGCGCCGCAGCTTCTTCCTGCGCGCCGAGAGCTTCTACAACGTCGCCACCCAGATCGAAGAAGTCGACGGCGGCAGCTCAGAAATTCTGGCCGCCTACGGAGGCAAGAGCCTGCATACCCGGTCACACGGCGAATCGTTCATCGACCTGCTCCGCCACCGGTTCGGCCCCGCTGGCCTCTACCTGCTCGACGAGCCCGAGGCGGCGCTGTCCGTCCAAGGCTGCCTGGCCGCACTCGCCCTCATCGACCACTACGTCAACGCGGGCGCCCAGTTCATCATCGCCACCCACTCACCGATCCTGCTCGCCCTGCCCAGGGCCACCATCATTCAGATCGAAGACGACGGCTCGTTCCACCACAGCGACTACGACGCCTGCCGCACCGTGTCCGCGATGCGCGCGTTCCTCGACTCCCCTCAGCGCGCCCTGCGGTACCTGCTAGCCGACGACGAATAGCTGGTAACCCGCTGCTCGCGGAGACGAAGGCCACGCCGCGCGCTGTGCCGCCGCGGCGGATGCTGGTAGTAGGGGGTGCGGCACGCGCGGAGCGGCCAGCGCCGAGGTGGTTCGGTAGCGATGGAGGTACCGGGATGAGTGGCCGGATTGTGGTTGGCGTCGACGGTTCCAGTTCGGCGACGGCGGCGCTGCGGTGGGCGGCGCGACAGGCGCGGCTGACCGGCGCCGAGCTGCACGCGGTGAGTGCGTGGGACTGGGCGGCGACGAACGGATACGTGCCCTTCGGGGACTTCAACTGGGAGCTCAACACCAAGTCGGTGCTGGACGAGGTCCTCGAGAGCGCGGTGGACCCCGATCAGCGCGGCCAGGTGCACCGGCACATCGTGGAGGGACACCCGGCCCAGGTCCTGCTGGACGCCGCCGAGGGCGCCGACCTGATGGTGGTGGGCAGCCGGGGGCGTGGCGGGTTCGCCGGGATGCTGCTCGGCTCGGTGAGCCAGCACCTGGTGATCCACGCGCAAATCCCGGTCGTCGTGGTGCACGGCGAGGCGCGGTAGCCCCGCTCAGCTGTGGGGTGCCGCCGGCGACGGTCATGTTCGCGCCGTCGTCGGACACGGTCAGGCCGCCGTGCGCCTGGTGGGTGGCCAGGATGTCCGGGTGTGGGCATCCGAGGATCGCCGCCGCAGTCGCCAGGGCGGCCGCTTCCAGGTCGTAGAGCAACCGGATCCGCCGGACAGTGGCCGCCGGATCGCCGGCCACCGCGCGGCCCGATGAGTTTCCGGGGCGACACAGGTCTAGCTGGCATGGTGTATACGCGGATACTCGGGACCAGAGAGGCCGACCTCGCCTACGACGTGCGCGGCCCGCTGCCGACCGTCGACGGGCGGCCGCCGCTGGTCATGATCGGCCAGCCCATGGACGCCAGCGGCTTCGCCACGCTGGCGTCGCACTTCCCCGACCGCACGGTGGTCACCTACGACCCGCGCGGCATCGGGCGCAGCGCCCGCAAGGACGGTCGGGTCGACCACACGCCCGAGGTCCAAGCCGGCGACGTGCACGCCGTCATCGAGGCGCTCGGCGCGGGCCCGGTCGAGGTTTTCGCCAGCAGCGGCGGTGCGGTGACCGGGCTCGCTCTCGTGGCGGCCCACCCTGATGACGTGACCTCCCTGGTGGCGCACGAGCCACCGCTCACCACGCTGCTCCCCGACGCCCGGGCCGCCGAGCGCGCCTGGGTGGGCGTTCGCAACGCCTACGAAGCCAAGGGCCAGGGCGCCGGCATGGCGGCCTTCATAGCGATGACGTCGTGGCAGGGCGAGTTCACCGACGACTACTTCGCCCGGCCCGCGCCCGATCCCGCCGCGTTCGGGATACCGGCCGAGGACGACGGCTCCCGTGACGATCCGCTGCTCTCCGGCCGGTCCGCGGCGGTCAGCGACTACCGGCCCGACGTCGAAGCGCTCGCCCCGACCCGGGTCGTGATCGCGGTAGGTGAGGAGTCGCGGAACACGCTCACCGGACGCACCGCGGTGGCGACTGCCACGCTGCTCGGCCAGGTGGCGACGGTGTTCCCGAGCCACCACGGGGGCTTCATGGGCGGCGAGTTCGGCGGCTACTCCGGTCAGCCCGAGGCCTTCGCTCGTACACTGCGCGAGGTCCTCGACAAGGCCGGCTGAACGCCACCGGCGCCCGGTTGGCAGTGGTTGTGGATCGTGCGTGCTCGTGAGTGAGCGAGCGGTCGGCCAGTCCGGGGGTGTTACGTGACCGGTTGTTGGAAGGGCCGAGTGAGCCACGACGACCGGGTGAGCCAGGCCAGTTCGCGACGGGGCGGGGGGCCTGGCGCCAAGTGCTCCGGGCGCGATCGACCGTCAGGAAAAGTCGAGGACTAGCCGGCCGCGCAGTCCGCCGGCTTCGAGCATGCGGTGGGCTCGGGCGGCATCATCAGCGGGCAACACCTGAGCCACGCGCAGGGACAGCGCGCCGCTCTCGACCTGGCGACACAGCCGATCCAACCCCACTGTGTCGGAGATTCCGCCGGGGGCCACCATCACTGGGTGGACCCGCACACCGCGGGTCGCCGGACCAGGCCAGCCCTGGAGCTCGACCAGACCACCGCCGTCGGCGATGGCGGGGACAACCTCCGACCTCTGCATCGAGCCGTCCACCAGACCCGGCACACCGTCGGGCACCAGCGCGCGGATGCCAGACGCCACCTCGGGGCCTCGCTCCACCACATGGTCGGCACCGAAACCACGTACGAGCTCGGTGTCGCCGGGGGCGGCGTCGGCGATGACCGTCAACCCGTCCGCCTTGGCCAGCTCAACCACATACCCACCGACGGCGCCGGCCGACCCGGTCACCGCGATGGTCCCACCCGCCGGAACGCCCAGCGCATCGAGCGACACCCGCGCGGTCATCGCGTTCATCAGCAAGGTCGACGCCGGGGGAAGTCGGCTCCTTTCGGTGCCGGTACCACCGACTCGGCGGACACCACGACCTGCTCGGCGTAGGCCCCACCGTGCGGGCCTGTGAACAGCGGCATCGCCACCACCGGCTGGCCGACAACCAGCCTGCCGTCGCCGCCCGCCCCGACCTGATCGATGACGCCGGCCGCGTCCATGCCTGGCACGAAAGGGGGCCGCCGTCCGGGCATCCGCACAGCGTGCCCGCCGGTGCGCAACAAGACATCCGTCGGGTTCACCGACGCGGCGTGCACCCGGATACGCACCTCCCCGGGCCCCGCCTGCGGCTCAGGCAAGTCCAGGACCTGCAGAACGTCCGGCCCACCGAACTCACGGATA
This sequence comes from Pseudonocardia sp., assembly GCA_035489915.1. Lineage (GTDB taxonomy): Bacteria > Actinomycetota > Actinomycetes > Mycobacteriales > Pseudonocardiaceae > Pseudonocardia. The sequence goes on along the minus strand of DATHIT010000021.1, from coordinate 12,187 downwards.
GCGATCGCCTTCACGACCTTCTCAACCATCCACGAGAGCGCCGCATTTCCTTCCGGCCGTCGACGCCCGAGCCACGCCAGAGCCATGTCGGCGGCACGCCAAACCATTCCTCGCCGAATGGTGGCTGCCTCCGCGTCCCTCGACCGTCGGGAACCGACCGCAGCCCACTGTCACTCCACTGTCGTTCCACAGCTCAGCGGGCGAGTGCCTTGCCGTTCTGGTCCAGGTAGTCGCGCCAGGAGCGGGTCGGCTTCCAGCCCAGCAGCCGCTTGGCCTTTTCGCTGGAGATACCGCTGGCGTCGGGCCTGGTCAGGTCGCGGAGCTCGATCTTGTCGCCGTAGTAGGTGCGCAGCAGCTCGGCGAAGTCCTTGCCGCAGGAGTTGTCCGGGCTGGCGATGTAGAAGACCTCGTGGCCGGGCAGGTCGCTCTCGGCGGCCAGCCGGATGGCGTCGGCCAGGTCGTACGCGTCGATGTAGCTCCACAGGTTGGGGCTCAGCACGCTCGGGTCGCGCACCTGCGGGCCCAGGTTCCGCTCGTAGTTGCCCTCGTACTGCACGTGGCTCGGGCGGATCGAGATGCACCGGATGTCGCTGCGCTCCACGGCCGCGTCGCACAGCTTCTCGCCGAAGAACTTGGACAGGGCATACGGGTCCTGCGGATGGATCGGGTGTTCCTCGTCGACCGGCGCGTACTGGGGCAGGAACGGGCGCTCCGGGAAGAAGAAGCCGGGCACGGTTTCGCTGGAGAGGTTGACGAATCTGGGCACATCGAAGCGCACCGCCGCCTCGAGGACGTTGAACGTGGCCATCAGGTTGTTCTGGAAGACGACGTGCGGCGGGTTGTGCGTCGGGTCGGGGATGGCCGCGGCGTGCACCACGGCGTCGTGCCCGTGCACGATCGCGAACGCCTGACCGGCTTCGGTGAGGTCAGCCTGCTGGTAGGCGGGCTCCCCCGGCAGCGGCCGCTCGAACACACCCCGGCCGACGTCGGAGGCGGTGACCTGGTGGCCCGCCTCGACCAGGCCTGAGGTGACAGCGCGGCCGACCTTGCCCTGCGCGCCCGTGACGAGCACCTTCATCGACGGTTCTCCTTCGTGGTCAGGCGCGGCGCAGGTCGCTGCCACGCAGCTCGGTGAGCGCCGCCGCCGGGTCGCGGACGTACTTCACCATGTCGTTCTCGGTCTGCACGATGTGCGCGTGCATGGCCTGCCGGGCGGCCGTCGGGTCGCCGGCGGCGATGGCCTCCAGGATGTTGCCGTGGTGGGCGATGGCGTGCCGGCGCACCGCCGCGTGGGCCGAGGTCTGGTAGCGGGTGAGCCGCAGGATCTGGGCCAGCGGGTCGAAGATCGCGGCCACGAACGCGTTGTCCGCCGCGTCCAGGATGACCTGGTGGAACGCGATATCGGCCCGGACGAACGTGCTGACGTCCTTCGCTCTCGACGCCGTGCGCATCTCATCCAGCGTTTCCTCCAGGCGGCTGATGTCCTTCTCGCAGCGGCGGCTGGCGGCCAGCTCGGCGACGCCCACCTCGACCAGCCGGCGGGCCTCGATCAACTTCAACGGCAGCAGCAACGAGTCGGCCTGCGCCGCGGAGCGGGCGATCAGCAGCGTGGGGTCGAGCACCGACCACTCAGAGGTGGGCGCGACATACGTGCCGCGGCCCTGCACCACCCGCAGCACGCCCTTCGAGCGCAGCGTCTTGACCGCCTCGCGCACGGTCAGCCGGGACAGCCCGGACTGCTCGGCCAGCTCCGACTCGCTGGGCAAGGCGGTGCCGACGCCATAGCGGCCGGACAGCACGTCGTCCAGGATCCGGTCCGCCAGGTCGTCGGCCAACGGTCGCCGCACAGTAGCCTCCATCAGACGTCAGAGGTATAGATGACAAGCCGACCATACTGGCGCACCTCAACTCCGCTGCCGCTGCCGTTGCCGCCAGAAGTTCAGCCCCACCGCCAGGATGATCACCGCGCCGCTGAACACCTGCTGCCAGTACGCGGAGATCCCGAGCAGGATCAGGCCGTTGAGGATCAGGCCGAGCAGCGTGGTGCCCAACACCGTGCCGAGGATGGATCCCTCGCCGCCGAACAGGCTGGCTCCGCCGATGACCACCGCGCCGATCGCGGCCAGCTCGTAGCCCGCGCCCGCCGAGGGCTGGCCGACGGTCAGCCGGGCCGTCTCGACGATCGCGGCGCAGGCGGCGAGGGTGGACGCGATGGTGAAGATGACGATCTTCGTTCGGCGCACCGAGATGCCGGAGAGCAATGCCGCCTGCTCATTGCTGCCCAGCAGGTAGACGTGTCGGCCGAAGGTTGTCCTGGCCAGCACCACGTGCGCCACGATGGCGGCCAGGGCGGCAAGCCACACCGGGTTGGGCACGCCCAGCGTGGAGCCCTGCCCGATGGCCAGGAAGCCGGCCGGGAACCCGCTGATCGTCTGGCCCTGGGTCATGCCGAGGGCGAGCCCGCTGGCCATCGCCAGCATGCCGAGCGTGACTACGAAGGACGGGATCCGGGTGTACGCCACCACGGCGCCGTTGAACACCCCGACCAGCGCCCCGGCCACCAGCGCCAGCACCGTGGCAAGCACCGGTTGCAGCCCGGCGGTCACCATCAGCTGCCCGACCGTCACCGACACCAACGCCACCACCGAACCCACGGACAGGTCGATGGCGCCGGAGAGGATCACGAACGTCATGCCGATGCTGATGAACAACGCCAGGGCGATCTGTCGGGAGACGACCACCAGGTTGGCGGAGGTCAGGAAGTTCGGCGACTGCCACGCCAGGAACAGCACGATGACCACCAGCACCGCGGCCAACCCGGTCTCCTTCGCGCCGAGCAGCCGCCCGCCCCGCTCGAGCCACCCGCTCCGCATCGCCCGCGCGCCGGTTCCGGCGACTTCGGGCGGGTGAACATCTCTGTCCACGCTCATGCAACCTGCTCCTCAACGCCGGTGGCCAACGCCATGACTGTCCGTTCGTCCGTGCCCGGCCCCGGCAGCACGCCGGCCACCCTGCCCTCCCGCAGGACCAGGATGCGATCACTCATCCCGAGCACTTCGGGCAGCTCAGAGGAGATCATCAGCACCGCGACGCCACGGGCCGCGATCTCCCGGATGATCCGGTAGATCTCCGCCTTCGCGCCGATGTCGATACCTCGGGTGGGCTCGTCCAGCAGCAGCACCTTCGGGCGCAGGGCCAGCCACCGGGCGAGCACCACCTTCTGCTGGTTGCCGCCGCTGAGGGTGCCGGCCGCGACGTCGATCGCGGTTTCTCGCAGCCGCAGCTCGCGGGCATGCTCGACGGCCACCCGGCGTTCCGCGCCGCGGCGCAGCACACCGGCCTTGCTGACCAGCGCCGAGCAGGCCGCCGCGATGTTGACCCGGACCGGCAGCCCGAGGAACAGCGCCTGCCCCTTCCGGTCCTCGGGCACCAGCGCGACGCCGGCCGCGATGGCCTGGCGCGGTGAACGCCAGTGCACCACCCTGCCCTCGAAACGCACCTCACCGGCCTGTATCCGGTCGACCCCGAAGATTGCCCGGGCCGACTCGCTGCGCCCCGCCCCGACCAGCCCGGCCACCCCGAGGATCTCGCCGGGGAACAGGTCGAAGCTGACGTCCTTGACCCGCGGCGCGCACCGCAGGCCCCGGACCGAGACGATGGGTTCTCCGCCGATCTCGTGGACGGCATGGTCACCGAAGATGGCCAGCAGTTCCCTGCCGACCATCCGGGAGACCACGGCGTCCGGTGTCGTCTCGGCGGTGCGCAGCACGGGGCAGGCCAGCTTGCCGTCGCGCAGCACGGTGATCCGGTCGGCGACCGCGAACACCTCGCGGAAGCGGTGCGAGACGTACACGACCGCGACCCCCCGCGCGCGCAGCCTGCGCACCAGGTCGAGCAGGACCAGGACTTCGTTCTCGGTGAGCGCCGAGGTGGGTTCGTCCATCACCACCAGCCGCGCGTCCAGCGCCAGCGCCTTGGCGATCTCGACCATCTGTTTGCGGGCCAGGCTGAGCGACGAGACCAGCGCGCGCGGGTCGATCTGGACGCCGAGCTCGTCGAGCACGGCGGTGCTGGCCGAGCGCATCCTGGCGAAGTCGACCAGGCCCAGCCGGGTGCGCGGCTCGCGGCCCACGAAGATGTTCTCCGCGACCGAGAGGTGTTCCGCCAGATCCAGCTCCTGGTGGATCACCGCGATACCGTGCCGACGGGACGCCTTCGGGTTGCTGATGTCCGCCGCCACGCCGTCCACCAGCACCTCGCCGGCGTCCCCTCGGTAGGCCCCGGCGAGGATCTTGACCAGGGTGGACTTGCCGGCGCCGTTCTCCCCGACGAGCGCCATCACCTCCCCGCCGCGGACGGCGAAGTCCACCTGGTCAAGGGCCAACACCCCGGGGAACCGCTTGGCGATGCCGTGCATGGCGATCAGCGGAGCGTCCGTCATCTCGTCGCCTCAGTGCGGAGCCTGGGCGAGGAAGCCGTTCAGATCCGCCGGTTTCACCACCACCACCCCGGTGTCGATGAAGAAGCCGGTCGGCTGGGTGGAGGTGCCCTTGCGCATGTCGACGAGCAGCTTCAACGCCTCGGCGGTCATGCCGAACGGCTTCTGCGAGACCAGTGCCTGCACACAGCCGCCCTGCATGCCCTCGATGCCCTGGGGCACCACGTCGAAGCCGACCGCCTTGACCGTGCCGCACCGGTTTCCGGCCTTGAGCGCGCCGGCGATGCCGGGAAGGTCGGAGCCGCCGATGCCGGCCATCCCGGCCAGATCAGCGTTGGCCTGCAGGATGGTCTCCGCCTTGTTCTGCGCGGTGGCCACCGACTCGCCGGACTCCTCGGTCGCCACCACCTTGATGTCCGGGTGTTTTGCCAGTGCACCGAGCAGACCGTCCAGGCGCTGTTTCAGGTTGGGCGCGCTGAGGCTGCCGATGACGACCGCGACGTTGCCCTTGTTGCCGATCGCTTCCGCCAGCGCCTCGCCCTCGCGCGCGCCGGCCGCGACATTGTCGGTGCCGATGTAGCCCTGCACCGCGCTGTCCGGGACGGGGCCGTCCCAGGCGATGACCGGGATGCCGGCCGCGCGGGCGCGGGCGATGGTGTCCTTCACGCTGCCCGGGTCGTTCGGCGACACCGCGATGCCGAGCGGCTGCCTGGCCAGCGCGGACTCGAAGATGGCGACCTGCGCGGCGGCGTCGTCCTTGGGCGGGCCGAGGAACTCCGCTTTGACGCCGAGCTTGCCGGCGGCGTCCTCCATACCCTTGCGGGCATCCACCCAGTACGGGTTGTCCAGCGACTTGGGCAGGAAGATGAACGAGCCTGCCGCACCGCCGCCGGCCGGGGCCGCGCCTCCGCCGCCTCCGGACCCGCAACCGCTGAGTGCCAGCGCGGCGGCGATGAGCAAAACACCGGCCTTGAGCGCGTCACGCATGGGGTTCTCCTACTCCGTTGTAGAGAGCGGTGATACTTAGCGCAGCATTGAGACGGCTTCGGCCAGCGCCGATGTCTCGCCGACGTTCCCGGCGAACACCACAAACGGGAGGCCGACGTCGGCCTCGCCGTCGGCGGCCAACCACACCGAGACCATCCCGGGGAACAGCTGGCCGATCACCTCGGCACGGCGGATCCGCAGCCCCTCGGTGGCCAGGTCGCTGGAGGTGATGCCGCCCTTCGCCAGCACGAAGCGCAACGGCACGGCGGTGTGTACGCCGTAGACCACCCAGACCAGCGCGCGCGACACCCGCCCGGCGATCTCCAGGCTCTCGTCGGGGGTCGCGCCGACGACCAGTTCCCTGCTGGTCGCGAGCAGCACGTCGGAGTGCTCCAGTGCCGAGGCAACCTTGGCGGCGGCCGACGCGACCACCGCCTCGGTGTCGGTCGCCGCGAGCAGCTCCGGCACGTTGAGCTCGACGCTGGTCAGTCCGGGCAGCTGGAGCAGCTCGGCCACCTGGCGGGTGCTGTGGCCGACGTGCGAACCCACCACGACAAGCCCGTGCCCGGGGCGAGGCCCACGCGGGTAGAGCTGCTCGTGACGCAGCGGCGGGCGGGTCTCCAGTCCGCCCAGCACCCTGACCAGCGAAGGCCCGCTGCGGTGCAGGAACCGGCGGCCTTCCCGCTCGGCCAGGTGCACGCCGAGCACGACGACCTCCAGGTCCTCCTCCTCAACCGCGTTGACGATCACCGGCTGGCCGCCGCGGACCGCCAGCAACACGTCCCGCACCGCCTCCGGCCCGCCCGAGCGGATCGTGTCGAGGTCCAGCGAGCCGACGTCTTCGGGCCGGAACCGCCCGTCCGTCTTCTCCGCGACGAACTCCCGCAGGTTCGAGCTGCGGTAGCCGAACGTCGCGTCCCGCGCGTACTCGGTGCTGGCCACGGGGACCAGTTCCTCGCCGCGACGGGTCCAGTGCACGTCGTTGACGGTGATCCGGCCGGCGGCCAGGTAGGCCGGGCTGAACAGCACCCCGTCGTACGGCACGCCCCGGGCCTCGGCGGCGGCCTGGTGGACGTCGGTCTCCAGCGGGTAGTGGCCCCGCAGCGTCGAATCGCACCGACTGACCAGGCGTACCCGGGCTCCGCCGGCGGCCTTCGCGGCGGTCTCCAGGTTGGCCGCGATCTCCGCGTTCCGCGCCCGGGCCACCTCCGGGCTGCCGCCGCGGGTGTTGGTGAGCACGAAGAACGTGCCGGCGCCCGCGTCCATCCCCCACTGCAGGTCGGACACCGCCCACGAGGTGAGCACCGGAACCCCGGCGACGGTCTGGGTGCCGGTCGGGTCGTCGTCCAGCACCGCGATGCGGGTGCCGGTGCGCTCGTTCTCCGCCCGGATCAGCGCCAACGCGTCCGGGACCGCCCGGGCCGGCGGGAGCCCACCCAACAGGCTCCCCGCCGGCACGGGCTCACGTCCGTCGAGCAGCCCGGCCGTCACGGGCGCCGCGTACCGTGCGCAACGTCGGCCAGCATCTGGATGCCCATCTGTGGGCTGGACAGCACCGGGATGCCGAGACTCTCCTCGAGCGACGGCTGCAACCGGGACATGGAGGCCTGCGCCAATACGACGATCTCCACGTCCTTGGCCAGCTCGCGCGCGCCGGCGAGCACCATCTCGTCGTGGCCGGCCTTGTCGCCGCCCATCAGGGTTTGGAACGCTCCCTCGCACAGGTGCCGCACGACCTGCACGTCGCGGCCGAGCTCCCCGGCGTGCGCACAGATGAGGTCCGCCGTCGGGCCCAGCGTGGTCGGCACGGTGGCGAGCACGCCGATCCGGCTCGCGTTGGCCGCGGCGTGCGAGGCCATCGCGTCGTCGATCTTGACGATGGGCACCTCGACGGCCTTGCGCGCGGCATCCAGCGTCGGGCCCAGCGAGGAGCACGCCGAGAAGATCACGTCGGCGCCGGCCCGCTCGGCGGCCTCCGCGAGCAGCACCATGCGCTTCTCGCTGTCCGCCGAGATCCCGCCCTCCCGGACCACCGTGGCCAGCACATCCGAGTCGACAAAGTGGATGATCTCGTCGTCCGGCAGCATCTCGTCCAGCAGCTGCTGCACCCGAAGCTCGACGTTCACGAACACGAAACTGGTGTGCAAGACGGCGATCTTGGCCACGGCGCCACTCCCATCAGACGTCTGAGGTGTCTGTGTAGCCCACCCACAGTCCGCACGCAAGAGGCGCCCTCAGCGGCGGTCGTCAAACGGCCACGACCGCCGCCGGGCGTCCTACGGTCGGATCTCGTAGACCAGGTTGAACGCGGTCTGCGCGGCCCGGCGGAACCGGGTGAAGCCCGCCTCGGTCGTCAGCTCGCGGATGGCGGCCTCACCGGCCTGCGCGCCCAGGGCGTAACCGCCCGGCTGGGAGAGCCCGTTCGGCACGCACAGGAACGTCGAGCCGGCGTAGTACAACCGCCCCACCGGGTTGAAGTTGTCCTCGACCGCGTCGGCGGCGGCCGGCTCGACCAGCAGCCAGGTGCCGTCCGGAGCCAACGCCTCCCGCACCCGGCGGGCGGCGCCGAGCGGATCACCCATGTCGTGCAGGCAGTCGAACATCGTCACCAGGTCGTAGCCGGTGCCGGTGAAGGTCTGCGCGGTCGCCACTTCGAAGCGCACCCGGTCACCCACCCCCGCCTCGGCGGCCTTCTTGCGTGCCAGCTCGATCGACTCGGCGTGGTAGTCGACCCCGACGATCGTGGTGCGCGGGTACGCCTCGGCGAGCAGCACCGACGACGAGCCGAGACCACAGCCGAGATCGGCCACCCGGCCCCCGGCCGCCAGTTTCGTATCGACCCCGTCCAGCGCGGGGATCCAGCTCGGCACCAGCTCGGCCACGTAACCGGGCCGGTAGAACGCGTCACAGCCGACGAAGACGTCCTCGTGGTGTTCGTGCCAGCCGACGCCGGCACCGGTGCGGAACGCCTCGGTGATCCGCGGTTCGGCGCGCAGATAGCCGAGCGCGGTGAGGAATGCCGCCGACACGTTCGGGCCGTTCGGGTCGGCCAGGCAGAACGCCTGCTCCTCGGTCAGCGAGAACTCACCGGTCGCCGGGTCGTAGCTCACGTACCCGCCGGCGGCCTGCCCGCGCAGCCACTCGGTGAGATACCGGGGGTGGCAGCCGGTGCGCTCGGCGAACCGCTCGGGCGTCGCCGGGCCCTGCGCGAGCGCCCGGTAGAGGCCGAGCCGGTTACCGATCACCACCGAGCCGGCCGCACCCGTCGCGCCCAGGTCCGTCACGAACCGGCCGAGGAACTCCGTCACCTTGTTGTGGTCCATCTCAGGTCTCCTGCCTGTCGTCCGGCTCGCGCCGGCCATCACAGGAAGGGTCGGCGCGCGGACTTGCACGCCTCTGACACGTCCTTACAGCGCGCTGACAGCGCTGGCAGACTTCCCCCGGTGGGAGCTGATCCGCGGGTGCCGGCCCGGGTGGAGGTGCTCGGACCGCTGCGCCTGGTCGTCGACGGCGTCCCGGTCGACGTGCGCGGACCCAAGCGCCGCGCGGTGCTCGCCCTGTTGGCGCTCGCCGAGGGCCGGACCGTGACGGTGGACGGCCTCGTGGACGCGCTGTGGCCGGCCGAGGTGCCGGAGTCGGGGCGGCAGGGTCTGCACACCCACGTCTCCCGGCTGCGCGCGCACCTCGGACCGGCGGCGACCCGGTTGACGACACTGCACGACGGCTACCGGCTCGAGCTGGGCGGCGACGATCTGGACGTGGCCCAGGCTCGGGCGCTGCTGGCCCAGGCCCGCACCCGTGCCCAACGGGACCCGGCCGGGGCGTACGCCCTGCTGTGCCAGGCGCACGCGCTGTGGCGCGGGCCGGTTCTCGCCGATCTCACCGAGGTCGCGGCGGTTGCCACCGCGGTCGAGGGGTGCGCGCGGCTGCACCGGGAGGTGACCGACGCGCTGATCGCCGGCGCGATCGACACCGGGCGGACCGACGGGATCCTTGACCTCGCCGCCGCGTCCCTGGCCACCGACCCGCTGCGTGAACCCGCGGTCCTGCTGCTGATGCGCACGCTCGCGGCGGCCGGGCAGGCGCCGGAGGCGTTGCGCACCGGACGGGCGTACCGGCACCGGTTGGCCGACGAGACCGGGCTGGACCCGACACCCGCGCTCGACGAGCTCGAGCGCGACATCGCCGGCGGGTCCGCCGGTCCGGCACGCTCCTCGGGTCGGGTGCGCGACGCTCCGGCACCCGGCTCGGGTCGAGTGGGCGACGGTCCGGCACCCGCCCCGGCTCGGGTGGGCGGCGCGCCGGTGCCCGGCCGGCCGACAACCCGGCTCATCGGCCGCCAGGCGCAGGTCGCGGCGCTGCACCGGCTGCTCGCCACCGAACGGCTGGTCACGATTGTCGGGCCCGGTGGCGTCGGCAAGACCCGGGTGGCCCTGGAGGTCGCGCGGCGGGGGGATGCGGCAACGGTGCTGCTGCTCGCGCCGGTCACCGACCCGGCCGCCATCCCGCACGCGCTGGCGGCGGCCCTGAACCTGAACGTCGTCCACGGCGACGTGCTGTCCGCCTGCCTCGCCGTCCTGGGCGACCAACCCGGCCTGCTGGTGATCGACAACTGCGAGCATCTGCTCGGCGCGGTCCGCGACACCGTCGGGGTGGTTCTGGCCCGCTGCCCCGGGCTGACCGTCCTGGCGACCAGTCGGGAGCGGATCGGTCTCGCCGCCGACTACGCCTTCCGGCTGGCACCCCTCCCGCTGCCCGGGCCGGAGCAGGACGGGCCTGCGCTCGGTGCGAACTCGCTGGAACACGTCCCCTCCGTGGCGGTGTTCCTCGACCGAGCCGCCCGGGTCCGCCCCGGATTCCCGCCGGCCCCCTCGGACCTGCGCCTGGTCGCCGACATCGTCCGGCGCCTGGACGGGATGCCACTGGCCATCGAGCTCGCCGCCGGGCGGCTGTCCACCTTCTCCCTCGCCGACCTGCACCATCGGCTGGACCGCTCGCTCGATCTGCTCGGCGGTGGCCGGCCCAGCGGCGATGCCCGGCATCGGACGCTGCGGGCGACCATCGAGTGGTCCTACGACCTGCTCACCGAGGACGAGCGCGCGCTGTTCCGCAACCTGGCGGTCTTCGTCGACGGTGTTGACCTCGCCACGGCCGAGAACGTCGCGTCCGATCTGGGCCTGGACAGTGATCCCGGCAGCCTCCTGGCCCGGCTGGTCGATGCTTCGATGATCGAGGCGATGTTCGAGGGCGGCACCCGGTACCGGATGTTGGCGACGCTGCGGGCGTTCGGGCTGGACCGACTGGCGGCAGCTGGCGAGGAGGACGCCGCGGCCGGGCGGATGCTCCGCTGGGCCGTCGAGCTGACCGCATGGGTCGACGGCGCCATGACCACCGAACGGGAGCCTGAGGCCGACGCCGCCCTGCGCCGCGAGCTGCCGAACCTGCGGGCCGCCTGGCGGCTGGCCCGCGGCCGGGCAGCTATCGACGAGGCCGCCGCGATGGTCACCGCATTGTTCGACGCGGTCGGCTGGCGCGACCTCGTCGAGATCCGGGGCTGGGCCGAGGAGCTGGCCGATGACCCGGCGCTGGTCGCCCACCGGCGCGCGGCCGCTGTACTCGGCACGGCGGCGGAAGCCGTGTACCACCGTGGCGACCACCCACAGGCCGAGCGGCTGGCCCGCGCCGGGCTCGAGCGGGCAACCGACGACGCCGGGTCGTGGTATTGCCTGATACCGCTGTCGGTGGCCGAGCTGGCCCGAGGGGCGTACGCCGAGGTCGTCGAGCACTCCCTCGCAGCGGCCGCGCTCCGAACGCGGCGACGCGAGAGCCTCGGGATCGCAGCCCTCGCGACCGCCTACGCCGGCGATCTCGACCAGGCGCGGACGCTGAACGACCGGGGGCTCGCCGGAGCTATGTCGCCCACGATGCTCTCGTGGGGCGCCTACGTCGCCGGGGAGATCGAGAGCCGCGCCGGTCGCGGCGAGCTGGCCGAACAGCACTACGTCCGCGCCGTCGACCTCGCCCGCACGTCAGGCGCCACCTTCATGGTCGGCGTCGCGACCGTCGGGCTGCTCGCGGTGCGCGCCACCGCCGGCCGGGTTCACGACTCGCTGCACGGCTATCGCGAGGTCATCGACTACTTCGCCCGCACCGGCAACTGGACGCACCTGTGGACCACCCTGCGCAACCTCGCCGACCTGCTGCGACGGGTCGGCGACAACGAGCCGGCGGCGCTGCTCGACGCCGCGGCTGACCGTGCCCCGGACGCTCCCGCCGTCGACCGTGCCACCGACGTCGAGCCGACCCCATGGGTCGGCTCGGACATGCCGGTCCCTGGTCGGGCGGAAGTCCTGGAGGTAGCCCGACAGGCGATCGAGCGGAACCGCACTCGATCATGAAAGCGCAGTCCGGGACCCCCAACTTCGCATAGCCAGGTCTCACTTCGCATACCGCACGCACTGTGCGGAGTGAGCCTCCGGTATGCGAAGTCGGCCCGGTGGCCGCCGGTCTTCCGTCCAAGGCAATCTTTGGCCTCGTCGGCAGTCAGGCCGCGGGCTCGGTGATCTCCCGGTTGGCGGGCACGATGGTCTCGCCGCCCGGCGCCACGCTGCCCTTGGGCAGGGTGCGGTCGGCGAAGTAGTCCCGACAGGCCCGGTACACCAGCGCCATCAGCGGCACCCCGATCAGGATCGAGGTCACCCCGATCACCGCGACCCCGCCGATGCCGAACACCACGGTGGAGCCTTCGTCCGGCTTGGCGTA
>DATHIT010000020.1:0-14691 GCA_035489915.1 Pseudonocardia sp. | reverse complement strand
TCCGCCGGCGACGGTGCCGCTGGCGGGGTGCTGCGGGACCTGGCCTGGGCGCCGGAGGAGGACGTGGCGGTCGAGCCGGTCGCGGCGGACACCCCGGACGGTCGGAGCGTGATCCGGCACTCCGCGGCGCACGTGCTGGCGCAGGCCGTCCAGCAGCTGTACCCGGAGGCCAAGCTGGGTATCGGGCCGCCGATCACCGACGGCTTCTACTACGACTTCGACGTGCCGAACCCGTTCACCCCGGACGACCTGACCAAGCTCGAGTCGGCCATGAAGAAGATCATCAAGTCCGGGCAGCGGTTCTCCCGCCGGCGGTTCGACTCGCTGGACGAGGCGCGCAAGGAGCTGGCCGACCAGCCGTACAAGCTGGAGCTGATCGAGCTCAAGGGCGGCGGCTCGGACGACAGCGCGTCTGACTCCGAGGTCATGGAGGTCGACTCGTCCGGCGAGCTGACCAGCTACGACAACCTGCACGCGCACACCGGGGAGGTGGTCTGGTCGGACCTCTGCCGGGGCCCGCACCTGCCCACCACCCGATACATCCCGGCGTTCAAGCTGACCCGTTCGGCCGCCGCCTACTGGCGTGGCAGCGAGAAGAACCCGCAGCTGCAGCGCATCTACGGCACCGCGTGGGAGAGCCAGGAGGCGCTCGATCAGCACCTGGAGCGGCTCGCCGAGGCCGAGCGCCGCGACCACCGCAGGCTGGGCGCGGAGCTGGACCTGTTCTCCTTCCCGGACGAGATCGGCTCCGGGCTGCCGGTGTTCCACCCCAAGGGCGGCATCATCCGCCGCGAGCTGGAGAACTACGCCCGCCAGCGGCACGAGGAGGCGGGCTACGAGTTCGTCAACACCCCGCACGCCACCAAGGGCCAGCTGTTCGAGACCTCCGGGCACCTCGGCTGGTACGCCGAGGGCATGTTCCCCCCCATGCACCTGGACGAGGAGCACAACGCGGACGGCACGGTGCGCCGGCAGGGGCAGGACTACTACCTCAAGCCGATGAACTGCCCGATGCACAACCTGATCTTCCGGGCCCGGGGGCGCTCCTACCGGGAGCTGCCGCTGCGGCTGTTCGAGTTCGGCACGGTGTACCGGTACGAGAAGTCCGGCGTGGTGCACGGGCTGATGCGCGCGCGGGGCTTCACCCAGGACGACGCGCACATCTACTGCACGGTCGAGCAGATGCAGGACGAGATCCGCTCGCTGCTGGACTTCGTGCTGCAGCTGCTGCGCGACTACGGGCTGGAGGACTTCTACCTGGAGCTGTCCACCCGCGACCCGGAGAAGTCCATCGGCACCGACGAGGAGTGGGAGCAGGCCACCACCGCGCTGCGGGAGGTCGCCGAGGCGAGCGGCCTGGAGTTGGTGCTGGACCCGGGCGGCGCGGCGTTCTACGCGCCGAAGATCTCCGTGCAGGCCAAGGACGCCATCGGCCGGTATCACCAGCTGTCCACCATCCAGGTCGACCTGATGCTGCCGCAGCGATTCGACTTGACCTACACCGCCGCGGACGGCTCCCGCCCCCGCCCGGTGATGATCCACCGCGCGCTGTTCGGATCCATCGAGCGGTTCTTCGGCATCCTCACCGAGCACTACGCGGGGGCGTTCCCGGCCTGGCTGGCGCCGGTCCAGGTGGTCGGCATCCCGGTCACCGCGGAGCAGGTGGAGTACGTCGAAGCGGTGGCCGCGAAGCTGCGCGCTCAGGGGGTCCGGGTCGAGGTGGACGCCGGTGACGAACGGATGCAGAAGAAGATCCGTACGCACACCTTGCAGAAGGTGCCGTTCCAGCTGCTGGTCGGCGGCCGGGACGCCGACGCCGGCGCGGTGAGCTTCCGGTTCCGGGACGGCAGCCAGCTCAACCAGATCCCGGTGGCCACCGCGGTGGATGCCGTGGTGTCCTGGATCCGCCGGCGGGAGAACTCCTCGCCGAGCGAGCTGAGCCTCCCAGTGAGTGGGTGAGGTGAGGCGTGCGGGATCACGAATGGGCGCAGCGTGATGTACGGCGGTGACGAGCGTCAGCGAGGCTCCGGGGTGACCGAACCGGAGGAATCCGGTCGGCCGGAGCTGGTCGGCCAGGACGGCGCCGCGGTGGCCGACGGGTTCCGCCGGCTCTGGACGCCGCACCGGCTCGCCTACATCAAGGAGGCGGCGGCCAGCAGCGCCGAGGAGGGCTGCCCGTTCTGCCGGATCCCGACGCTGAGCGACTCCGACGGCCTGGTGGTGGCCCGGGGCGAGGTGGTGTACGCGGTGCTCAACCTGCACCCGTACAACCCGGGCCACCTGATGGTGGTGCCCTACCGGCATGTCGCCGAGCTGGAGGAGCTCACCCCGGCGGAGTCCGGCGAGCTGATGGACTTCACCCAGCGGGCGGTGCGCGCGATGAAGAAGGTGGCCGCGCCACACGCGTTCAACGTGGGCCTGAACCTGGGCGCGGTGGCCGGTGGCTCGCTGGCCGACCACCTGCACCAGCACGTGGTGCCCCGGTGGGGTGGGGACGCCAACTTCATCGCGGTGATCGGGCAGACCAAGGTGATCCCCCAGCTGCTCTCCGAAACCCGAGAGCTGCTGGTCGGCGCCTGGCCGGCCGACCCCGCCGCCACCGGCACGGAATAGGGTGACGGCGCCAGCACGCTGTCTGCTCGCCGCCCGGTAGGGGTCCATGCTCGACAACATCGTCGCCCGCGCCTCGGTCGGTCGGGTCACCGACCCGGTCGGTCGCACGCTGGTGCGCTGGGGTGTGCCGCCGGACCTGGTGACGGTGATCGGCACGGTGGGTTCGGTGGCCGCCGCGCTGTGGTTCCTGCCGCGCGGCCAGCTGTTCCTGGGCGTCTGCGTGACCACCGCGTTCGTGCTGCTCGACCTGGTGGACGGGGCGATGGCTCGGGCGTTGGGCTCGGGCACCAAGTTCGGCGCGGTGCTGGACTCCACCTGTGACCGCCTCGCCGACGGCGCGTTGTTCGCCGCGCTGGCCTGGTGGTGTCTGCGGCTGGGCGACCAGCCGCACACGGCGGTCGCGGCGATGATCTCCCTGGTGGCCGGGCAGGTGGTGTCGTACCTCAAGGCGCGCGCCGAGGCGAGCGGGTTGTCCGCGCAGGGCGGGCTGGTGGAGCGGGCCGAACGGCTGATCCTGGCGCTGGCCGGCACCGCGCTGGAGGGCCTCGGGCTGGTCGGCGCGCTGGCCGTGGCGCTGTGGCTGCTGTCGGTGGGTTCAGTGATCACGCTGGGCCAGCGGCTGCTCTCGGTTTACCGCTCCGCGCGGGTCCAATCCGCCGAGCTCGACGCTGACCGGGAACCGGATCTGGTCGCCGAACTGCGGCCTGACCGGGAACCCGAGCCGGACGCCGGCTCGGCCACCCCGGACGACGGGAGCGTGACCCGGTGAACGGCGAGCTGGCCGGGCGGCTGACCGACCTGGGCTACGCGCTGGGTTGGCGGGCGGTCCGGGCCGCGCCGGCCGGGTTGGCCGCCGGGGTGTTCCGGGCCGGCGCGGACCTGGCCGCCCGGCGGGACGGCCCCGGCCCCAGCCAGCTACGCGCCAACCTGGCCAGGGTGCTCCGGCACGCCGCGGCCGAGCCCACCGACGCCGAGTTGGCCGCGCTCACCGCCGACGGCCTGCGGTCCTATGCGCGCTACTGGTGCGAGGCGTTCCGGCTGCCCGCGATGGACCCGGTGGCGCTGCACGACGCGGTGGATCCGACCGTGCTCGGGGTGGAGCACCTGGAACGCGCGCTGGCCGGCGGCCGCGGAGTGGTCGCCGCGCTCACCCACAGCGGGAACTGGGACGTGGCCGGTGCCTGGCTGGTGCGGGCGCTGGCCCGGCGGGGCGAGCCGGCCACCTTCGTCACCGTGGCCGAGCGGCTGCGCCCGGAGTCGCTCTACCGGCGGTTCGTGGCCTACCGGGAGTCCCTGGGCTTCGAGGTGCTGCCGGCCGACGCGGGTGCTCGCACGGTGGCCACGCTGGCTGCCAGGCTGCGCGCCAACCGGGTGGTCTGCCTGGTCGCCGACCGGGAGCTGGGCGCCGGCGGGGTCGAGGTGGACTTCTGCGGCGAGCCGGCCCGGCTGCCCGCCGGCCCGGCCCAGCTGGCCCGGCACACCGGCGCCGCGCTGCTGCCCTTCGCCGGCTGGTTCACCCCGGGCGGCTGGGGGCTGCGGTTCCACCCGCCGATCGAGATCCCGGCCGGACCGGTCGGCCCGGCGGTGCGCGCGGGGACCCAGGAGCTGGCCGACGTGTTCGCCACCGACCTCGCCGCGCATCCCGCCGACTGGCACATGCTGCAGCCGATCTGGACGGTCGACCGGACGCCGATCGAGGTGGCCAGGTGAACAGTCGGCCGCTGAAGATCGGCATCGTCTGCCCGTACTCGTTCGATGTGCCCGGCGGGGTGCAGACCCATGTGGTGGAGCTGGCCGTGGCGCTGCACGCGCTCGGGCACCAGGTGGATGTGCTCGCCCCGGCCGAGGTGCTCCGGGACGACGATCCGGGGCTGGCCGCGCTGCCGGACTTCGTCACCCCGGCCGGGCGGGCGCACGGGGTGCCCTACAACGGCTCGGTGGCCCGGCTGACCTTCGGGCCGGTGGCCTATTCCCGGGTGCGCCGCTGGCTGGCCGAGCACGACTTCGACGTGCTGCACCTGCACGAGCCGATCGCGCCGAGCCTTTCCATGATCGCGCTCGCGGTCGCCGACGGCCCGATCGTGGCCACCTTCCACACCGCGAACCCCCGCTCCCGGGCGCTGACCACCTTCCAGGGCGTGCTGCGGCCGATGCTGGAGAAGATCACCGCGCGGATCGCGGTGTCCCCGTTGGCCCGCCGGGTGCAGGTGGAGCACCTGGGCGGAGACGCGGTGGAGATCCCCAACGGGGTGGACGTGGCTCGGTTCGCCGGCGCCCGGCCGTTGCCCGGCTATCCGCGTCCCGGGGTGCGCACGGTCGGCTTCCTCGGCCGGTTCGGCGAGCCGCGCAAGGGGATGGACGTGCTGCTGGACGCGCTGCGTCGGCTGCCGGACGAGCGGGTGGCCAGCACCCGGTTGCTGGTGGTCGGGCGGGGTGACGAGGACGTGTTGCGACGGCGCGCCGGTGCCCGGCTTGCGGCCAGGATCGACGCTCTGACCTGGGCTGATGATGCGACCAAGGCGTCCGCCCTGCGCTCCATGGACGTCTACTGCGCGCCCAACATCGGCGGGGAGAGCTTCGGCATGGTGCTCACCGAGGCGATGGCGGCCGGCGCCCCGGTGGTGGCCAGCGACCTGGACGCGTTCCGCCGGGTGCTGGACGACGGTCGGGCCGGCGTTTTGGTGCCGACCGACGACCCGGTGGCGTTGGCCGAGGCGTTGGTGGCGCTGTTGGACGACGACGGGCGGCGTGCCGAACTGGCCGCTCAGGGACGGGCCAGGGTGGCGCGGTGGGACTGGCCGGTGATCGCCGGGTCGGTGCAGCGGGTGTACGAGGCGGCGATCGCGGCTGATCCGCGCCGGCTGGCCGCCGGAGTGGCGGACGCCGGAGTGGCGGCCGCCGGGGTGGTGGACGCCGCCGAGCCGACCGGGGCAGCCCGGCGGGCGGCGCGCTGATGGACTCGTTCGCCCTGCTGCTGAGCTGCCTGCTCGTCGTGGTGGTGCTGCTCGTGGTGACGTCCTGCCTGCTGCGGGCGAACCGGTTGGACCGGCTGCACGTGCGCACGGACGCGGCCCGGGCCGCCCTGCTGGCCGCGCTGGAGCGGCGGGCGGTGGTGGCCAGGGCGGTCGCCCTGCACCGCCGGGACGAACAGCTGCGCGCCACCGCCACCCGCACCGAGCGGGTGCCGCCCTCGGAGCGGGAGGCCGCCGAGAACGATCTGAGCCAGCTGCTGGGCGGCCTGGACCGCGCCGGCCTGCCCGAGCAGCTCCGCGCCGAGCTGGCCGAGGCCGAGCAGCGGGTGATGCTGGCCCGGCGGGTGCACAACGACGCGGTGCGGGACACCCTCGCGCTGCGCTCGCGGCGTCTGGTGCGCTGGCTGCGGCTGGCTGGCAAGGCTCCCGCGCCCAACTACTTCGAAATCGTGGATCCGGAACCGGATGCCCCCTCGGCACTTCCGCCGGGTTCTTCCTGGCCAAGCCCGACGTGGACCGGATCGCCACCGGAGGCCTGAGCGAGCTGAAAGCCAGTCGGTGGGACGGGGTGACCCGGGTAGTCTCGTGAGACGACCTACAATTGGGGGAGCCCCAATCGGGTCATCCACACCAGAGAGGTTGCAGCGTGTCCGCCGAGCAGCGCCCGTCCGATCAGCCCGAACCGACTTCCGCGCGGGGATCCCAATTTGGCACCGCGAGGGTCAAGCGCGGCATGGCGGAGATGCTCAAGGGCGGGGTGATCATGGATGTGGTCACGCCGGACCAGGCGAAGATCGCCGAGGACGCCGGCGCGGTGGCCGTGATGGCGCTGGAGCGGGTGCCCGCCGACATCCGCGCCCAGGGTGGGGTGGCCCGGATGAGCGACCCGGACATGATCCAGGGCATCGTCGAAGCGGTGTCCATTCCGGTGATGGCCAAGGCGCGGATCGGGCATTTTGTCGAGGCGCAAGTACTGCAGTCGCTCGGCGTGGACTACATCGACGAGTCGGAAGTGCTGACTCCGGCCGATGAGGCGCACCACATCGATAAGTGGGCATTCACCGTCCCGTTCGTGTGTGGGGCAACCAATCTGGGTGAAGCGCTGCGGCGCATTTCCGAGGGTGCCGCGATGATTCGCTCCAAGGGCGAAGCCGGCACCGGCAACGTCGTTGAGGCGACCCGGCACATGCGCTCCATTCGGGCCGAAATCCGCCGGCTCGGCGGGTTGGACAGCACCGAACTGTTCGTCGCCGCCAAGGAGCTCCGCGCCCCGGTCGAGTTGGTCGCCGAGGTGGCCGAAGCCGGCAAGCTGCCCGTTGTGCTGTTCACCGCCGGCGGTATCGCCACCCCGGCCGACGCGGCGATGATGATGCAGCTAGGCGCCGAGGGGGTGTTCGTCGGTTCCGGCATTTTCAAGTCCGGCGACCCGGCCCGCCGCGCGGAGGCAATCGTCAAGGCGACCACCTTCCACGATGACCCGGACGTGATCACTAAGGTGTCGCGCGGTCTCGGCGAAGCAATGGTCGGAATCAACCTCAGCGAGCTGCCGGAAAGCCAGCGATACGCCGAACGCGGCTGGTAGAGGGCGGCCTCCGGCCGTTCGTTATGCAGTATCCATCGCGTAGCACGGCAGTACTCTCCGTGCTGGATGGGGCCTACAGGCGTCACGCTCTGCGGTGAATCTTGTCTCCTTCGTCACGCAACTCACCTATATTTCTGTGAGTAATGAGGCTGACGTTACGGGAGGTGATTCGTGTGACTGCTGTGGCATTTGTGAACTCACACTTTGTCTCGGCCTATTGGCACGGAGCGCACGGCGGCACGGATCACCGGCGCATAGGCCGGCCGGTCGCGGTGCGGGCGTGCTGCACGTGGACGCGGCCGGGGGAGGGTTCCTGATGCAGGATCGGCAGGCTGCTTGTCTTCGCGCTCGGCGGCGAGAGCTGAGGCGTAACCGTCGAGAGCGGGCCCGAGGCCTGGTCCCCAGGCTGACTCCGGCCAGCGGCGCGGTGATCCAGCCTCGGCACGCGCTGCTGCTGGCCGGGTTGGTCGGCGCGCTGGTGATCGGCGTGGCCGGCGCCCGATTCGCCGGAACCAGCGACGCGGGGGCAAACGCCACCGGCGAGCTGGCCGGCGAGGTGAGTACCGCCGCCGTGCATCTCCGGGCGGACGCGCACTCGGTGGTGCTGGCCGCGAACAACGACAACGACGACTCCGGGGACAACAACACCACAGCGGGTCCGGACGACGGCACCGCACCCGCGGCCGCGCCGGAGACCGGCCAGGATCCGGCGGCCCAGCCGGATCCTGGATACGTGCCGGCGGCCGCCGCCGGCATCAGCCCGGTTCCCGCGCAGTCCGCGCCCTCGGAGGCCCCACCTGTGCCGGCCGCGCCGTCGGTGCTGCCGCCCGCCCCGATCGCGCCGGGTGCCGCCTTGCCGCCGCCCGCTGCCCTGCCGGCCGCTGTTCCGCCGGCGGCGAGTCTCCCAGCCGTGCCCGGCGGCCTGCCGACACCGCCGGGTGTTCCGGCGGTGCCGGGTGACGTGCCGGCGGCGGTGCCTGGTGGTTTGCCGGCGGCGGTTCCTGCGCTGCCTGGTGGCGTGCCGGCGGCGGTTCCGGCGGTGCCTGGTGGTTTGCCGGCCGCGGTTCCTTCGCTACCTGGTGGCGTGCCGGCCGCGGTTCCCCCGTTGGCGGGCGCTGTTCCCGCGCTGCCCGGCGCCGCGGGTTCTGCTCCGGCGGTGCCGGGTGCACTGCCGGCGGGTGGCACACCGCTGCCGGCCGGTGCCCCCGCGGTGCCCGGTGCGTTGCCGGCCGGCGCCCCGTCGCTTCCCGGTGGCTTGCCTGCCGCGCCAGCCGCGGTGCCCGCCGCGCCCGCTGCTGCGCTACCTGCCGCGGGCGGGGCGCCAGCCGCGGCTCCGGCTCCCGGAGAGATGCCGCCGCTCGCGGCCGCTGTTCCGCCGGCCCCGGGGGGGCCGGCGGCCGTGGCAGCATTCGGGCCGGCAGCCACGGCGCCGGTGGCGGCGAGCGAGGCTGTGCTGACGGCGGACGCCGACCAGCAGCCGCCCGCGCCGCAGCCACCGGCGCCCGGCCTGCCTGGCGGGCTGCCGGTACCTGGCGGGCTGCCGGTACCTGGTGGTCTCCCGGTGCCCGGTGGCCTGCCGGTGCCCGGTGGCCTGCCGGTGCCTGGCGGCCTTCCGGCGGCGATTCCGCCGCTACCTGGTGGTCTTCCGGTGCCTGGCGGTTTGCCGGCTGGGTTGCCGGCGGGTCTGCCTGGTGGATTGCCGGCTGGGTTGCCGGCGGGTCTGCCTGGTGGTCTGCCGGTGCCGGGTGGTCTTCCGGTGCCTGGTGGATTGCCGGCTGGGTTGCCGGCGGGTCTGCCTGGTGGTCTCCCGGTGCCGGGTGGTCTTCCGGTGCCCGGTGGATTGCCGGCTGGGTTGCCGGGTGGTCTTCCGGTGCCCAGTGGATTGCCGGCGGCGGGTGGGTTGCCGGCGGCGGGTGAAGTCCCGGTGCCCGGTGGTGCGCCAGCTGCCCCGGCGGCGGTGCCCGGTGGTCTGCCGGCGGCTCCGGCGGCGGCCGGTGGTCTGCCGGCTGCCCCGGCGGCGGCCGCGGCGGTCCCGCAGGGGTCGTGAGGATCAGCGCCTCTTAGTTACGCGCGCCGACGGCGCGGGCCCGCTCTCCTCGGGCTCGCGCCGTTGGTGTGTTCAGACGTATTCCATCACCAGGACCCCGGCACTGCCGCTGGCCAGCGCGGTGTAACTGTGTGGCACATCGCCGGGGAAGCAGGCGTAGTCGCCGACGTCCAGCTCCACCTCCTCGTTCACCGGTCCACAGCGCACCCGTCCAGCGGTGATCACCAGGTGCTCCACCGTGCCGGGGATGTGCGACTCGGCCACCCGGGCGGCGCCCGGCTCGAGGGCGATTACGTGCAGGTCGCGGCGTGCGCCGGGCGGACAGGTGGACAGCACGGTCGCGTTGAAGGGCGCCTCGAGGGACGGAATCGCCGGGCCGGTGCCAGCCCTGATCACCCGGATCGGCGCCGGCTGCGGGTCGACCACCCGGCTGAACGGCACGTCGAGGGCCACCGCGAGCGCCCACAGCGTCTCCACGCTTGGGTTGCCGTTTCCGCTCTCCAACTGGGACAGCGTGGACTTGGCGATGCCCGCGCGCCTGGCCAGCTCGGTGAGCGAGAGTCCGGCCCGGTCGCGCTCGCGGCGCAGCGCTCGGGCAATCAGGGGAATCGGATCTGTTCGTTCCACCGGACCTTCTGTTCGACTTGACGAACGACAGCTGTCACGTTCAGCATAGGGGACTATGCGTTCGATATGGCGAACAGTCTCTGTTGAGTACCTCCGTGACGCGGCCGCGCTGGGTGCCGCCATGGTGGTGGTCGGGGCATCCTTCGGTGCGCTCGCGGTGTCCGCCGGGCTGTCCACGTTGACCGCGGTGGCGATGTCCCTGCTGGTCTTCGCCGGTGGCTCCCAGTTCCTCGCGGTGGCGATCGTGGCCAGCGGGGGAGCGCCGGTGGCGGCGGTACTGGGCGGGCTACTGCTGAACGCCCGCCACCTGCCGTTCGGGCTGGCCGTCGCTCACGTGGTCGGGCGGTCCTGGCCGGCCAGGCTGATCGGTGCGCACGTGATGGTCGATGAGGTGGTCGCGTTCGCCAGGAGCGCCGACCCGCGCCGGGCTCGCCAGGCGTACTGGCTGCTCGGTGCCACCATGTACACCACCTGGAACCTGGGCACCGTGCTCGGTGCGTGGGCCGGCGCCCTGTTGCCTGATCCGGACCGGCTCGGGGTGGACGCCGCATTCCCCGCCGCGCTGTTCGCCCTGCTGCTGCCGACCGTGCGCGGCGCCGCCACCATCCGGGCCACCGTGTCCGGCGCGGGGCTCGCGCTCGCGGTCACCCCGTTTGTACCGGCCGGGCTGCCGGTGCTGATCGGACTGCTCGGGCTGGTCGCCGCCGGCCGGCTGGCCAAGGTTCCGGCATGACGGTGTGGGCGGTCGGTGCCCTGGCGCTGGGTACCTATCTGATCCGGCTGTCCGGGCTGTTGCTGCGTGGCCGGCTCACCGTGCCGGACCGGACGCGCCGGCTGCTCGACCTGGCGGCCACCGTGCTGATCGCCGCGCTGGTGGCCACCGCCGCGCTCACCCAGGGGGACGGGTTCGCCGGGTGGGCCCGGCCGGCCGGTGTGGCCCTCGGCGCGTTGGCCGCCTGGCGCAAGTTGCCGCTGGTCGTGGTGGTGCTGGTGGCCGCCGGAGGCACGGCGGTGCTGCGCCTGGCCGGCGTGCCCTGACCCGTGCCGGCATGCTCTGGACCCGCGCCGGGGTGCTCTGGGTCTGCGCCGGGGTGCTCAGCTGAGCAGGAGCGCCAGGGTGGGCACCGCGACCAGGGCCACCGCCGTCAGCCGGGTC
The DNA here is from genome assembly GCA_035489915.1 of Pseudonocardia sp. Classification (GTDB taxonomy): domain Bacteria; phylum Actinomycetota; class Actinomycetes; order Mycobacteriales; family Pseudonocardiaceae; genus Pseudonocardia. The sequence goes on along the minus strand of DATHIT010000020.1, from coordinate 3,694 downwards.
GCCGCGCGGACGGTCCGCGAAGGCTGGTCCGGGCACTGTTCCAGTCGATCGAGCCGGCCGCCCACCGCGGCGGAGAACGAGGTCAGGGTGGCTCGCTCGGAGGCCCCGATGGCGCCGCCGACCCGACGCAGCGCGCCGGCCAGCGCGAGTTCGCCGGCGCTGGCCCTGGCCACGTCGTCGGCGCGCATCTCCACCAGTGCGGCCACCGCCAGCTGGGCGCGCGCCATGCCGGGCACCCAGGGCGCGGTGGCGCCCCAGGCGACAAACGGCAGCACCACCAGGTCGTGACGTTCCCGCAGGTGGGCGCGCTCGTGGGCGAGTACGGCGGCCAGCTCACCGGCGGACAGGGCGGACAGCGCGCCCTCGCTGACCACCAGTCGGGAGCGCAGCCCGGGCAGGCAGTAGGCCACCGGCAGGGGGTGGGCCAGTACCCGCGCGCCGGCCATCGCCGGCCACGGGGTGGCCAGTACATCGAGCAGGTCGCGGTGTCGGCGGCGGGCGCGCAGGGTGCGTGCGGTGGCCAGGCCGAGGACGCCGAGCAGTCGGGCGGCCAGCACGAGGGTGGCGGCCAACGCGAGCAGCTGCAACAGACCGAGCCTGGACGGCCACTCGCGGCGGCCCGCGTGATCGGCCAACGTGCCCACCGCGGCCGGCAGCGAGTCGCCCAGCGGCGCCAGTCCGAAGGTCAGGCCGGCGCCGAGCAGCGCCAACCCGCCGGCCAGTCCAACTGCCTGCCAGAGCAGCAGGGCTCCGGTCGGGTCGCGGTTCGGCCAGCGCGCGGCGGCCAGTGCCCGGCTGACCGGCTCGGCCAGCAGTACACCCAGCGTCAGTAGCGCGACCGAGGCCGGGATCACAGGAGGATCACCGGAGCAGGTCGCGCAGCGCGGCCTGTTCCTCCGGCGGCATCCCGCCGAGGAAGCGGACCAGCACCGCGCCGCGGTCCGGTGCGCCCTCCAGCGCGTCGCGCATCAACGCGGCGATGTGGTCCTCGCGGGTGCCGGAGGCGTGGTAGCGGTGCGCCCGGCCGTCCCTGGCGCGGCTGACCAGGCCCTTGCGTTCCAGTCGGCCGAGCACGGTGAGCACCGTGGTGGTGGCCAACTCGCGCGCGGACAGCGCGTCCTGCACGTCCCGCGCGGTGCACGGCTCCGGCGCCGCCCACAGCACGTCCATGACCGCGCGCTCCAGCTCCCCCAGGCTAGCCATCACACTCCCCACTCGCGTTCGTGACTGACGTCATTCTACAAGAAGTAGAACTTCTACCGGCTGTAGAAGTAAGCTGGCCTCATGATCGACGACCTGACCGCCGCCCGGGAACAGATGGAACTCTCGCTGAGCTTCCACATCGTGTTCGCCGTACTCGGGGTCGGCATGCCGTGGTTGATGCTGTTCGCCGAGTGGCGCGGGCTGCGCACCGGTGACGAGCGCTGGACGGCCCTGGCCAAGCGCTGGTCCAAGGCGGTGGCCGTGCTCTTCGCGGTCGGCGCGGTGTCCGGGACCGTGCTGTCCCTCGAGTTCGGGCTGCTCTGGCCCACGTTCATGGCCCGGTTCGGCTCGGCCATCGGATTGTCCTTCACCCTGGAGTCGTTCGCGTTCTTCGTCGAGGCGATCTTCCTCGCCCTCTACCTCTACGGCTGGAAGCGCCTCGCGCCGAAGGTCCACCTGCTCTGCGCGGTCCCGGTCGCCGTCGGTGGGATGGCCTCCGCGCTGTTCGTCACCACGGCGAACGCCTGGATGAACGGACCGGTGGGACTGGTGGCCGGCCCGGGTGGCGGGCTGGTGGCCACCCAGCCGCTGGGCCCGTTCCTGGCACCCACGGCCGGAGCGCAGATGGTGCACATGGGCCTGGCCGCGCTGATGTGCACCGGCCTGGCGGTGGCCGCGGTGTACGCGGTGGCCATGCTCCGCGACCCGGCCAAGCGGGACGGCTACCACCGGCGCGGGCTGGCCGCCGGCGCGGTCCTGGGGCTCGCCACCGCGCCGCTGCAGGTGCTGGTCGGGGACTGGGCGACCCGGGCGGTCGCCGACGCGCAACCGGCCAAGTTCGCCGCCATGGAGAACGTGTCCCGGACGATGGCCGGCGCGCCGTTCCACGCCGGGCCGTTCGAGATCCCGAACGCGCTGTCGCTACTGCTCTACTTCGACCCGCACGCCACCGTGGTCGGCATGGACGCCATCCCACCGCCGGACCGCCCCCCGATGCCCGTGGTGCACGCCTCCTTCCAGATCATGATCGCCATTGGCACCGCGCTGGTAGCGCTGGCCGGGTGGGCGCTGTGGCTCTACCTGCGGCACCGGCGCGCCGGTCGGGCACACCCCACGGATCGGCGGGGCTTCCTGCTGGCCATGGCCGCGGCCGGCCCAACGCCGTTCGTCGCGCTGCTGGCCGGGTGGACCGTCACCGAGGTCGGCCGCCAGCCGTGGATCGTCTACCGGGTGATGCGGGTGCCCGAGGCGCTCACCACCCAGACCGGGTTGGCCACATACCTCTACGTCACCGCGGCGGTCTACCTGGTGCTCGCCGTCGCCCTGGTGGCCATCCTGCGCCGCATCGCCCACGGCGCCACCCCCGCCGACCCCGTGCCGTCCACGTCCACCCGAGACGAGGTGCCGGCATGAACAGAGAGCCCGTGAGTGGTATTGGTCGCTATAGCGACCAATACCACTCACGGGTCCTGAGCAGGGAGGGAGCGCGGGTATGAGTGCGGTGGATGGGTTGGCGGTGGTGATTTTTCTGGGGTTGGCCGCGTACACGGTGTTGGGCGGGGCCGACTTCGGTGCCGGGTTGTGGGACCTGAGCCGCAGCCGGGCGCAGCGCGACCTGGTGGTGCGGGCCATGGGGCCGGTGTGGGAGGCCAACCACGTATGGCTGATCTTTGTGGTGATCACCCTGTTCACCGGGTTCCCCGGGGCGTTCGGGGTGCTGTCCAGGGCGTTGGTGGCGCCGGTGTCGGTGGCGCTGCTGGGCATCGTGCTGCGTGGGGCGGCCTTCGTGTTCCGCCAGTACGGCGCGCCGGACGGGGGCGCCCCGGTACGCGGCACGGCGCTGTGGGGACGGGTGTTCGCGATCTCCTCGCTGGTCACCCCGTTCGCCTTCGGCGCCGCCGCCGGGGCGCTGGCCACCGGCACGCTGCACCCGGACGGCTCGGCGGGGCTGTGGCGGCCGTACCTCGCGCCGCTGCCGCTGCTGGCCGGAGCGCTCGCGGTGACCTGCTGCGCCTACCTCGCGGCGGTGTACCTGAGCCGGGACGCCGAGCGGATGGGCTCGGCGGGGCTGGTCGAGCGGTTCCGCCGGCGGGCGCTCGCCACCGGTGTACTGGCCGGCGGGTTGGCGCTGGCCGCGCTGCCGCTGCTGCCTCCAGAACTGGGCGGGCAACTGCTCGGGGTGGGGCTGCCGGCGATGCTGGCGTCGGCGGTCAGCGGGGTCCTCGGACTGGTGCTGCTCTGGCATCGCAGGCACGCGCTGGCCAGGGTCGCGGCGGCGGGCGCGCCGGTCGGGCTGCTCGCCGGCTGGGCGCTCGGGCTCTACCCGTGGGTGCTGCCCGGGCGGGTGCTTCTGACCGAGTCGGCCGCGCCGCCGGTGATCGCCGGCCCGGTGCTGATCGTGCTGCTCGCCGGCCTGGCGATCGTCGCCCCGTGCTACGTGTTCATGCTCCGAACCCTGCGCACCCAGCCCGACCAGCCCGACTAGCCCGAC
>DATHIT010000019.1:0-3269 GCA_035489915.1 Pseudonocardia sp. | reverse complement strand
CCGAGTCCAGCCACGCCGAGTCCGGCCAAGCCCAGGCCGACGCCGATCAAGCCAGCCAACCGGCCACCCCGACCCAGCCCGACACTCCGACCCAGCCCAACACCCCAACGGGTCCGCGCCCCGGATCGACGGTCGAGCCGGACAGCGGACCGGCCAGGGCGGCAGAGCAGAGCACCAGTCAGGTCGCCGCGCGAGGTGACCTCGCGCCGGGCGGCACGACGAGAAACCCGGGTGGTCGGCTCACCGGGGTCGAAGTGAGTGTGCAGCTGGCCACACTGCTGGGCCGAAACGACCACCCCGCCACGATCCCCGGCCTGGGCCCAGTCCTAGCGGATGTGGCGCGTCGAGTCGTGGCGCGCCAGCGCGGCGCCCAATGGCGCTACACCCTGCTCAACTCTGACGGCCACTTCGTCTTCGGCGGGATCACCCGCCCAAGACCCACCGGAACCGACGACCACTCCCACGGCGGGATCATCGAACTCCTCATCCCGACCGACCTCCTCGCCGAACTCACCCACCACCCACCCGAAGCCAGCGAATGGACCCAGGTCATAGTCGATATCGCTGCCCAATATCGCGACCATAAACAGCAACTCCGCGATATCGACGCCGACCCCGACCGGCGATTCCCCACCGCGGCGCTACGGCGACATATCCAACAACGAGACCGCGCTTGTGTCGGCCCGGGTTGTCGGCGGCCGGCCAGCAAATCCGAGTTTGACCACACCCGGGAATACCAACACCACGGCCCGACCACCTCCACCAACGGCGGCCCGGTCTGCACACACGACCACAACCTCAAAACCAAAGCCGGCTGGACACTCCACCAACCCAAACCAGGACAATTCACCTGGCACACACCCCTCGGCCAAACCCACCACAGCCACATCACAGCCGAGGCGAACCAATCCTCCACCCGCTACCCACACCACACCAACAAAGCGCTGACCCGCCCCCCTTTTGACAAGCGTGCTCGCCACGCTCAGCGGGAGCAGAACACCGAGTCGACGTACCTACCGGGCCGCCAGCCCGGCTCGTACTCCAGCCGTAAGTCGTGATCTTGCTCGTGGTGGCACGGCCGCCACGTGATCACGATCTACAGTTGGAGTACTAGGGTGAAGGCATGTGCTGCTGCGCTGCCATGACTACCCGGACCGCTGCCTAGCGGCGGTACCGAGGCTGCCGTAACCGTGGCCTCATCGCCTGCCCCTGCCCGGGGCAGTGCCAGAACGTACCGCCGGATCAGTGTCCTGTCGGCAGCCACTTCGCGTATTCCTGTGCTGCCGGGTCATCCTGCCTGATCAGGGGAGTCATGTCTCAGTCGCGGCATTCCGGTTCACCGTGCAGGCAACCATTCCCAGGCCCGTCTGCAGCTGGACCCGCCGTCACGCAGGACCCGCGTGCCGCCACGCTGATCCTGATGGTCGGGCTCCCCGCCGCCGGGAAAACCACCCGGGCCGAGGAACTCGCCGCGGCGCATAAGGCGCTGCGGCTGACCCCGGATCACTGGATGATCGCGCTGTTCGGGGATCCGATGGCCGGCGGCCAGCGCTGGGTGCTCGAAGGCCGGCTCATCTCGGTCGCCCTTCAAGCGCTGCGGCTGGGGACCAGCGTCGTGCTCGACTACGGGCTCTGGGGCCGAGACGAACGGTCGGCCCTGCGCTGGCTGGCCCGGTCGGCCGGGGCAGCATGCCAGGTGGTCTACCTGCCCGTGGACAAAGACGTCCAGCTCGCCCGCATCGCTTACCGCCAGGAAACGGCGCCGCACCAGACATTCCCGATGACCGAGGCTGACGTGGACGCGTGGCGGCAGCAATTCCAGGTGCCGGACGCCGCTGAACTCCACGGTGGTGAGATCCCCGCCTCGCCAGGCGGGTGGCCGAGTTGGTCACAGTGGGCAGCAGGCCGCTGGCCCTCATGCACCAGCAGCTGATACTCCAGCCCGTAAGTCGTGATCTTGCTCGTGGGAGTGGCTCGGACGCGGCACGGCCACCACGTGATCATCGTCCGTTGTGTCGACATCTGAAGATCACGCGATGGCCGCGGGCCACAGCGTAGAGCCTGCTCGCTGGCAGGCCGAGACAGACAGGCTGCTCGACCGGATGGCCGGGCGGTTCCCCCGCGTGGAGACCGCCGCCGTGGGCGCGGGTTCATACTCGGGCTGCTGGCCGACCTGCCGCGGAAGAATTGCTGGACGATTGCCGAGCACGCCGGCGAGGCCGATCCACACGGCATGCAGTACCTGCTCGCCCAAGCCCGAGGGCGACACCGGGTGCTGGTGGCTGCTGGTCCGCCGCAACCCGCACTACAGGGGAGATGGCGTTCTACCGCTGCTACGCCCCGCACATCGTGCCGCTGCGCGAACTGGTCCGCGTCGCCGGCCGCCGCTGGACCATCGAGGAGTCCTTCCAGACCGCCAAAGGCCTGGCCGGTCTCGACGAACACCAGGTCCGCTGCTGGACCTCCTGGCAACGCTGGACCCTGTTCGCGATGACCGCCCACGCCTACTCGCCGTGATCGCCGCGAGTACACCGACCAACCCATCACCGCAGGACTGATCCCGCTGACCTGCAACGAGATCCGCCGGCTGTTCACCGTCCTCGTCGTCGAACCCCACCGCATCCGGGCCTGCCCGCGCGTCTGGTCGGCCTGGCGGCGACGTCACCAACACCGCGCTCGCACCAGCCACTACCGGCGTCAAGAAGCCGTTCCGGCAAAAACATAACGATCTACGGCTGGAGTACTAGGTGGTCGATGATGGCGGGGGAGAGCATTTCGTCGGCGGCCAGGCCGGCCAGGCCGGCCAGCGTGGTGTTCTCGCCGGGTGGGCAGGCGGCCACGCTGAGGCCGTCGAGCGAGCTGGCGTGTGCGTTGGCCATGACCACCTCGCGCAGTCCGTCCAGGAACGGGGGCAGCACGCCGATCGAGCCGCCCACCCGGACGTAGCGCGGGTTCACGATGGTCACCACGGTGGCCAGCACGGTGCCGACCAGGCGACCGGCCGCGGCGGTGACCCGGACCGCGTCGGGGTGTCCCCCGTGGACCAGGCGTGCCACGTCGCTAGCGGAGCGGACGCCCAACGGACGTAGACCGGCCAGCTGGGTATGGAGGCGGTTACCTTCGGCGACGGTCGCACCGCGCTCGCCTTCGGCACCAGCAAGATTAATCTGCATGAGGTGGGCAGGGAGTTCGAGCCCAAGGCGGTGCGCCCGACCCCGGGTTCGGCGGACATCTGCCTGGTGGTCGACGAGCCGGTGGCCGACGTCATA
>DATHIT010000018.1:0-10156 GCA_035489915.1 Pseudonocardia sp. | reverse complement strand
GCCGAGACGAACTCCGCCCCGGTCACCCCCGAGCCGATCACAATCAGGTGTTCGGGCAGGTCGTTGAGGTTGTACAGCTGCCGCCAGGTGAGGATCCGCTCACCGTCCGGCACCGCTCCCGGCAGCACCCGGGGGGTGGCGCCGGTGGCCACCAACACCACGTCGGCGGGTAGCTCGTCGATCTGATCGCCGACCTGCTCGGCGGCCTGCTCGCCGGATTGGGCGGCGCCGACCCGGTTCCAGCCGTTGGCGTGGCCGCCGGTGTGCACCCGCACCGCGTGCGGGGCGTTGTCCGGGGGCTGCTCGGCGAACGAGCCGACGCCGGCCACCAGCCGCACCCCCTCCCGCTCCAGCCGGGCCCGCACGTCGGCGGACTGTGCCCTGGCCAGCGCCTCGACCCTGGCGTTGATCCGGGACAGCTCAACCTTGGCCGCCTTGGCGTCCGCCTCGATGCCCAGCTCCGGCGCGCGCCGGAGCTCGACCCGGACCCCGGCGGAGGAGATGAAGGTCTTGGACGGCACGCAGTCGTCCAGCACGCACGCGCCGCCCATTCCCTCCCGCTCGACGACCGTCACCTCGGCGCCATGTTGGGCAGCAACGAGGGCAGCCTCATATCCCGCCGGGCCACCCCCCATGATCACAATCCGGCTCATCCGCCAGTTCCCCTCGGCTTCCGCTCAAGATGCCCTCGGCGCAACGATCGCCCTGACCCTAGAGCGTGCTGATGATCCATGCCGGAGCAGCGCCCGGCCGACCGCGAGCCGGGCAACAACTCGGAACGCCGCTGGCCTAGGCTGTCCGGGTGTCGCTCTACGCCGCCTATGGGTCCAACATGGACCCAGCACAGATGCAAGAGCGCTGCCCGCATTCACCGATGGCGGGCACCGGCTGGCTGATGGGCTGGCGCCTGACCTTCGGTGGCGAGGACTACGGCCCCGAAGGGGCGCTGTCCACCGTGGTCGAGGACCCGAACCCCCAGGTGTTCGTGGTGCTCTACGACGTGACCGACGCGGACGCCGCCAAGCTGGACCGCTGGGAGGGCGGCGAGCTCGGACTGCACAAGAAGCTGCGGCTGCGGGTGCAGACCCTGCAGGGCACCGAGCTGGCCTGGCTGTACGTGCTGGACGCCTACGAGGGTGGCCTCCCCTCGGCCCGCTACCTGGGGGTCATGGCCGACGCCGCCGAACTCGCCGGCGCCCCCGACGACTACGTCCAAGCCCTCCGCACCCGCCCCAGCCGCAAAGTAGGCCCCTAACCCCACCGTCGAAAGCTCACACCGCCGGGCCTCCCACCCCAACGGCCCGCGAGTCGGGGCTCTCAGCACACTGTGTCGCGCGTCTCAGCACACTTTGTGCTGGTAGCCGCGCTGCGCGAACGCCTCTCGCAACGCCTGCTCGAGCCCGCGGTTGTCCTTGAGGTCGTCGACCGTCACCGCGATGACGATCCAGCCCCGCCGGCGCAGATCCTCGGCGCGCCGCCCGTCCTCGCGCTCCCGACCGCTGTGCACCGCGTACCCGTCGTACTCCAGCGCGATGCGCTGATCCGGCCAGGCGAGATCGAGTCGGTACAGCTCTACCCCGTCCGGCGTGCGGATCGACCAATTCACCTCGGCGGGCGGGAAACCGAGGTCGGCGACTTCCAGCAGCAGCCAGCTCTCCGGCGCCGACTCGGCACGCCCGGTGGCCAGGCCGAGCAGCCGCATCCCGCGTCTGGTCCCGCGAGGATCGCGCCGGTTCTTCAGCCGGGCGGCCACCCGAGCCCGGAACTCCTCGCGCCGCTCGGGAGGCCGCGACGCGAGCAGTTGATCGGTCACCGCGATCGCGTCCCGGGGCCGAGCGGTGCAGAGCAGATCGCAGGCCACCCGCTCCGCGGATAGAACTCGCAGTCCGTCTCGCTCGATCACATCCGCCGCTGGCAGCGGCCCATTGTGGACCACCAGCCCAGCTCGGCTACGCGACCGATGTCCATAAGGCACCAATACGTGGGTGTCCGCCGAATCGATCGCGGTAGCGCCGTGCAACCGCGCGGCAGTTGCGTCCGCAATTACCGACAATGGGCCATGGAGTAGTAGCGCAGCAGCGGCGCGCGTACGCACATCCAGTGCATGTTGCGAATCGATCAGAACGCGATGCCACAAACGTTGCAACGCCCCGCTGCGCAGCGCGGCACGAACCGGGTATCGGCCCACTTGCTCGATCAGGTCGCGTTGTAGGTAGGCCCCGTGGGTGCCGGATACGACGTCCATTCGTCCACGGTCGCGGACAACTAGGACGGCGGTGTGGCCCGCCGGCCGCCCTGTGGACAACCTCGGTCGATGTGGATAACTCCGGCGCTCGCGTGTGCTGAAACCCGCGACTCAGTGTGCTGAGAGCCCCGACTCGCGGGCCGTGGGTTAGGCGGCGAGGCTGGCTAGGGCGGCGTGGACCAGGACGCGGACGCCTACCGGTAGCGCGCGTTCGTCGAGGTCGAACGTGGGCTGGTGCAGGTCCTTCTGCGGGCCGTCGCCGGACCACACGCCGAGCCGGCCCATCGCGCCAGGGACGTCCTCCAGGTACCAGGCGAAGTCCTCGCCGCCGCTGGACTGCTCGGTGCTGGTCGCCCCGTCCGGGCCGACCGAGGCCACGGCGGCGTCGTGCAGCAGGCCGGTGCTCAGCGCCTCGTTGTGCACGGGCGGCACGCCGCGCCGGTGATCAAGCACGTAGCCCACGCCGAGCGGGGCGAGCAGGGCGGTGACCAGGGAGCGCACCAGCGGCTCCAGCTCGCTCCAGATCTTGTGGTCGCCGGTGCGCAGGGTGCCGCGCAGCAGGCCGCTCTGCGGTATGGCGTTGGCGGCCGCGCCGGCCTCCACCGCACCCCAGACCAGCACGGTGCCCGAGCGCGGGTCGACCCGGCGGGACAGCAACCCGGGCAGCTGGGTGATCAGTAGGCCCAGCGCGTACACCAGGTCGGCGGTGAGGTGCGGGCGGGAGGTGTGCCCGCCCGGCGAGGTCAGCCGGATCTCCAGCAGATCACATGCCGAGGTGATCGGGCCGACCTTGGTGCCCAGCTGACCGACCGGCAGCCGAGGGTCGCAGTGCAGCGCGAAGATCCGCTCGACGTCCTTCAGCACGCCGGCGGCCACCATGTCCAGCGCGCCGCCGGGCTGTGTCTCCTCGGCCGGCTGGAAGATCAGCCGTACCCGGCCCGGCAGCTTAGGGGCGGTAGCCAGCGCCAATCCCGCGCCGAGCAGCATCGCGGTGTGCGCGTCGTGGCCGCAGGCGTGCATGACGCCGTCGACCGTCGAGGCGAAGCTCAGCTCGGTCATCTCGCGCAGCGGCAACGCGTCCAGGTCGGCACGCAATGCGACGCAGTGGTCGCCGGAGCCGATGTCGCAGATCAGGCCGGTGCCCGGCATAACCTGGGGTTTGAGCCCGGCTTCGGTGAGCCGGGAGGCGACCAGCGCGGTGGTCAGCCGCTCCTGGCGGGCCAACTCCGGGCGCGCGTGAAGCGCGCGTCGCCACGACACCAGCTCGCGGTTGTGCGTCGCAAGCCAACTGTCCAGCCACGCGGGACCCTTGCCCTGGCCCATATCGGTCACCGGCTCAATCGGGCCGATCGCCTGCGCAGCCAGTACTTCGGTGCTCGCATCAAGCACAGACACCGGTACCACCACCGATTCAATCCGTTCGATGTCGACGTTGACCCAGGTGGCCGAATCATCGCCTTGTGAGCGTGAGCGGAACCCCGACCAACGTCGCTATCCGTACAATGGTGCATCACCCGGATGGCCTGAATCGGCACAATTGGCGACATATCGGCTTTCCCGCGCTCAAGTGTTACTGATCTGCTGCGGGCGGCTAGGAAGGCCAGACAACCGGTCATCATGGAGCCGACGAACGGGCGGTGATATCGCTCACCGGTCAGGCTCAGCGAGCCCGGCACCCCGGCCAAGTCGATCAACGGTAGCCGGCCGCGACGGACGGCAAAGGCTAGAACGCGTCGTTCGGAACGTAAGCACCCCAGACCTCGCGCAGCGCGCCGCAGACCTCGCCCACCGTGGCGCGCGCGGCCAGCGCCCGGCGCATCGGGTAGAGCACGTTGTGCTCGGGACCGGGTCGACCGGCCGGCGCCGAGGCAACCCGGCGCAGCTCGTCCATAGCGCCGTTCACCTCGGTCGACGAACGCTCGGCGCGCAGCCGGTCCAGCCGCTGCGCCTGCTCGCGCTCCAGCTCCGGGTTGGGCCGCAGCGGTTCGTAGGGCTCCTCGGTGTCCAGCCGGTACCGGTTGACCCCGACCACCACCCGCTCGCCGGCCTCGATCTCCCGCGCGGTGCCGTACGCGGTTTTCTCTATCTCGGTCTTCTGGAAACCCTGCTCGATCGCCGCCACCGCGCCGCCGCGCTTCTCCACGGTGTCGATCAACTCCAGCGCAACCCGTTCCACCTCGTCGGTCATCGCTTCGACGGCGTAGGAGCCGGCGAACGGATCGACCGCGGCGGTCAGATCCGTCTCATAGGCGAGCACCTGTTGGGTGCGCACCGCCAGCCGGGCGGCCTTCTCCGAGGGCAGCGCAATCGCCTCGTCGAAGGAGTTCGTGTGCAGCGACTGGGTGCCGCCGAGCACGGCGGCCAGCGCCTGGGTGGTTACCCGGATGATGTTGACCTCGGGCTGTTGGGCGGTCAGCTGCACCCCGGCGGTCTGGGTGTGGAACCGCAGCATCATCGACTTGGGGTTGCGCGCGCCGAACTCCTCGCGCATCAGCCGCGCCCAGATCCGCCGGGCGGCGCGGAACTTGGCCACCTCCTCCAGCAGCGTGGTGCGGGCGACGAAGAAGAAGGACAGCCGGGGTGCGAAGTCGTCCACGGCGAGCCCGGCGGCGAGCGCCGCCCGGACGTACTCCATGCCGTTGGCCAGCGTGAAACCGATCTCCTGCGCGGGGTTCGCACCGGCCTCCGCCATGTGGTAGCCGGAGATCGAGATGGTGTTGAAGCGGGGCAGCTCGGCGGCGCAGTAGCCGAAGATGTCGCTGGTCAGCCGTAGTGACTCAGCCGGCGGGTAAATGTAGGTGCCGCGCGCGATATACTCCTTGAGCACGTCGTTCTGCACGGTCCCGGTGAGCTTCTCGCCCGGAACGCCCTGCCCGTCCGCGACCAGCTGGTAGAGCAGCAGAAGCACGCTGGCCGGCGCGTTGATGGTCATCGAGGTGGACACCTGGTCCAGCGGGATGCCGTCGAACAAGGTGCACATGTCGTCCACCGAGTCGATGGCCACGCCGACCTTGCCCACCTCGCCGGCGGCCACCGGGACGTCGGAGTCGAAACCCATCTGGGTGGGCAGGTCGAACGCCACGGACAGCCCGGTGGTGCCCGCCTCGATCAGCTGGTGGTAGCGCCGGTTGGACTCGGTGGCGGTGCCGAACCCGGCGTACTGGCGCATCGTCCAGGGCCGCTCGGTGTACATGGAGCGGTACACGCCTCGGGTGAACGGGTATTCGCCCGGCTCGCCCAGCCGCTCCTCGAGGCCGGGGGCCACGTCCCCGGGCCCGTACACGGTGGGGATGTCGAAGCCGGACTCGCCCCGCCGACTCGGTTCGGATCCTGCCCGTTGCGCCACGGTGCGCCACCTCTCGTGCCGTTACCCGCCCGAGCTGTCTTGGCAGCCGACCGTACTCGTCAGGTGCACGTCGGATCTATCCCGCGGCGGGCTGATGATCGCGCTGGTGTGAGGGAAAACGGTGACCGAGGCGCATGCGGTCGCGCCCTATCAGGAGAATGGCGGACATGTCGGAATCCGGGCCTACCCCCGAGGAGGCCACCCCGCGCCGGATCGCCGGGCGGTATCGACTCACCGCGCCGCTGGGTAGCGGCGCGATGGGCACGGTCTGGGCCGGATACGACGAAGTCCTGCACCGCTCGGTGGCGATCAAGGAGCTGCGGGTGCCGCCGGGTGTGCCAACCGGGGAGATCGCCTCGATGCGCGAGCGGATGATGCGGGAGGCGCGCACCCTCGGCGGCCTCTCCCATCCCAACGTGATCACCCTGTACGACGTGGTGGACGTGTCCGGTGACCCGTTCGTGGTGATGGAGCTGCTGCCCAGCCGGAACCTGTCGGAGGTGATCGGGGAGCAGGGCCGGCTGGGTGCCGGGCAGGCGGCGTCGGTGGGGCTGGCGATGTCCGCCGCGCTGCAGGCCTCGCATCGGGCCGGGATCACCCACCGGGACGTCAAGCCGGGCAACGTGCTGGTCGCGCACGACGGGCGGATCAAGCTGACCGACTTCGGCATCGCCCGCAAGACCAACGACGTGACCATGACGCAGACCGGGCTGGTGCTCGGTTCGCCGGCCTACATCGCGCCGGAGGTGGCGGCCGGCCAGCCGGTCACCCCGGCGGCGGACCTGTGGGGGCTGGGCGCCACCCTGTTCGCCGCCGTCGAGGCCCGCCCGCCCTACGACGTGGACGGCGACCCGGTGAAGACGGTCACCGCGGTGGTGCACGACCAGGTCCCTCGGGTGCAGGTGGGCGGGCCGATCGGCGAGGTGATCTCCGCGCTGATGATGAAGGACCCGGAACGGCGGATGCCGCTGGTCGAGGTCCGGCGCAGGTTGCGGCCGCTGCTCGCCGACCCGGACGACCCGCTGTTCCCCGGCTCGGTGGACGCGTACTCGCCGCCGCCCAGCCCAGCCGCGGAGCAGATCGGCGAGGCCGCCGAGGCCGGTGGCGGTTCGTCCTCGGCCGGTGCTGGAACCGGACACGGGGCCGGCGCCGGACAGGGAGCGGGCCGGCCGAGCGGAGGCAGAAGGCCCGGGGACTCGGGCAGCCCCTCGGTGCCCCGCCCTCGACCCGGTCCGGCCCCGTCCGGGCAATGGTCCGGCTCCGGCACGCCGCTGGCATCAGACCCCGGGCCCATGCCCAGCCCGCCGGGCGCCGCCGAGTCGGGTCCGGCTCACCCGCCGATGGGCCACCCGGCACCGGCCAACCAGGCGATGCGCGGTCGGCCCAGCTGGCAGCCGGCCCCGCCGGTCATGCCGCCCCGACCGCCGGTAGCCCGTCCGGTGCCCCCGCCGCCGATACCGACCGCCGGGGTGTCCGGGCGCTGGGCGCTGCCCCTGGTGTTGGCCGGCGCGCTGGCGGTGGTGCTGGGCACCGCCAGCGGCTGGGCCGGCACCCGGGTGCTGGTCGGCCAGTCCCCGCTGACCACAGCGGTGGTCAGCCCAGCCGGCGGAACCAGTGGAATCACCCCGATGACCAACCACATCGACTCGGCGCAGCGCTACGGCGCCGGGGCGTTGAACTTCACCGCGTCGGTGCCCCAGGGCTGGGAGGAGTACCGGGTGCTGGAGACCGGTGACCTGCCGTCGGTGCGCTTCGTGAGCCCGGACGGCTCGCGGGAGGTGCGGGTGGACAAGCTGGTGGGCACCCGCGAGCTGCCGAAGCAGCCCAGCGACTTCAGCAACGCGTTGACCGCAACCGCGCTCGGCGTGGCCCAGGTCAACGTGCAGCAGATCCCGCCGAACCAGGTGCGCTACTGGACCGACCGGGTCGGCCCGCAAGGCACCTCCAGCCGGTTCAGCTACGCACAGATGACCCAGACCGGGTATGACGTGTGGGTGGTGCAGCTGACCGTGCCGGCGGACCGCGCCGGTACCGAAACCGAGCAGCTGTTCAGCACCGTCGCGCGGGCCTTCCGCCCGTGACCCGGCCCGCCGACCCCGAGGGAGCCGACACCTTGACCACCCACCCCGACGGCCTGACCAGCGACCCGGACGCCGTCGATGCGCGGGCATTGTCCGGCAACGCGCAGGGTGACCCGGCTGACCCGGTGGCGTCGGCCGAGGCGGCCGAGGCACTGGCTGTCGAGGCGGCGGCCGCGCTGGCCACCGGGACCGGGGTGGACCGGCACGACGTGGCGGTGGTTCTGGGCTCCGGTTGGCGGCCGGCGGCGGATGCGCTGGGCGGCCCGCGCGCGGAGCTGTCCATGGCCGAGCTGCCCGGGTTCGCGGTGCCCACCGCGATCGGGCACGGCGGCACCATCCGCTCGCTGTCCGTCGGGCCGCACCGGGTGCTGGTGCTGCTCGGCCGCACCCATCTCTACGAGGGGCGCGGCCCGGCGGCGGTGGCACACGCCGTGCGGACCGCCGCCGCGGCAGGGTGCCGGGTGGTGGTGCTGACCAACGCGGCCGGCGGTATCCGGCCCGGGTTGTCCGTCGGGCAGCCGGTGCTGATCAGCGACCACCTGAACCTGACCGCGCGGTCGCCACTGGTCGGCGCCCGGTTCACCGACCTCACCGACCTGTACTCGACGCGGCTGCGCGAGCTGGCCCGAACGATCGACGAGTCGCTGGTCGAGGGGGTGTACGCCGGGCTGCCCGGGCCACACTTCGAGACCCCGGCGGAGATCCGGATGCTCGCCGCGATCGGCGCGGACCTGGTCGGCATGTCCACCGTGCTGGAGGCGATCGCGGCCCGCGCCGCCGGCCTGGAGGTGTTCGGGCTGTCCCTGGTGACCAACCTGGCGGCCGGGATGAGTGGCGAACCGCTGAGCCACCAGGAGGTGATCGAGGCGGGCGACGCGGCCGCCGGCCGGATGGGCGAGCTGCTGCGCGAGCTGGTTCGGCTGGCATGAGCCTCACTCCGGCGGTCCGCGACGCGGCGCTGCGGTGGATCGCCGACGACCCGGACCCGGCGACCCGCGACGAGCTGCAGCGGTTGCTCGCCGCCGCACTCGCCGGAGCCCCCTTTGCTCTGCGCACAGATACGCAACACCAGCCGCCGTTGCGTATTGGTGCGCAGAGCAAAGCGCCGGCCGAGGAGCTGGCCGAGCGGATGGAGGGGCCGCTGCGCTTCGGCACCGCCGGGTTGCGCGGGCCGGTGCGCGCCGGGCCATCCGGGATGAACGTGGCCGTGGTGCGCCGGACCACCGCCGGGCTGGCCGCCTGGCTGGCCGGGCAGGGCGGGGCGGGCGGGTTGGTGGTGGTCGGCCGGGACGCCCGGCACGGCTCGGCGGAGTTCGCCTCGGCCGCGGCGGAGGTCCTCGCCGGCGCCGGCTTCGAGGTGCGCGCGCTGGCCGATCCGCTGCCCACCCCGGTGCTGGCCTACTCGGTGCGCAGCTGGGGCGCGGTGGCCGGGGTGCAGATCACCGCCTCGCACAACCCGGCGGCGGACAATGGCTACAAGGTGTACCTGTCCGACGGTGCCCAGCTGGTCGAGCCGGCGGACGCGCGGATCGAGGCGGCCATCGCCGCCGCGCCGCCGGCCCGCTCGGTGCCCACCGCGCCGGTAGCCCCGACCGACCCCGCCGAGCTGCTGGACGGCTATCTGCACCGGGTGGCCGCGCTGCCCCGAGGCACCGCGCGGGGACTGCGCATCGCGCTGACCCCGATGCACGGGGTGGGCGGCGCGGTCGCGGTGCACGCGCTGCGCCGGGCCGGCTTCGACGACGTACACGTGGTGCGCACCCAGGCCGCCCCCGACCCGGACTTCCCCACGGTGGCTTTCCCGAACCCGGAGGAACCCGGCGCCACCGACGCGCTGCTCGCGCTGGCCGCCGAGGTGGGCGCCGACCTGGCCGTGGCGCTGGACCCGGACGCGGACCGCTGCGCACTGGGCGTACCGGACGCCGAAGGGCGGTGGCGGATGCTCACCGGCAACCAGACCGGGGTACTGCTCGGCGACCACGTGCTGGCCACCCTGGTCCGCGCCGCGCACCCGGATCCGCTGGTGGCCACCACGGTGGCCTCGTCCACCCAGCTGCGCGCGGTGGCCGCCGCCAGGGGCGCCCGGTACGCCGAGACGCTGACCGGGTTCAAGTGGATCGTGCGCGCCGGCGACAACGGTGCCGGGCTGGTGTACGGGTACGAGGAGGCGCTGGGTTACTGCGTGGACCCGGCCGCGGTGCGGGACAAGGACGGCATCGCCGCCGCGGTGCTGGCCGCCGACCTGGCCGCCACCCGCCGCGCCGCCGGCGGTTCGCTGCTGGACGCGTTGGACGAGTTGGCGCTGGCACACGGGGTGTACCTGACCGAGGCGATCACCCTGCGGATGCCGCCGGAGCAGCGGGCCGAGGCGCTGGCCCGGCTGGCCGCCGACCCGGCCCCGCTGGGCGGCGAGCTGGAGCGGCCGGCGCCGGACGTGTTCGTGCTGCACGGCGAGCGCACCCGCGCGGTGATCCGGCCGTCCGG
>DATHIT010000017.1:0-15384 GCA_035489915.1 Pseudonocardia sp. | reverse complement strand
TCGACGGTGTAGAACCGGCCCTGGTGGCTGACTTTGCCGTCCCGTAGCCCGTCCCGCAGGATGCCGACGTACTCGCGCACCCGGGCCAACGGCTGCGACACCGGTGCGCCCAGCGCGGCCGCTGTCACCACCAGGTTGCCGGTCCCGACGCCGAGCCGTAGCCGACCTGGTGCCAGCGCCTCGAGCGTGGCGACCTGGCTGAGCAGGGCGACCGGGTGACGGGTGAACGCCGGCATGATCGCGGTGCCGACGGTGATCCGCTCGGTGCGGGCCAGGGCGGCGGCGAACAACGTGGCCGTGTCGTAGCTGGTCACCGGCATCGCCGCCCACACGGCGGGCACTCCGGCGTGCTCGGCGCGCTCGATCAAGGCCATGGTGTCTGGCACAGAGGTCACGAAGAATCCCAGTCCGGTCCGCATGACGTTCATCGTCGACAGTGAGCCGCGGCGTTGACAGTGGCCCGAAGGACAACATGTGAAAGAATCGGGCCATGTCCCGTCGCGCGACCAGCGGCCCACACCGTGTCGTGGTGATCGCAATGGATGGTGTGATCCCGTTTGAGTTCTCGATCCCGGCTCGGCTGTTCGGAGCGGCCCGGGACGAGTCCGGCCGGCCGCTCTACGAGGTGATCACCGCCTCGACGGACGCGAAACCGGTGCGGACCAACTCCGACTTCATGATCAATCCGGCCGCGGACCTCAACGAGGCAATCCGATCGGCCGACACCGTGGTCGTGCCAGCGGTGGAGCTCGCCGGGCTGGACCCCCGCCAGGTCGACGTCGTGATCGAGTCACTGCGGCACAGACCACGCGGCTCGCGGATCATGTCCATCTGCACCGGCGCCCACCTACTGGCCTCGGCCGGGCTGCTCGACGGTCGACCGGCAACGACCCACTGGAACCACACGGCGGAGTTCTCCCGGGAATTCCCGCGGGTCCGGCTCGATCCCGACGTCCTGTTCGTGGACGACGGCGACGTGCTGACCTCCGCCGGCGCGGCCGCCGGCGTCGACCTCTGCCTACATCTCATCCGGCATGACCAGGGCAGCACGGTCGCCAACGCAGTAGCCCGCTTGTGCGTAGTCGCCCCGTGGCGGGAGGGCGGTCAGGCCCAGTTCATCGAGGCTCCGGTGCCCGACAACGAGGACGCCTCGACCACGTCGACCCGGGCTTGGGCGATGGAACGACTCGACGCTGACCTGACCCTGGCGAGCATGGCCAGGCACGCGTCGATGAGTATCCGAACGTTCACCCGGCGGTTCCGCGACGAGACGGGAACGAGCCCGAACCAATGGCTGAACCGCCAGCGAATCGACTACGCCCGGCGCCTGCTGGAGTCAACCGATCTGCCCATCGATCAGATTGCCGACGCAACCGGCCTCGGCACGGCCGCATCACTGCGCGGCCACCTACGCACCGCGATCGGCGTCTCGCCCAGCACCTACCGGCGTACCTTCCAACCCGAGGCCAATGTTCCGGGCGCACCGAAACATACCCTCTAGTATGATCTGGCTCACCTCACCGGCCAGCGACCGCCAGTAGCTGATCGCCAGCCGGGCAACGCCGCCCGCTGTGAGCGAGGAGCTTGAGTGGAACCCGACGGTTCGTGCACCTCCGAGCGCCACGCCGATCCCCCTCTCGGGGTACCGGAGGTGATCGAACCGAGCTGGCTGACCAGCGTGCTACGCCAATCACGGGTGATCGACAAGGCCCGAGTCCGGTCCACTGTCGGCGAGTCGATCGGTACCGGCCAGGTCGCGGAGAACCGCCGCTACCGGCTCGACTACGACGTAGACGTACCCGGAGCGCCGCGCTCGCTGATCCTCAAGGAGGCGTCCGAGGATCCGACCAGTCGCTCCACGGCGATGCTCATGGGGCTGTATCGGCGCGAGGTGTTGTTTTATCGGCTGCTGGCGCCCCGACTCAGGATCCGCATTCCGGCCTGCTACCACGCGGCCATCGACGAACCGAGCGGGCGTTTCATTCTTGTCCTGGAGGATCTGCCGCCAACGGCGCACGTGGATCAGCTCACCGGGTTCAGCGCCGACCACGCGATGCTGGCATTGGAACAAGCCGCCGCGCTACACGCCCCGCTCTGGGGCAGCAAATGGTTGGGCACGTTGAGCTGGCTGGCGGGACAGCAGGGGCGGACAGCGGACAACGTCATGATCCTGCCGAAGCTGATGACCGAGTTCGTGAAGCGCTATGCCGATACCGCCCCACCGCGCGTGCTGGAGCTGTGCGAGCGCGTCGCACCTGGAGCCGCCGCGTTCGCGCTGCGCCAACCCAAGCCGTGGACGGCCCAACACGGCGACTTCCGCCCGGACAACATGCTTTTCGGCGCACGCAACGGTGAGGTGCCGTTGGCTGTGGTCGACTGGCAGACGGTCGGGCTGGGACCGGGCATGGTCGACGTGGCCTTTGTGCTCGGCACCAGCCTGGACATCGACGCACGTCGTGCCCACGAGGTCGACCTGGTTCGGGGCTACCACCAGGCACTGTGCGCCGGCGGGGTCGAGGGATACGACTGGGACCGCTGTTGGCGGGACTACCGACGCTACGCGTACTACGCCCTGACCTTCCTGGCCCCGTCGGCCGTACTGGTGAAACGCACCGAGCGGGGGGACCGGATGTTTCTGACCGCGCTGGACCGCGCCGTCGCTCAGATTGCCGACCTGTCCGCCGAAGAGCTTCTGCCCAGTTGACAGCCCGTCATCGCGTACGCCGAGGAGGCTTTTCCTTTGCTGATCCCGTTCGACGACTACCCGATACACCAGACCGCGCTTCCGCTCGCGCATACCGCCGGCGGGCACCCCAATCACTATGACCGCTTCTGGTTCAACGGCTACACCGAGGATCTGTACTTCGCCGTAGCGCTCGGGATCTACCCGAATCGCGGCGTGATTGATGCCGCGTTCTCGGTGGTGCATGACGGAGTGCAGCGTTCGGTGTTCGCCTCCGGACGGGCACCGATTGACCGCACGGTGACCAGGGTCGGGCCTATCGGTATCGAGCTCGTCGAGCCGATGCGGGTGAACCGGGTCCGCGTGCACGCCCCCGAGCACGGCTTGGTCGCCGATCTCGAATTCACCACCCGCACTCCCGTGTGCGAAGAACCACGGCAAACCCGCTGGTCGGGCACCCAGCTCACGATGGACGTGACCCGGGCAACCGCGCTCGGCGGCTGGACCGGCCGCCTCGAGGTGGCCGGCCACCAGGTGCCGCTGCCGCCGCGAGTATGGGGTACCAAGGACCGATCCTGGGGGCTGCGCCCGGTCGGTGACCCAACGCCAACCGCTCCGGACAACGCCGTGCCGCAGTTGTTCTTTCTGTGGGCGCCGCTGAACTTCGCCGACGGGGGATTGCATTTCATGGTGTTCGAGGACGGGCAGGGGCGTCCGTGGGCCCAGTCCGGCTCGCTACTGCCGCTCCTCGGCGAGGGCGATCCGGTGACCGGAGGCCCAGGCAGGGAAGTGCAACACGTCGAGATGGCACACCGGCTCCGGTGGATGCCAGGGTCGCGTCGATCGGCCGGAGCGGAACTGTCAATCAGGCTTCCCGGTGGGACCGAGGTTGTTGAACTAGAGCCGCTGCTCACCTTCCGGATGCGCGGCGCAGGCTACCTGCATCCGACCTACTCGCACGGGCGCTGGCACGGCGAGCTGGTGGTCGACGGCGAACAGCACGGGGTCGAGGAGTTGGACGGCCTAGCGCTCGACCGGGTGCACGTGCAGCAGGTGGTCCGCGCCCGCTGGCGGGACCGGGTCGGACTCGGCGTGCTGGAGCAACTGGTCATCGGCCCGCACGCGCCAAGTGGGTTCGCCGCACTGCTCGACGGCGCACCACAACAGGGCGCGGTGGAGACGACGCACGCGACGTAGCGTCACGAGGATCGCGGTGCGGCCGAGTACACGTCGCTGTCGAGTGCGCGGAGAAGTCGCGGGCTCACCGGGGAGCCTTCGTCCGCGGCGCCGGGGGTGCGGTGCAACTCTCCGTCGATGATCTCGTAGTGGCCGATGGTGCGCAGCGGCGGCGAGTAGACGTGGATGGTGACCGCGCCGGCGTCATGGTCCATCCGGTGGATGCCCGAGCCGGGGAAACTGAAGGACTCGCCTGCCC
Organism: Pseudonocardia sp.; assembly: GCA_035489915.1. GTDB lineage: Bacteria > Actinomycetota > Actinomycetes > Mycobacteriales > Pseudonocardiaceae > Pseudonocardia. Next base: position 11,266 of record DATHIT010000017.1, on the reverse strand, counting down.
GGTAGCGCCGGGGTTGTCGCGGCCGGCCGATCGGCAGGCCCTCCTGGGTGGCGGTGCCTTCGAGGACGTAGACACCGACGCAGGATCCCTGGTGGTCGTGGTAGCCGGTGTCGCGGCTTTCCCACCAGGTGTTGAGCCAGGCCTCGGAGTTCTCGTCGCGCCAGAGCAGCAGGTAGGAGCCGGGGCCGGTGCGGTCCAGCGCGCCGGTGTCGACGAACGCCGAGGCGCGGCGGGCGAGATCGGCGCACTCCGCCGGGAGGAAGGGCCGGTCCGATGCGGCCAGGGCGGCCAGCTCAGCGGGGGTGACGGGGTGGGTCATGGTGCTTTCTCTCCTCGGTCAGGGCAGTTCGTCGCTGGCCAGCCAGCACTCGAGTGCGTCCAGGTCGGGTCGCGGAGCTTCCCCGGCGGCGACGAAGGGCACCGCTCGTCGGGTCGCTCGGTACGCGGTGCGGGTGCCGGCGCCGAGTTCGCCGGTTGTGGCCCGTAGGTCGACTGCCTGCGCGGCGCAGGTGAGCTCGACCGCCGCCAAGCGGTTGGCCAGGCCCGCCATCTCGTACAGCCGGCGCGCCCCGGTCGGGGCCATGGTGATGCGGTCTTCGATCCCTTCGGCCAGGCCGCTGGTCGGCTGCTCGAGGGTGACCGGTTGGGCGAGCAGCCGGGCTTCGGCGGCCAGGCTGGCCGCGCCGTGGCCAACCACGCCGAGGCTGTCGTGCGGCGCCAACGGGTCGGCGCGCAGCCCGGTGGCGAGCCCGGTGAACCTGCCGTCGAGCAGCTTCTGCACCCGCTCGTTGGCGATGGTGACCGCCTGGGCCAGCGCCAGCCTGCTGTAGTCCAGCGCGATCGCGATCGGGGTGATGTCGTGGTTTCCCGCGCAGATCGCCCGATCCTCGTCCGGGACCATGATCGGGCTGTCCCCGGAGGAGGCGAGCTCGACGCGCAGCTGGGCCGCGCAGTGCGCAAGGGCGTCCCGGACCGCGCCGTGGGTCTGCGGCACCACCTTGAACGCCAGCGGGTCCTGCATGGCCCGGGGCCGGCGCTCACCGCGCAGCAGCGCCCCGTCGGCGAGCAGCGCGCGCAGCCGTTGGACGGTCGCCACCGCCCCGGGATAGGCGCGCACGGCGACCACAGCGGGGTGCAGCGCGTCCACGTTGGCTACCAACGCCTCCAGCGGCACCGCCGCCGAGACGTCCAGCGCGCGAAGCGACCGGACGGTTCGCTCGAGGGCGAGGCAGGCGATGCCGACGGAGAACGCGTTGCTGTTCACGATTGCGTGTGCTTCCCGCGGTTCCAGCGCGATGGGCCGGTACCCGTCGCCGGCCAGCGGCGCGCCGTGCTCGCCGTACCCGGTCAGGGCCAGGCCGATCTCGGCCATCTGGCTCAGGTCGGCCTGCCCGATCGAGCCGAACTGGTGGACGTGGGGGCTCACCGCGCTGTCCAGCGCACGGCAGAGAGCGTCGGCCAATTCCGGCCGAACCCCGGCTACCCCGACGGCCAGGCCGGCCGCGCGCACCAGCATCGCGGCCCGGACGAACTCAGCCGGCGCGGGATCACCGTGCCCGACGCTGTGCGCGCGCAGCAGCAGCGTCTGGAACAGCGCCTGCCCGTCGGCGCCGATCGGCGCGGTCTTGATGGCCCCCACGCCGGTACTCACCCCGTAGATCAAGTCACCCCTGGCCAGCGCGCGCTCCAGCACCTCCCGGGAGGTCCGCATCCGGTGCCGGGCCGCCTCGCCGAGCACCGCCGGGCGACCACGAGCCACGGCGGCCACGTCGGCCGGTTCGAGTGGCCGGTCGCCGAGCACCAGCGGCGTCGGGCCGGTGTTGACGACGAGACCTTGCGGCGCGACGGCGTTCACCGCGATTCCTCCCGCGCCGCGCGGGCCAACATGGCCAGGGTGGCGTCGCGTCGGGCGGCGAGCCGGTGCGCGGCGTCGGGCGGGTAGTCCCCGCGCAGCCCGCTGCCCCCTTTGACGCCCACCGCGCCGGCCGCTCTGAGGCTGCGCAGCAGGGCGGGGACCTCTGTGCCGCGGTCCAGCTGTGGGAACAGCTGCGCGGCCACCGCTTCGTGCACGTCCAGCCCGGCGGCGTCCATCGCGGTGAACGGGCCGATCGCCGCCCACCTCGCCCCGACGCCGGCCACCACCGCGCGGTCCACGTCGGCCATGTCGCAGACGCCCGCCTCGACGAGGGCGTATGCCTCGCGGAGCAGGGCGTACTGCAGTCGATTGGCCACGAACCCGGGCACGTCCCGGCGGACGGTGATCGGTTGCTTGCCGAGGCTCACCGACAGTGCGGTCAACCAGTCGACGACCTCGGCGGACGTGGCCGGGCCGCTGACCACCTCGACCAGCGGCACGAGTTCGGCCGGGTTGAACCAGTGCCAGCCGGCGAGCCGCTCGGGGCGGGCCAGGTCGCGTCCGATCTCGCCGAGCCGCAGCGACGAGGTGTTCGTGGTGAGCACCCCGAGTTCATCGGTCATCGCCTCCGCCTCGGCCAGCACCGCGCGCTTCGCCTCGACGTCCTCGGCGATCGACTCGACCACGAGCGGAAATGGTCCGCGCACCGGGCCGGCGGTGACCGAGGCCGTACCGAGCGGGCGGGACGCCACCCCCAACGCGAGCAGCTGGGCCACCCTGCGGTCGATCTCCCGGTGGGTGGCCTCGGCGGCGTCGGGTCGGCGCAGCAGCACGGTGGTGTCCACATCGGCGGCGACCAGCGCGGCGGCGATGCCTACCCCCATCGCTCCCCCGCCGATGACCAGAGCCCGGCCAGGCAGCGCCTGGCTCATCCCCAGAACCGCTGGTTGTCCAGGTAGCCGAGGAGGATCTCGCCGGCGGCCTGAACGTGGTCGCGCATCGCTTTACTGGAGGCGGAGCCGGCGCGGGCGCGCAGCGCGGCGGCGATGGCCTCGTGTTCGTGGATGTTCATCTGCCGCATGGTTTCCCGGTCGTGCGCGATCGCTCGCCACACCGAGTCGCGGGGAAAGAACCGCTGCAGGTCCAGGATCGAGTCGTGTAGCCGCCGGTTGCCCGAGGCGCGATGCACCACCGCGTGGAACGCGCCGTTGGCGTCGGCAAGGCGGGCATCGAACTCCGACTCGTCGAGTGGCGTGTCGGCGGGCCGGGACAGCGCCGCCTCGACGGCCCCGTGCAGCTGTGCCTGCGCCCTCTCGAGTTCGTCCAGGTCGGCCGAGGTCGCCCGGCTGGCGGCCAGCTGGCAGGCGAAGCCTTCCAGGTTGGCGCGCAGCTCGTAGACCTCGACCAACTCCGCCCGGGTAGGCACCCGCACCGTGGCGCCGCGGTTGGTTCGCACGTCCACCAGGTTGAGCGCCTGCAGCTGGCGCAGTGCCTCGCGGATGGGAGTCCGGCTGACGCCGAAACGCTCGGCGAGGTCCTCGTGCCGCAGCCGCGACCCGAGGGGCAGTTTGCCGTCCAGGATGTCCGCGCGCAGCCGATAGGCGATCTCCTCGGCAAGCCCACTCGCCTCGACCATGGTCAAGTCCGACCGGGAGAGATACGTCACGTCGACAACCTACATTGCATCCATGGATGCAATCCAGCTTGCCGGCGGTCAGTACATCTTCAGACGTTGAGCCGGACGAAGACGGTCGCTCCGACGACGATCATGGCGAGCACCAGGCTGGCCGTGGCGATCACCGCGGGGGGCTGGCTGTACCAGCGGGAGTGCGCCGGGAGCACCTGAGTCTGTGGTGGGTCGATTTTTCCCTCCAGGTACTCAGACCACGCTCCGCACCCGACGACGACCACCGCCCCAACCGCGAATAGAGCCAGGTGGTAACTCGCGAACCAGGTACTCGCCGCGTGATAGAGCAGAAGAGCGCTGGAGATGAGGATCGCCAGCAGTGACACCCGAAGTATCAGTTTCGAGGTGATGACGACGCCTCGCCGATTCGGTATCGACTCGTACTCGTCCCGGAGCCTCGCGACGCGGGCGATCGCCTCGTTATTGGTGTTCCCCGTGGCCGTCACGAAGCCGCGCATCGGCTCGAACGCCAGACGTGAATTGTCCGCGTGGTGAACGAAGACCTGGGCGATGGCGGAGTCAGACTTCGGGTAACTCCGGAGATAGTCGAGACCGGGGGTGTCGGTGGCGTGAGCCCGGGACCCGTCAGCCCAGATGACAGTCACCGCGGTCCGCTGGGGCGAGTCGACGGCAAGATCGATCAGCCGGAGCAGCTCCGGAGGTGTGAGGCGTTTCGGCGGGAGCTGCACACGCACCGGCTTGGAGTTCGCTCGCGGACGCATGGTCACCCCCAGAACCGCGAACAATGACCGGTTAACAGCTCGCTAAATGTAGCGATCTCGCCGGATAGCCGCAGCACCCTTCAGGGTGGTCCAGTTGATCTGCATCGAGGTTCCGACCAGCCCGTCTGCCGGCCGGGCGGCTGGCGGACCAGCGCCGCCCAGCATTGAACCATCACGGAGCCGTGGCGTTTAGTTGAACAAGAAGCGCTGCAGTGTGAATTAACCAGCCAAAATTGCCACCCTCTACGTATGCGATCGGATGCCGCACGGAATCTCGACACGATCCTTCGGACCGGAGCCCGGCTCCTGGCCGAGGACCCGGGTACCAGCATCACCGCCATCGCCGCTGAGGCCGGAGTCAGCCGGAACGCGGTGCACCGCCGCTTCGCCACCAGGGAAGCACTGCGCGACGCCGTGCTGCACACCAAACTCGACGCGATCGACGCGATACTGGGCGAGGCCCGGTTGGATCGCGCACCGGTCGCGGTGGCCCTGCACCGCTTCGTCGAGGGCATCATCGCGGTGATGCGCCGGTATCCGATCGACCAGGACCAGATGCGCTGCGATGCCGAGTCCTACGGCCGAATGCTGGCCCAGCGGGAACGGATTGCCGCATTCCTTCAGCGGGCCATGGACGAGGGAATGATCCGGTCCGACCTACCCGACGGGCTGGCCCAGGCCCTGCTACACCAGATCGTCATGCTGCTCGGCCGGCAGTTCCGCGACCTCGATGCCCCCGAGGTCGCGGATATCGCCGTTGACACCCTGCTCGTCGGAATCGGCGGCAGCTGACCGCCGCACCAGACCCTTGGCATCCATCGTTTCCTAGGCGGCGAGGTCGACGAAGCGGGTGAGGGTGCCGGTCCAGCCCGCGGGGCTGTCGAAGACGCCGCGCATGGTCTCGGCTTGATCCCCGTAGCGCTCCAGGTGGCGATGCCGCAGCTCGACCCGCGTGCCGCCGGTGGCGCTGGGGGTGAAGCTGATTTCCACCTCGGTTTCCAGGTCGGGGTCGAAGGCCCAGTTCGTGCCGATCTGCCAGAGCAGCACCAGCTCACCCGGTGGCTCCCACCGGCCGACCCGACCCCACTGGCACTCGTTGCCGTCCTCCCCGCGCTCGAACCATCGCCCGCCGGCGTGCGGTTCCAGCACGACCTGAGCGATGGCCGAGGTGCCGATGGAGTGCTCTTTCGGCCACCACTCGGTCATCCGCTCGGTGAACAGCGCGAACGCCTTCTCCGGGGGCAGCGGGACGTTCACCGCGCGCTCAACAACGATCTCGGTGCTTGACTCAGTGCTCATCTCAGGGCTCCTCACGCGCGGCCCCGGACTCGCCGTCGGAGCCGGTGTCGGTTGCCGCCTCGGCCATGGCGAGGGCGGCGAAGTTGTCCAAGGTGGTCGTCCAGAACCGGTCGAAGTAGCCGCGCACCGCTTCGAAACCCCTCGGGTTGACCCGATACAGATGCCGCGTGCCGGCCACCGCCTCGATGACCAGCTCAGCCTCCTTCAGCACCCGAAGATGCTGAGACACCGCGGGTCGGGAGATCGGTAGCTGCTCGGCCAACACCCCGACCGCAAGGGGCCCCGCCAGCAGGCTTTCCAGAATCGAGCGCCGACGCGCGTCACCCAGAGCGTCAAGCACAGTGGCGGCGGAAGCGGGCACATCGGTAAGTTTCCACGAACGGTAAGGCTCAGTCAACCGTTCGTTACGACTTACCGGTCGGGGTCTGTCCGAAAGTGTACGGAGTGTGGCGTTCCGGCCACTCGTGCGCGGAGACGTCCGCCGTGAGGATGGGCGGTATGACCAATCGCGTCACCGTGCCAGCCGGCGCTGGGCGATCGGCTGACCCGCCCGGCCGGTCGGCGGTCGATGCCCGGGCGTGGTGGGGCCCAGGGCTCGCGGTCGCCGCCGTCGGGTGGGGCGCGCAACAGTTCACCCCGCTACTGCTGCTGTACCGGGCCGAGCTGGGCCTCTCGCCCACCGTTCTGCAGGGCACCTTTGGGGTGTACGCGCTGGGGTTGATCCCCGGCCTGTTGCTCGGGGGTCCCTGCTCGGACCGGTTCGGCCGGCGCCGGGTGCTGATCCCGACCCTGGTCGCCTCGCTGGCCGGCACGGTTCTGCTGCTTCCGGGCGGGACGGCGGTTGGCTGGCTGTTCGCCGGCCGCCTGGTTGCCGGCGCGGCCAGCGGGGCGGCGTTCAGCTCCGGGGCGGCCTGGATCAAGGAGCTGTCCAACGCCGCCGCGGGTCCAGAAGCCAACCCCGGGCCGCGCCGGCTCACCGTGACGATGAGCGTCGGTTTCGGACTCGGCCCACTGGTCGCCGGTGCCCTGGCGCAGTGGGCGCCGGAGCCGACCGTGCTGCCCTACCTGCCGCATCTGGTGTTGACGGCGATCGCCCTGCCCCTGGTGATGCGCGCGCCGGAGACCCGAAGCCCCGGCGGCACACCGCGGGGTCGGCTGGTGGAATCCGGGGTCCGGGACCGGCGGTTCCTGGCGGTGGTGGTGCCGCTGGCGCCGTGGGTGTTCGGCTCGGCGAGCATCGCGCTGGCCTATCTGCCCGGCCTGGTAGCCGCCCAGCTCCCCGGCCACGTGCTGATCTTCAGTGCGGTGGTCACCCTGCTCACCGCCGGCGCCGGCATCCTGGTCCAGCCGCTGGCCAGGCGGATGGACCGGCCGGGCACCCCCCGGCTGATCGCTACCGCGCTCGGCATCGTGGTTGCCGGGCTGCTGGTCGCGGTGCTGGTCGCGGCGTGGGCCGACTCCACCGCGGGGCCGGTGCTCGTGGTGCTCGCCGCGTTGGTGCTCGGCGCGGGGTACGGCTGCTGCCAGGTGTGTGGGCTGCTCGAGGTGCAGCGGCTGGCCCGGCCCGAGCACCTCGCCGGGCTCACCGCGATCTATCAGGCGGTGTCCTACGTCGGTTTCGTTGCGCCGTTTCCGCTCGCCGCGGCCAGCCGGGTGATCCCGCCCGGCACGCTGCTACTCGCCGTGGCCGGGCTCGCCGCGCTGACCCTGCTCTGGACGAGCTGGCAGGCCAGGCGGTGAGACCGGCGACCGGACCCTCCTAGGCGCTGATCTTCCAGGTGCCGTCCGCGTCCTCGCGCACCGCGACCACCGGGTGTGGAGTGTCCGCCCAGCACCGGCCGATCCGCGACCAGAGCATCGGCGGGGTGCGGTCCTGGTAGAAGTCGACCATCGCGCCGTGCTCGGCCCAGCCGGCGCCGCCGGAGACCCGTTCCACCCGCCGCAACTCCGGCTTGTCGCCACAGCGAACAACCGCGCGTATCCGGGGCCCGGGATCCCCGTCCAGGTCGGGCCGCCACCAATCGACACCGGCCGGAGGCTGCACGGGCAACCCACAGCGGCACAGGTTCGCGGACCGCGATCCGCTGTCCGACGAATTCCCCCGAATTAGCTCCACGCCGACCCCCGATATCAACATTCGACGATTCTCGGATGGAATGGCCAGGTTAGTTGATCTTGCCGGGGTAGCACGATGTCCCGCCTCGCCAAAGCCGCGGATCGCGGTTGTACATCCGGTACAAAGCGAGCCGAGCGCTCACACCGGATTGATGTACCGCTCGCGGATACGGCGCTTGAACAGCTTCCCGGACTCCTCCCTGGGCAGCTCGCGGTCCAGCACCACCACCTTGGGCACCTTGTAGTTCGCCAGGTTCGACCGGACGTGTTCGCGCAGGTCGTCCTCGGTCAGCCCGCTGTCCGGGTCGGTGTCCACGTGCGCGGCCAGCACCTCGCCGTACTCGCCGTCCGGAATGCCGAAGACCGCAACGTCCCGCACGCCCGGCACAGTGATCAGGAATTGCTCGATCTCCGCCGGGTAGATGTTCACCCCGCCGGAGATGACCATGTCGTTTATCCGGTCGCTCAGGTAGAGGAAGCCGTCCCCGTCGAGCCAGCCGCCGTCGCCGATGCTGACGTAGCCGTCGCGCTCCATCTGCTTGCGTTTGACGTCGTTGCCGATGTAGGTGAAGTCGGGCCAGGAGACGCCGGTCTGGATGTAGATCTCACCGAAGCTGCCGGTAGGCGCCTGGGTGCCGTCCGGCTGGTAGATCCTGATGTCACACCCGTCCATCGCGCGGCCCACGGTGCCGGGGTGCGCCAGCCACTCCGCGCTGTCACAGGCAACCACGGTGCCGGTCTCGGAGCCGCCGTAGTACTCCAGGATGATCGGGCCGAACCAGTCGATCATCCGCCGCTTGACCTCGGGGGAGCAGGGCGCCGCCGCGTGGACCACCGCTTCCAGGGAGGACAGGTCGAACGACCGGCGCTGCTCCTCGGGTAGCCGCAGCAGGCGCACGAACATGGTCGGCACCACCTGGGTGTGCGCGATGCGGTGGCGCTCGATGGTGGCCAGGAACTCGACCGGCTCGAACCGGGGCATGATGGTCAGGTCGATCCCGGCGGCCACCGCGAACAGCGCGTGCACGTTGGGCGCCGAGTGGTACATCGGCGCGGGCACCAGGGTGCGCTGCTCCAAGGTCAGCCCGAAGGCGCGGAACAGCCGTTGGGTGACATGAACGCTCTGCTCCGGCGTCATCGGCGTGCGCAGGATGCCCTTGGGCTGTCCGGTGGTGCCGGAGGTATAGATCACGCTCAACGGTGGGGTGGGCGGGGTGTCCACCAGCTCGGTATGGCCGTCCAGCCAGCTCTCCAGCTCCAGCTGGCCGATGGCCGGCAGCTCGTCGGGGAGCTGGTAGGCCTGCCGCAGCGCGGCGCTGGGCACCACCTCGATGATCGGAACCGGGGTGCTCAGCGCGTCCGCCACCACCGGCGCCAGGTCGCGGTGGGCGAACACCGCGGTGGCTCCGCAATCGGCCAGCAGGTAGGCCAGCTCGGCGCCCTTCCAGTGCCAGTTGACCGGGACCGGGATCGCGCCGAGCTGTCCGATACCCAGGCTGACCTCGAGAAACTCGATGTCGTTGCGCAATACCACGGCAACCCGGTCGCCAGGCTGGACGCCGAGCTCGGCCAGGCCGCCGGCGATCCGGGCCGCCCGCTGGAGGGCCTCGTCGCGAGATCGGCTCCGATCCCCACAGTGGATCTGGGGCGAGTTCATCGTTCCTCCCGGGGCGAGTTGGCCAACCTGGTCGGCCACGGCGCGGATTTCGGCTGCTTAGCAACGTAACCGGCGAAAGATTGCTTCCGTAACACTGGCATCAGCGGGAATAGAATTGTGATATGGGTAACCCCGCGCACCGTCGGGGTGGCCGCCCCAGCGTGTCGCTGACACTGGTGGCCGCGGTTCTTGTCGCGTTCGGACTGGGGTGGCTGGGGGCGGTGGTGACCGCCTCGGCGTCCACCCCGGCGGCCAGGCCCTCGGCCGGCGCGTTGCCCTCGGAGGCGGCTCCCGCGCCGCCGGCCCCCGCCACCGCCTCCGCGTCGTCGGGTGCGGTGGTGCCGGTGGGGTTCGCCCAGCCCGCGGTCACCCCCAACGGCCTGGAGGTCATCTCGGTGGTCACCAAGGTCAAGGGGGGAGTGGATCTGACCTTCGTGACGCAGAACCGAGGTGAGCGGCCGGTCACGGTGAACAACGCCGACCTCGGGCCGGGCACGGTGACTTTCCGCGGCGCTCCGGTACCGATGCAAATGGCGCACCTCTCGAAGAAGCTGGCGCCAGGCGAGGCGCTGGTGTACTCGTGCCGGGTCAAGCTGCCGGACATGAACTCCGGCGACATGTCGTTCACCGTGGCCGGCGTCCCGGTCAGCGGTCAGGCCGCCGGCGACTAAAGCTCGTCACCGCGTTGGTGCCGGTTGCCGCGGCGGGATGCCGAGGAGCAGCCGGCCGGCGTTCTGCCGGGCAAACGGGCTGAAGGCAACGTGCCGGGTAGCCACCGTGGCGTCGTTCAGGCAGCGGGACAGCACGCTGTCGTTACGGATGGACGCGGTGCCGGCCGCTTCGTGCGCGAACCGCACGGCATCCATGGCCGCCTCGGCGACCAGCCCGATGGCCAGCGTCGCCCCGGCCTGGGCGGCCGGAGTAACCGCGCCGCCGGAGGCAGTCCGCCACACCTCGGTCGCTTGTTCGAGCAGGTAGCCGCGGGCGGCGGCCAACCGGACCCGCGCCGAGGTGAAGCCGTCCTGGAACCGCTGGTCGTGCAGGAGTGGCTCCGCCTGGCCGAACCGCACTGTGCTCCTGGCCAACTCGAGCAGCTCGTCCAGCGCACGTGTGGCGATACCAAGTGGCACCGCGCCCAGCAGCGGGCCGAGCGCGAAGAACGGCACCGCCGCGATGGGGTCACTCGACCAGCGTGGCCCGCCGACCAGCGGGGTGGTTCGCCCGGCGGGCACGTCGATGGCGTCCACCAGGACATCGTGGCTGCCGGTCGCACGCAGCCCGCTCACCTCCCAGTTCGGCACGATCCGGGCTTGCTCGGCGGGGAAGAAGGAGATCAGCGCCCTCGGTGAGTCGGGTAAGCCGGCCGGCGCGACGAGCATGCCACCCAGCAGCCAGGTGGCCGTTGTGCAGCCGCTAGCGAAGGACCAGCGGCCAGTGAGCTGGTAGTTGGCGCCATCCAACCGCCCACGGCCGACCGCCGGGAATCCGCCGGCGATGCAGAGCAGATCGGGCTCGGCCGCGATCTCCCTGGCGTGCGTCTCGTCGATTCCGGCCAGCAAAGAAGCGCTCACGTTGGCGACCGTGGTGCACCAGCCGACCGAGCCATCCGCGTAAGAGAGGCGTTCGATCACCGAGACCGAGTCCGCCAGCGGTACCCGCAGTCCACCCAGTTCGCCAGGCAGGCAGAGCCGATACAGGCCGGCGGCCAGCGATGCCCGCACCACGCCCTCGGGCAGCTCATCGGAGTTGGCCAGCTCCTTCTGGTGCGCTCTGACGACCTCGATTACCCGCTCGGTCTCGACGCTCAGGTCGCGAATCATCCCGGTGCTGGTGTCCATGTCCCTCCAATTTAACTATCTTCACTAGATAGTCAATATCCCCGCAGGTATGGTGTGCACGGTGGAGGAGGTTGTCAAGGGGCCGAGGCATTA
>DATHIT010000016.1:0-21353 GCA_035489915.1 Pseudonocardia sp. | reverse complement strand
GCGCCCGGTGACGTAGATGATGTTCCGGGTCAAGCCGGGAGCCGGGTGGGTGACGATCTCGGCGAAGCCGGCGTCCCGCAGCATCCGTCGCGCGGTCTGCTCGCCCCACGCCGCGCCCAGCCCGACGCCGTCGTTGGCCAGCGACACCGTCAGGCAGTGCAGAGTGCTGACCGAGTAGATCCACGGCGCGGACGGGTTGCCCACGTTGTCCTCGAGGTTGCTCGACGCCGCCATATCGACCATGAGAAAGGTGCCACCGGGGGCCAGCGCCCCGTGCACCCGCCGCAGTACCTCGGCGGGGTTGGCCTGGTCGTGCACCGCGTCGATGGCGAACACCGCGTCGAACGGGTCCGGGATATCCAGCGCGGCCACGTCGGCGACCTCGAAGGTCAGGTTGGTCAGGCCGGCCTGAGCCGCCTCGGCCCTGCCCAGCTGGAGGGCGTCCTCGGCGATGTCGAACCCGACGAACGTGGACCGGGGAAACGCCGCCGCCAGCACCACCAGCGCATGTCCGCTGCCGCAACCCACGTCGGCCACCCGCGCGCCGGCCTCGAGCCGCTCGGCCAGCCCGGGCACCAGCGGCAGCCAGGCGTTGACCAGCAGCTCGTCCAGCGCCCGCCGATTGAGCTGGTCCATCGCACCGGTGAACTCCGGGCGGAACGCCGAGTACGGCACGCCGCCGCCCTCCCGGAACGCATGCTCGAGCTCAGCCTGGTGTTTGCCCAGGTGGGCCACCATCGCCGACATGGGCGCCATGTTCGTGTAGCCGGTGCCGGCCAGGCATGCGGCGTGCTCGGCCGGCAGCGTGTACGTCTGGGTCGCCGGGTCGTAGGTCATGATCCCGCCGGACACCATTGCGCCCAGCCACTCACGCACATACCGCTCCCGCAGGCCGGCGCGCTCGGCCAGCGTCGGCGCGGTCGCCGGGCCCCGCTCGGCGGCCGCGAACAGGCCGGTCCGGTTACCCAGGTCGATCAGGTAGGTGAGCAGCCCGCCGGTGTAGAGGCCAAAGATGTGCCGGGCGAAGTCGGCGACCCGTTGGCGATCGACGGTCTCGGTGCTGGAGGTCATGACCCGATCTTCACACGCCTGGGTACCGCCCGCGCGCGCGTGCGCCGGCGGTCTCAGCCGGCTCGGTCAGCGCGGCGGTGAGCCCTTCCAGGTGAGGGTGCGGTCCAGGATGCCGAGGGTGGCCCGCAGCGCACCTTCGGACAGGATCGGGAAGATGGCCCGCTCCCGCCAGACCGGGTCGATGGCCGACCAGTCGTAGTACGAGGTGACCAGGGTGCCCGCTTCGCGGGGTTCCAGCAGGTAGCCGTAGACATGCCCAATCGGCGGGCGGACCTGGCCCAGGATCGTCCAGGCGATCTCCCGCTCTGGCTCGAACGCGGTGATCTTGACCGTGACGTCGTAGCGGCCCATCGGGAAGTCGTTCAGCGCCTCGCGGTCCATGTGCACCACAAAGGTGTCGCCGACGGCCGCTACCGGGTCGCCGGTGGCGTCCATCAGCATGCCGGAGCTATCGATCGCCACGTGGCCGTGCGGATCGCAGAGCAGCCGGAAGATCGTTGCCGGGTCGGCCGCGACAGTGCGCTGGACCTCGAACCGTTCGTTCGCCATCGGGACATCCTGCCCCCCGATCCGATGATCAGCGAGAGCCGGCGGCCCTAGTGTCGGCGGGAGTCCAGCCAGCCGGCCCAGCGGTCCAGGGCGGCGCCCGGGTCGCGGCGGCCGACGCCGATGCGGAACCGGTCGGTGGGAGTCGGGGTCAGCGCCGACCGGTAGACGCTGGCCGGCAGCAACAGCACGCCCTCCCGCTCGACCAGCTCGGTGCACATCGCCTCCACACCGTCCGGGCCGAGGTAGCGCGGAAAGCACACGCAGCCACCCCGCGGCGGCTCCCACTCGAACAGCTCGGCGAATTTGGCGAAGAACGCGTCGAAGACCGGGATGTTCTCCGCGACGATCCGTCGGTTCCGCTCCAGGATGCGCTGGCGGGAGCGCAGGGCGATCAACGCCAGGATCTCGCTGGGCGCGGAGTTGCAGATCGAGGTGTAGTGCTTGGCGCGCTCCAGCCGGTCCAGCACGGCGCGGTCGCGGCAGGCGATCCAGCCGATCCGCAGGCCGGGTAGCCCGTATGCCTTGGACATCACGTTGACCGACAGTGCGGTCGGCGACAGGTCGGTGGCCTGGGGCAACGGCGTCCGAGGCGGGCGCTCCAGGCCGCGGTAGACCTCGTCGCTGAACAGCGCGATGCCCCGCTCGTCGCACAGCGCGGCGAGCCGGCGCCAGGTCTCGGCGTCCGGCACGGCGCCGGTGGGGTTGTTGGGGAAGTTGACCGAGACCATCCGGGTGGTCGGGCGCAGCCGCGCTTCGATCTCGTCCACGTCCAGGGCCCAGCCGTCCTCGGGTCGCAGCGCCACGCCGGAGACCTCGCAGACCGACATCGGCAGCGTCTCGGCGGCCTGATAGTTCGGCGTGACCACGACGACGTGGTCGCCAGGCTCCAGGAGCGTCCGCATGGCCAGGTAGATGCCCTCCTCGGCGCCGGCGAAGCACAACACATCGGCGGCGGAGACCTGGTCGTAGGTGCTCGCGATCGCCTCCCGCAAGGCCGGCAGGCCGTAGGTCTCGGTGTACCCGAGGGTCAGCGACTCCCACCGGTCCCGGCCGTCGTCGTCGGCCAGCTCGAGGAGCTCCCCCAGCGACATGGTCTGCGCGTCGGATGCGGTCAGGTGGTAGCGGGCGGCGAACTCCCACCGGGAGAAGTACGTTTCCAGCCGGAAGTCAGGAAGCGTCGGCATCGGCGGCCGGCTCCTTCCGTACCTGCCCGAGCAGCTGGTAGAGCGCCGAGCGGGAGATCCGCAGCGCGCGGGCCACTGCGGGGACGGACCGGCGCTGGCCGAAGATCCCCGCGCCGTCCAGCCGGGAGACCAGGCTCAGGCGATCCGCCCTGCTCAGCCGGTCCACCGGGATGCCGTGTTCGCGGACGTAGCCGCCCACGATGTCGTTGAGGGATTCGGTCCAGTCCCGCTCGAACAGCGCCCTTGGCTGCCCGGAGGTGGGGGCGGCGAACGCGGCAAGGATCCGGGCGGCGTCGTCGAACGCGGTCCGGTCGACGTTGATGCACAGCACGAGCTCGGCGTGACCGTGGCCATCGCGCAGGACGGCGCTGACGCTGGAGAGCCGCCGCCCGTCGGCCAGCGACTTGGGGTACGGCCCGTAGACGTCCCGCCCGGCCGGGCGCAGGCTGTCGAGTTCACCGAGCAGGGACGGATCACCGATCGACCGACCGGACAGGCCGTTCCAGATCGCCACGATGCGATCGGTGTCGGGGTCGTGCAGGACCACCTCCGCGTGCGGCGAGAGCATCCGGGTTATCGCCTCGCACACCGGGGCCAGTCGGCCGACTGCCTCACGTTCATCCACGGTAGTGGACGATACGTCTTTGTTGGACATAACGTCCAGAGCTCTTTTGACAGCATCAGCCTTCGACGAGATGATTGACAAATCGTTTTGGCTGCGATGTGAGGGGACTGCCTGGTGAAGGTGCTCGTGCTCAGCTCCAGCCCACGGCGCGACGGCAACTCCTCGACGATGGCGCACGCCGCCGCCGACGGAGCCCGGCAGGCTGGTCACCAGGTGGACTTCGCCTACCTCGCCGACCACGTACAGGGCCTGTTCCGGGACTGCCGCACCTGCCGTGATCTCAGCGGGGCTTGCACCGTCGGAGACGACTACGAACGGCTGCTGCTGGACCGGGTGGTGCCGGCGGACGGGCTGGTCATCGCTACTCCGCTGTACTGGTACGGCATGTCCGGCGCGCTGAAGACGTTCTTCGACCGGCTGTTCTGCTACACCTCGGGCAGTGCCCCGGACGGGGACGCGGTAGCCGGCGGGCTGACCGGCAAGCGGGTCGCGCTGCTGATCGCCTGCGAGGAGAGCTACCGGGGCGCCACTCTCGGGCTCACCGCACAGTTCCAGGAGCTGACCCGGTACCTGCATCAGGAACTGGTCGGCGTCGCGGTCGGGATCGGCAACAGCAGGGGAGAGGTCAGCCAGGACCCGGCCCGGCCGCTGGAGCAGGCCGCCGAGCTCGGCCGGCGGCTCTTCGACGTGCGGGTGACCGACTACCGCATCGACACACCCAGGTCGAACCGGGTGTGGGAGTCGAACGGCGCCCGGCCCGGTGTATCTAGGTGATGAGCTTACCTCCGGGTGGTGGAGTCCCGGACGTTGAGCCGGACCGGGATCTCGATGGCCGCCGTGGTCGGCCGGCCCTCGACCAGGTCGATCAGCGCGGTTGCCGCCGCCGCCCCCACCTGCCGCGGATAGACGAACATCCCGGTGATCCTCGGCGAGGTCAGCTGCAGCGACCCGCTGTCCACCGCGCTGGCGATGCCCAGGTCCACCGGCACCTTCAGCTCACGCCGCTGGGCTTCGTTGAGCACCCCCAGAGCAAGGTTCTCCGAGCTGGTGAATACCGCGTCCGGGGACAACCGGTGATCGAGTATCCGGCCCAGCGCCACGGCCGAGCCCTCCCTGGTGGGCGGCTCGTCGATCTCGACCACGATCGGTTCGAACCCGTGTCGTGCCGCCGCGTTCTGGTAGCCGGCCACCATGTCCCAGGTGTACGAGCGTGAGATGTCGGTGGTGATCATTGCTGGTTGCCGGTAGCCCTGGTCGATCATGTGGTCGATCACCAGCTCGGCGGCGGCGGTCAGGTCGTTGTCGACGGTCACCGGGATGTCCCGCCTCGGCCGGATGGGCCGACCGGTGGTGACCAGAGGCCGCTTGTCCCACGGGCCGGAGAAGAACCGCTCATCACCTCGAGGGTCGACCAGAATGGCGCCGTCCACCACGAAGGCGTCCAGGCTGTCCGGCTCGGCGTCCGGGGGGATGAGGATCAGCGCATAGGAGCGCTGGGCGGCGGCCTCGGCGGCGCCGTTGAGCACTTCCAGGAAGTAGTCCGAGTTGGGTACCAGGGCGCAGGTCGACGATGCGTCCACCGAGTTGGCGATCTGGATGGCCAAGGTGTGGCTGCGCCTGGTGACCAGCTGCTGGGCGTGCACGTTCGCCCGGTAACCCAGCTCCTCGGCGGCCCGCAGCACGCGTTCCCGGGTCCGTTCCGCGATCCGCCCCTGCCCGCTGAGCACGTGCGACACCGTCGTAATGGAAACCCCAGCGGCGGCCGCGACGTCCCGAATAGTGACCGACACCCAACCCACCCCCAGCCGCGCCCCAACCCTACGTCCCGCGCACGGCGCCGCCCCGCTCACACAGCTCCGGTGGCTCGACACAGCGGCCTGAGCCGCTGCGTCGGCCCGACGCGGGCTGTGTGAGGCTACTGAGCCTGCGTGCCGCAGGCTGTGCAGATGCCTCGGAAGATCACTTGGGCTTCCTCGACCACGCCTACGGCGGTGCCGGGGGTCAGGCAGGGGCGGGCGCCGACGAGGCACTCCACGTCGAAGACCCGATGGCAGGACCGGCACACAAAATGGTGGTGCCACTCCCGACCGGCTTCATAGAGCACCGGCCCGGGGCCGGCGTCCGCGGTGAGCGCGAGGCCGGCCCCGACCAGCGAGGTAAGCACGTTGTAGACGCTGGAGCGGGGCAGCCGGCGGCCCTCGGCGGCGAGCCGATCGCGTACCTCATCGGCGGACCGGTGCTCGCCCAGGTCCTCGAGCGCGGCGAGCACGTCCATCCTCGGCTCCGTCGCCCGCAACCCGTGCTCGCGCAGCCGGTGGCTCAGCTCTGCTGCGCGCTGAACATCCACCGCTGCTTCTCCAACCCGGCCAGAACTTCGATCATCAGATCCTGGGTGACCGGGTCGAGGTCGCCGAGGCGGTCCACCCTGGGCCGCATCCGGTTGATGACGGTGGACAGGGCGTCCACCACCACGTCGACCACGGTGATGTCGGCGACCCTGCCGTCCGGCACCTCGGGCAGCGGGCTCTCCTTGGCCACCGTGGACACCCGTCCGTCCGGGGCGTACCCGAGGGTGACTGCCCGCTCGGCGACGGCGTCGGCCGCGGCCCGGGCTTCGGTGGTCAGCCCGTCGAGCTGCTCGTGCAGCGACAGGAAGTGGCGACCGATCACGTTCCAGTGCAGCTGCTTGGCCTGCAGGGATAGGTCGGTCAGCTCGACCAGGGTGTTCTGCAGGTCGGCGCCGATCCGTGCGACGTCCATGACGACCTCCTGAGTTATCTACGACTTATCTGGACACTGTCCATTCTAGCTTATTGGACAGAGTCCAGAAAGTGCCGAGTTGAGGCTCACACGGCTCGCGGCGTGCTCACGCAGCCCGCCTGTCGCTCACACAGCTTGCGGCGTGCTCACACAGCCGCCCGATGCGCTGTGCCGAGCCACGCGTGCTGTGTGGGCAGTGGGAACGGCTCGCGCCCCGGCTGCCTGTTCGGCCGCGGCTACCGGTGTTGGGCGCGGCGGCGAGCTGCTTCGTGTTGCCGAACTGCACAGCGCGCAGGATGTGCACGCGAGAAACCGGCCCCCTGTGCAGCTCGGTAACGCCTGGCAGGGTGTCGGGGCGGCCACGCCCGCCCGTCGCTCACACAGCCCGCCGGTCGCTCACGCACGCGGCGTGCTCACGCAAAGAGGGCGCAGCCCGCCGGTCGCCCGCCGGTCGCTCACACGGCTCGCGGCGTGCTCACACAGCCCGCCGGCGTGCTCACACAGCTTGCGGCGTGCTCACACAGCCGCCCGATGCGCTGTGTCGAGCCACGCGTGCTGTGTGGGCGGTGGTAACGGCTCGCGCCCCGGCTGCCTTCGGCCGCGACTGCCGCTGTTGGGCTCGCTGTTGAGCGGCTCGGTGTTGCCGAGCTGCACCGTACGCAGGGTCTGAACGCGGCAGGCCGGCGTCGTGTGGAGCTCGGTAACGCCAGGCGGGGTGTCCGCGCGGCAGGCTGTGCGCGCGGCAGGTTGTGGGTGCGGCAGGTCGGCCTCATGTGCAGCCAGGCAACGCTTGCGGGCGGCACTCGTCACCTTGACCTATTTGAATCGGCCGAGTTACGGTCGGTTGGCTCGATTGTCAGACGAGCGGACAATCGAGGGGGTCGGAGATGTGGGGGCGGCGGCTGGCCCGGAGACGAAGGACGTCGACTTCACCACGACCACGGGGGAGAGGACATGACGGCGTACGAGGTGCTCGCGGTGCGTTACGGCACCCGGATCGCGCGCAAGTCCGAGTCGTACCTGAACTTCCACGTCTACGGTGAGCCGGACGCCACGATGCCGGTGGACTACTTCTTCTGGGTGGTCCGGGACGAGCGGCGCACCGTGGTGGTGGACTGCGGGTTCGGCGCCGAGCCGGGCCGCCGCCGGGGACGCGAGCAGCTGATCGACCCGGCGGACGCGTTGCGCGGCCTGGGCATCGAGCCCGAGACGGTCGACCAGCTGGTGATCAGCCACGCGCACTACGACCACATCGGCAACCTGCACCGGTTCCCGGCCGCCGAGGTGATCATCGCCCGCCGCGAGTTCGAGTTCTGGACCGGGCCCTACGCCGGCCGCGTCCAGTTCGCCCACGCCACCGAGGCCGACGAGCTGGAGCTGCTGGCCAAGGTGGCGGCGGAGGGCCGGCTGCGGCTGGTCGAGGGCAGCCACGACCTGGCACCCGGGTTGGAGCTGGTGGTGGTCGGCGGGCACACCCCCGGCCAGTTGGTCGCGCAGGTCGCGGTGGACGGCGGCGCCGCGATCCTGGCCGCCGACGCGCTGCACTTCTACGAGGAGCTGGAGCGCGACCGGCCATTCTTCGTGGTCGCCGACCTGCTGGAGATGTACCGGGGGCTGGACCTGCTGCGGGAGATGACCGCCGACCCAGGGCGACTGCTGGTGGCCGGCCACGACGCCCAGGTCAATTCGCGTTTCCCGGACCGGTTGACCGGCCTGCCGAGCGGGCTGGACGACCTGGTTGTGCGCGTCGCCGGCCCGGGCGGGCCCGGTTGATGGCGCAGCTCGCCCCGCGGACATGAGAGGTAGAAGGAGAGGGACGCGATGGCGAGCGGACCGGTCGGCCTGGGCAACATGGGCTGGCCGAGAACCTGGGTTACCGGGATCAGATCAGCAACCGGGTGGTGGACGCGATCGGCGATGCGGCCGGTGGCGTCCGGGTATCCGACAGCGGCAATCAGAGCACGGAGGGATGAGGACCAGTGCAGATCGTCCGGGGCCGGGCCCCGAGCAACAAACCGTCGAAAGCTCGCAGCGCCACGTTCACCGGCACGGTGTGGGGTGATCCGGTGTTGCCCACCACCGCCGAGGGCAACTCCATCAATTCGGTCACCTTCACGCCTGGCGCGCGAACCTACTGGCACCACCACACCGGCGGCCAGATCCTGGTGGTCACCGCCGGGCTCGGCTGGGTGTGCCCGCACGGGGAGAAACCACAGGTCATCCGGGCCGGAGACGTGGTGTGGGTACCGCCGGGGGAACGCCACTGGCACGGCGGCACCACCGCGACGGTGCTGACCCACCTGGCCATCTCCATCGGCCCGACCAACTGGCTGGACGAGGTCAGCGACGAGGACTACCTGGCCGCCATCGGGGAGCGCACACAGTGACCGGTAACGAGGAGAGCTACCAGCGCGGGCTGAAGATCCGCCGGGAGGTGCTCGGCGGCGCGCACGTGGACCGGTCGCTGGCCGCCGCGAGCGAGTTCGCCCGCCCGTTGCAGGAGTACGTCACCGCGACCGCGTGGGGGCAGATCTGGAGCCGTCCCGGCCTGGACCGGCGCACCCGCAGCCTGCTCACCCTGGCCATGCTCACCGCGCTGAACCGCAACCACGAGCTGGCTGTGCACGTGCGCGGCGCGGTCACCAACGGCTGCACCGTTGACGAGATCCAGGAGGCACTGCTGCAGACCGCCGTGTACTGCGGCGCGCCGGCCGCACTGGAGTCGTTCCGGGTGGCCGAGCGGGTGCTGAACGAGCTGGCCGCCGAGAGCACGGACAACGGCACCGAGAACGGGGCGGGGAGCCGCGATGCCTGAGCCCTCCTCGGGCGGTTTCATCGGGCTGGGTCGGATGGGCGAACCGATGGTTCGGCGGCTGGTGGCCAGCGGGGTCACGGTGCGTGGCTACGACACCGCGGCGGAGGCGGTGAAGGCGCTGGCCGAGGTGATCACGCCGGTGGACACCGCGCCGGCGGCCGCCGATGGGGTGTCGGTGGTGATCCTCATGCTGCCCGACTCGAACGTGGTGGAGAGCGTGCTGGACGGCGGCCTGCTGGACGCGCTGGCCCCCGGCACGCTGCTGGTGGACATGAGCTCCTCGGAGCCGCTGCGCACCAGGGCGCTGGCCGAGCGGGTGGCCGGCCGCGGCGCCACCCTGGTGGACGCCCCGGTGTCCGGCGGCGTATCGGGCGCGCGGGCCGGCACCCTGACGATCATGGTCGGCGGCCCGGATGAGGCGGCGGCGACGCTGGAGCCACTGCTCGCGCTGATGGGCCGGGTCCGCCATGTCGGCGGGGTCGGCGCCGGGCACGCGCTCAAGGCGCTGAACAACCTGATGTCGGCGGCGCACCTGCTGGCCAGCTCGGAGGCCATCCTGGCCGGTGAGCGGTTCGGGCTGGACCCGACGGTGATGCTGGACGCGGTCAACGGCTCCAGCGGCCGCAGTGGCTCGACCGAGAACAAGTGGCCCAACTACATCGTCCCGGAGACGTACAACTCGGGGTTCACCGCTGGGCTGATGGTCAAGGACATCCGGATCGCGCTCGGCCTGGCCGAGGCCACCGGCGTCCCGTCCGAGCTGGCCGCCCGCACCGTCGAGCTGTGGGGTCGGGCGGTGGACGAGCTCGGGCCCGACGCGGACCACACGGAGATCGCCCGCTGGCTGCGCCAGCACACCAAGGAGGGCGCGTGAGCCTCACCGCCCTCCACGTCGGGCTGTCGTGCCTGGTGCCGACTGGCAAGCCAGTCCGGTTTGATCATGGCGAGAACCGGACTGCGTTGCCACTCGGGGTCACGGCCGGTCGGGGTGGCGCTCACCGCGCTGTCCGGTTGCGCGCCGACGAGGTCCTGCGGTTTGCACTCGGCCACGCCGGCCAATGAGCCGGGCCGGGCTAGGGTCTGATCCCATGACCGCCGCAGGGAGCGCGCCCGATGTCTCCGCCGCCGCGCCCGAGGCAGAGGCCGGGATCTTCAGCGGTATCCGGATCGGGCGGGTGGCCGCCCCGCTGCGCGAGCAGGTGCTGGACGGGCTGCGCAACGCGATCCTGGGCTTCGAGCTGCAGCCCGGCCAGCGGCTGGTGGAACGCGAGCTGATCGAGCAGATCGGGGTGTCCCGGGCCACCATCCGGGAGGCGCTGCGGGAGCTGACCGCCGAGGGGCTGGTGGTCACCGTGCCGCAGAAGGGCGCGGTGGTTTACGCCCCCTCCCCGGACGAGGCCCGCGACCTCTACGCGGTGCGCGCCGCATTGGAGGCGCTGACCGTGCGCCGGTTCATCGAGCGGGCCAGCCCGGCGCACTACGACCGGTTGCGCGCGGCGGTCGCCCAACTGGTGGCGGAGGCGTCCGGCGGGGCGGAGATGCGCCAGCTGCTGCGCACCAAGGACCTGTTCTACCAGGAGCTGCTCAGCGGGGCGGCCAGCCCGACCGTCGAGCAGATCCTCGGCGGCGTGCAGGCCAGGGTCCGGCTGCTGCGGGCCACCTCGCTGTCCCAGCCCGGCCGCGCGCCGAAGATGGCCGAGGAGATGCGCGCCCTGGTCGACGCGATCACCGCGCGCGATGTCGAGCTGGCCACCCGGCTGTGCATCGAGCACCTGGAGCATGCGGCGGCGACCGGGCTCGCGGCGCTGGAATCGTGACCGTTTCCCGGCTGCGGCACATCCCGGGCATCGGGGTCAACGAGATCGGTGACGCGGCGGACGCCGCCAACGACCCGGACCTGCTCCGCCTGGAGAACCTGGACACCGACATCAGACCGCCCCGGGTCGCCCTGGAGGCCACCTTGGCGGCGGTGCACGAGGACGCGGCGAACAGCTACCTGCCCTTCCAGGGGCACCGTGTGCTGCGCGCGGCCGCGGCTGCCCACGTGGGCCGGCTGGCCGGGCGCCGGTACGACCCGGACACCGAGGTGGTGGGGGTGGCCGGCGGGCTGAACGGGGTGCTCAACACCCTGCTCGCCCTGGTGGAGCCGGGTCAGGAGGTGGTCATCGCCGACCCGATCTACGCCGGGCTGGTCAACCGCATCCGCCTGGCCGGAGGGGTACCTCGCCACGTTCCCGCCACGGCGACACCCGTCGGCTGGATCACCGACCCGGAGCGGCTGGCCGACGCGGTCGGGCCGGACACCGCCGCGGTGCTGGTCATGACGCCGGCCATGCCCACCGGCGGCATGCTGGACGGTGCGCACTGGGACGCGCTGGCCGGCGCGGTCGCCCGGCACGACTGCTGGGTGGTCTACGACGCCGCTATGGAACGGATCCGGTTCGACGCCAGCCCGGTGCCGCATCCGGCCGCGCACCCCGGCCTGGCCGCGCGGACGATCACCGTCGGCTCCGCGTCCAAGGAACTGCGGCTGATCGGTTGGCGGGTCGGGTGGGTGGTCGGCCCGGCGGAGATCATGGCCGACATCAACCTGGTCGGGCTGACCAACGTGGTCTGCCAGGTGGGCATCGCCCAGCAGGCGGTGGCCGCCGCGCTGAGTGCGCCGGACGCGGACGCCGATGTCGCCGCCGCGACCGGCACCTGGCGGCGGCGCAGCGAGGCGATCCTGCACCAGCTGGCGGACTACCCGTGTGTGCCACCGGCCGGTGGCTGGTCGCTGCTGGTCGACACGGCGGCGATGGGGTTGCCCCCGGAGGAGGCCTCCCGCCGGCTGTTCGAGCGGGGCCGGGTCGCCGCCACGCCGATGACCGGCTGGGGCCCGCGCGGGCAGCACTACCTGCGGCTGGTCTTCGCCAACGAACCCGTCGAGCGGCTGGCCGACCTCGGCGCCCGGTTCCACGCGGCGTTCGACTGAGCCCGCCCCGGCGCTACTTGGCGAGCTGCGCCGGGTCCACGAGCCCCTCGGCCGCCGTGGCGGGTGCGGTGATCTCCCGGTCCGAGTCGGACGGCCGAGGGCGTCGCCTGGCGGGCATGGCCTCGGCGGCGTCCGCGTCCCGGATTCGCAAGGCCGCAGCGATCGCGGCGAAGCAGCAGAGCGCGGCCAGCAGGAAGGCGACGCGATAGGCGGTGAGGTTGGTCCCCGCCGGACCGCTGATGGGGTGTGTGGACCCGACCAGCACGATGGCGGTGGTGAACAGCGCAACGCCCAGGGCGCCACCCAGCTGGCGACTCGCGTTGAACATCGTGGACGCGCGGCCGGTCGCCTTCGGCGTGATCGTGGCGAACGCGGTGGCCTGGGTGGGCACGAATACCTGAGCCGCGGCGAGGCCCATGCAGAACATCAACAGCCGCGCCCACCAGAGGTTGGTGTGCGGACCCATGAGGGCCAGCAACCCGATGAAGATGCCGAGACCGAGCAGGCCGATGGCGATGTGGCGGCGCGGTCCGAGGCGGCGGTAGAGCACCCGGCTGGCCAGCTGGGCGCCCACCATCACCCCGATCGCCTCGGGGAACGTGCTCAGCCCGGCGACCAGCGGACTCAGCCCACGGCCGTCCTGGAAGTAGAGCGCGACCACGTACAGGGTGCCCAGGAAGGCCACCGAGTTCAGCACGATCACCCAGTTGCAGGCGCGGAACAGCCGGTTGCCGAACAGCCGCAGGTCGACCATCGGCGCCGAGGTGCGCAGCTCGACGACCACCATGACGGTCAGCAACACCACCCCCGAGGCGATGCTGGCGAGCACGGAGACCGTTGCCCAGCCGAGGTTGGGTCCCTCCGAGATGCCGTACATCAGTGCGCCGAACCCAAGGCCGGACAGCAGGAAGCCGGCCAGGTCGAAGCGCCCTGTGCTGGTCTCGGCGGTGGGGGAGGACAGGCACAGCAGCCCGAAGATGAAGGCGGCCAGCCCGATGGGCAGATTGACGTAGAAGACCCAGCGCCAGGACAGATCGGAAACCAGCAGGCCGCCCACCACCGGGCCGAGTGCCGGGGCCAGCGTGGTGGGCACGGTGAGGATGGAGGCGGCCCGGATGCGCTCCCTCGGCGGGAAGACCCGGAACAGCATCGCCATCCCGACCGGGGCCAACATGCCGCCGCCAACGCCCTGCAGGATGCGGAACGCGACCAGCGCGCTCAGGCTGGTCGCGGCACCGCACAGCATCGAGGCGAGGGTGAAGATCGCGATCGCGGTCAGCAGGACGCGCTTGGCGCCGAATCGGTCGCCGAGCCACCCGGAGGCCGGGATGAAGACGGCCAGGCTGACCAGGTAGGCGATGGAGACGCCACCGACCGAGGTGGGGCTGACGCCGAAGTCGCGGCCGATGGTGGGCAGCGCGACGTTGACGATGGTCGCGTCCATGATGCTCATGAACATCGCGGCGACGAAGACGACGCTCACCGCCACCCGGTCGCTGACCCGTACCCGCACCGCCGACCTCCTTCAATACCTGAGCTTCCGTATAGTGAGGGTACTCAGTATCTTCCGCCGCTGTAGGCGCAGAGGAGAAGTCCGAGCGTGAGACCTGACACGGGCAACGAACTGGTGGACGCAGTCCTGTTCGCCGCCCACCGGATACGGACCTCCACCGATGCCAACCTTCGCGGTCGCGGCCTTTCGCTGTCCAGCTTCAAGCTGCTCAAGGCCCTGGCCAGCGAGGATCGGTCGATGCGCGAGGTCAGCGACATGCTGCGGGTCTCCCCCCGCACGGTGACCGACATCATCGACGGCCTGGCCAGCCGTGGCCTGGTACAGCGCCACGCGCATCCCTCCGACCGCCGGGTGACGCTGTTGCGGCTGACCGAGGACGGCGTGCGTCAGCTGGCCGAGGCCACGGTGGACGCCGACCGGGCCCGGGACGCGGCGATCAGCGGGTTGGCCGACGAGGAACAGGACACGCTGCGTAGCCTGCTCGACCGGGTGGCGGCCCGGCCGGCCCGATGCTGACCGGCAAGCCGCACCGCGTCGGGATGCTGGTGTTCCCCGGCGTCACCCTGCTCGACGTGGCCGGCCCCGCCGAGGTGCTCAGCGACGCCAACCGGTACGGCGCCCAGTACGAGCTGGTGACCTACTCGCCGGACGGCTCGCCGGTGCGTTCCTCCACCGGGATCCAGCTCGCCGTGGATGCCGCCGTCTCCGACGCCACCGCGCTGGACACGGTGCTGCTGCCCGGCTCCGAGGAGCTGCCCACGTTCCTGGAACCGTCGCTGGTCGAGGCGGCCACCGAGCTGACCAGGGACGTCGGCCGGATCGCCTCCATCTGCACCGGCGCGTTCCTGCTCGCCGCCACCGGTCTGCTGGACGGGCGCCGTGCCACCACCCACTGGCGGCACGGCGCCACGCTCGCCCGGCGCCATCCCCAGATCACCGTGGAGCTGGACGCCATCTTCGTCACCGACGGGCCGATCGCCACCTCGGCGGGGGTCACCGCGGGCATCGACCTGACCCTGGCACTGGTGGAGAACGATCACGGCGCGGAGCTGGCCCGGGAGGTTGCCCGGTCGCTCGTGGTGTTCATGCAGCGGCCAGGGGGCCAGTCGCAGTTCTCCGTTCCGTCGCGCACGCCCAGGCCGCGCAGCCGCCCACTGCGGGAGCTGCTGGACACCGTCGCGGCGGATCCGGCCGGCAACTATTCGGTGCCTGAGCTGGCCGCCGCCGTGGGTACCAGCACCCGCCACCTGACCCGGCTGTTCCAGCAGGAACTGGGCACCACCCCGGCGCGGCACATCGAGCGCGTCCGACTGGAGGCCGCGCAGACGCTGCTCGTGGCCGGGCACACGGTCAGCTCGGCCGCGAACCGCAGCGGTTTCGGCAGCGACGAGAGCCTGCGCCGGGCCTTCGTGCACCACCTCGGGGTGCCGCCGACGGTCTACCTCCGGCGGTTCACCAGCACCGGATCGGACCGGATGGCCCGGAGCGAGGCGTAGCGCGGCGGTCGAGACCCGGAGCTCGCGGCGTGACTACTCCGGCCAGGCGTTGGCCTGGATGACCTCGACGAAGTCGGTCCGGGTGAAGCCGGGCGCGAAGTGCGCGAGCACGTCGGCGTTCACCGTGCCGAAGGTGGTGTCCGGGCGGTCGGCGAAGCCGTTGGTGAAGGCGGCCAGGATCTGCCGCTTGAAGTCCGGGCGCGGGTGCACGGCGGTGATCGCCTGGACGGCCGCCTGCTTCAGGTCGAGGTAGCCGATGCCCAGCACGTCGGTCTCCACGCCGGCGGTGACCAGGGCGACCTCCGGCTCCATGAACTCCGGGATGCCGGGGGTGGTGTGCAGCGCGATGGCCGTCCAGACCCGGCGGGCGAGGGCGTCGTCGATGCCGTGCGAGGTCAGGAAGCGGCGGGCCTCGTCGGCGCCGTCCACCTCGAAACGCTGGTGCTGGGTGCGGTACTTGTCGGTCAGGCCCAGGTCATGGAACATCGCGCCGACGTAGAGCAGCTCCGGGTCCGGGTTCAGGCCCCGGCGCTGGCCCTGCAGCATGCCGAACAGGTACACCCGGCGCGAGTGGTGGAACAGCAGCGGCGTGGCGGCCTCGCGGACCAGTTCGGTGGCCTCGGCGACCAGGCGGGTGTCCGGAATCTGCACGCCGGCGATTGAGTTGCTCACGGGAATCTCTCCTTGTCAGATGGCCGTATTGCTATGCCACCAATCTCGCCGTCGCACCGACCGGGCGGCCATGTCGTTTCGGCCCTGATGCCCACGGATTCGGACAGGGTGAGAGTTTGGATCAGTCCTGGGGTGGATCGTGCGGGACTCGAGGCGGCGGTAGCCCGGCGAGCCGGTGCACCGCGCGCAGGCCGGCGGGGGTGCCGGGCCAATGCCGGGCCAGGGCTTCGGTGCCGGCGCGGCGGGCGGCCGAGCGCAGCGCGACGGCGGCGATCACCGCGTCGTCCAGGTAGCCCAGTACCGGGATGAAGTCCGGGACCAGATCGATCGGGAGTAGCAGGTAGCCCAGCAGCAGGGCGAGCCGAACCCGCACGCCGCGGGGCAGGGACCGGTCGGCGGCCAGCCGGCGCACCAGCCGGATCAGGTCAGGCGCCAGCCTGATCGCTTCGCCAGGGCTGGCGCGGACCGGGCTGTGCCGTTGGGCGAGCCACAGGGCGGCCAGCAGCGCCAGCCAGACCAGCAGTAACCCACCGACCACGCCGAGAACCACACCTAGCGGGCCCTGCCACCACGCGTCCGAGGTCACCGGGGAGCGCGGTCAGCTCACCGCGCCGGAACGGTCGGTGAGGCCGAGACGCAGGTGCTCGGTGTGGTAGACGGCCTCGTCGAGTAGCTGCGCGACGTGGTTGTCGTAGAGGCGGTAGACGATGCTGCGGCCCTGCCGGGTGCCGGAGACCAGGCCGAGGTTGCGCAGCAGCCGCAGCTGGTGGGAGACGGCGGACTGCTCCATGCCCACCGCCTCGGCCAGCTCGGTGACCGGCAGCGGGCCCTGGCGCAGCTCGGTCAGGATCAGTAGCCGGCTGGGCGTGGCGAGCGCTTGCAGGGTGGTGGCAACGGCGGCCGCGCCCTGGGCGTCCAGGCGCGCCACCGGCCGGTCCCGGCCCTCCACTCCGTGCCCCACGCGGGGCATCGTACCGGAGCACCCATACATGAAGACGTCTTCATTCGTTCTGTTATGGTCGGACTGAGTCGTTGATCGTGGCCGCGTTCGGGAGGTTGCTAGTGTCTCGTGTCCGATTTCCTTTGCCGGATCCGGTGATCCAGGCGGCGGCTGGCAAGGCCGAGGACCGCCTGGATATCGCGGGATATCCAGGCGGTCCGAGAACGCCGCCAGGCGTCGTCTGGGCGCCGGAGACGGTGAAGAGACTTCGGACACGGGACACTAGGGTGTCCAGTTCCGCCACCGCTGTCCGTGATCGCTCGGAGCAGGCCGGCAGCGTTGCGCCGTCGAGGCGGACCCGGCTGTTCGCCCTGCCGGAGACCCGGTGGGCCGCCGTCGCGCTGGCGCTGTTCCTGGCCGGTCTCGCCGCCCAGCTCCCGGGTGGACCGCCGTGGCTGTTCTGGTCGCTGTACCTGGCCTGCTACCTGGCCGGCGGGTGGCAGCCGGGTCTGGCCGGGTTGCGGGCGCTGCGCGAGAAGACGCTCGATGTGGACCTGCTGATGGTGGTGGCGGCGATCGGAGCGGCGGGGATCGGCCAGGTGATGGACGGCGCGCTGCTGATCGTCATCTTCGCCACCTCGGGGGCGTTGGAGGCGGTGGCCACGGCCCGCACCGAGGATTCGGTGCGCGGCTTGCTGGATCTCGCGCCGGACACCGCAACCCGGTTGAACCCACACCGCGGTGAAGAGACCGTGCCGGTGACCGCGCTGGAGGTCGGCGACCTGGTGCTGGTGCGGCCGGGGGACCGGATCGCCGCCGACGGCGCGGTGGTCGCCGGCGCGAGCGAGGTGGACCAGGCCACGATCACCGGGGAACCGTTACCGGTGGACAAGGCCGCCGGCGATGAGGTGTTCGCCGGCACGCTGAACGGCACCGGGTCGCTGCGGATGCGGGTCGGTCGGCGCGCGGAGGACTCGGTGGTGGCCCGGATCGCCGGGCTGGTGGAGCAGGCCAGCCGCACCAAGGCGACCACCCAGCTGTTCATCGAGAAGGTCGAGCAGCGCTACTCGATCGGCATGGTGGTGGCCACGATCGCGCTGTTCGTCATTCCGCTGCTGTGCGGCGCGCCGCTGACTGACACCCTGCTGCGGGCCATGACTTTCATGATCGTGGCGTCCCCGTGCGCGGTTGTGCTGGCCACCATGCCGCCGCTGTTGGCCGCGATCGCCAACGCCGGGCGGCACGGCGTGCTGGCCAAGTCCGCGGTGGTGATGGAGCGGCTCGGCGCCACCACGCTGGTTGCCTTCGACAAGACCGGCACGCTCACCCACGGCACCCCGGAGCTGACCGAGATCCAGGTGCTGCCCGGGGCCGGCCTCGACGAGGACGAGCTGCTGCGCCTGGTGGCCAGCGCCGAACATCCCAGCGAACACCCGCTGGGCGCGGCGACCGTGCGGGCCGCCCGCCAGCGTGGCCTCGAGCTGACCGAAGCCAGCGAGTTTTCCGCCCAGCCCGGCCGGGGGGTCGCCGCCCGGGTGGCCGATCATTTCGTCCAGGTCGGCTCGCCGGCCGCGTTCCTGAGCGGCCTGGACCCGCACCCCACCGCCGACGCGACCGCTGCTGCCGTGGCCCGGCTGCGGCGGCTCGGGCTCACCGCGGTCGTGGTGCTCGTCGATTCCCGCCCGGTCGGCGTGCTGGGCATCCGGGACCAGACCCGCGCCGAGGCCGCCGCCGCGGTGGCGGCCCTAACCCGGCTGACCGGCGCCGTCCCGGTGCTGCTGACCGGCGACAACAGCACCACCGCCGCCCGGCTGGCCGGCGAGGTCGGCATCACCGAGGTACGGGCCGAGCTGCTTCCCGAGGACAAGGTCAACGCCGTCGGCGAGCTGCGGGCCGCCGGGCACCGGGTCACCGTGGTTGGCGACGGCATCAACGACGCCCCGGCGCTGGCCTCGGCGGACACCGGCATCGCAATGGGCGGCGCGGGGTCGGACCTGACCCTGCGGGCCGCCGACGCGGTGGTGGTCCGCGACGATCTGAGCGCCATCCCCGCCGTCATCGCCCTGTCCCGCCGCGCCCGCCGGGTGGTGACCGCCAACCTGGTCATCGCCGGGGTGTTCATCGCCGGCCTGGTGATCTGGGACCTGACCGGCACCCTGCCCCTGCCGCTCGGCGTGGCCGGGCACGAGGGCTCGACCATCATCGTCGGCCTCAACGGGCTGCGCCTGCTCCGCCGCGCGGCATGGCACCGCGCGGCGCGTTCCGGGATTACTGGTTGAGCGAGTAGAAGGTGAGACGCGCGCCGTCCTGGGAGCCGGAGCTCGATTCGCCCTGCTGGTAGGCGC
Organism: Pseudonocardia sp.; assembly: GCA_035489915.1. Taxonomy (GTDB): domain Bacteria; phylum Actinomycetota; class Actinomycetes; order Mycobacteriales; family Pseudonocardiaceae; genus Pseudonocardia. Next base: position 2,409 of record DATHIT010000016.1, on the reverse strand, counting down.
CGGCCTGGAAGCGGATCGTCGCGTTGCGGAACGCCGAGGAGATCGGGATGGTCACCGAGCGGGTGTTCGAGCCGTAGGTCGCGGTGAACGTGAGGTTGCCGTTGCCCTGGTCGGTGATCGTGTAGTCGAACCGGGCACCCAGCGGCACACCGCTGATCAGCGCGTACTTGTCCGAGGTTGGCCCGCTCTGCTGCTGCTTGACCACGACCCGGACGGCGCCGCCGTCGTAGTGGAGCATGACGTACGGCACGGAGCTGATGTCGTCGGCGCCGTGGATCTGGCCGATGATGATGTCCTGGTTCGCGCTCGGCGTCTGGGCGACGGACAGCGAGGCGCGCAAGGTGCGCTTGCCGCCGTTGCCGGCCTTCCAGTTCTTCAGGCTGACCAGCTCGGTGCGGGGGTGCTTGGAGTTCGGCGTGGTCGTGCCGTCCACCGGGGCCCAGAACTTGAGGCCGCCGTTGTTGTCCCTGGTCAGGTATGGCGCGGACGGGTTCGCCGGGTTGACGCTGGCGGCGGTGCCCTTTTCGCTCGCGGTCGGCAGCGTCAGCTTCCAGCCGGCGAGACCGATCGGTCCCCGGGGGGCCAGGCTCGTCGGCGGCTTGGGCGTGGCCGGCTTGGGCGTGGCGGGCTTGGGGGTGATCACGCTCGGCGCGGCTGGCGGCGGTGCCGCCGGCGGCGCGGCCACCGGAGGTACGTGGTCCGGCCGGGCCATCCCCAGCCAGAGCCCGCCGCCGATCAGGGCGAGCACCACCGACGCGGTGACCAGGCGGCGCGGCCCGAACGACGGGGTGTCGCCCTCGTGGACGGCGGGCCGGGCCAGGGCGGGAGGAGGCGCGGGCCGATCCAGCTCGGGAGCGGCGGCCGGGCCGGCCAGGTCGACAGCGGCGAGCGGGTCCACCGCGGGAGCGGCGGCGATGCGGGGGATCGCCGGAATGGTCTCGTCGGGGCAGCCGACCGAGTCCAGCCGCTCCACCGGAACCGACAGGAGCTCCACCGGGACGGAGCCGTAGTCGATCGGATCCGGCTGTTCCCGCACCGGAGTCGACAGGTAGCCCTCGGGAACGGAGTGGTAGTCGACCGGAGCCGGTTCGTCCCGCACCGGAGTCGACAGGTAGCCCTCCGGAACGGACCGGTAGTCGACCGGAGCCGACTCGTCGTCTACCGGAATCGACAGGTAGTCGTAGTCGACCGCGGCCGACTGATCCTGTACCGGAGCCGACAGATAGCCCTCCGGAACGGAGCGGTAGTCAACCGGAGCCGACCGGTCCTCCACCGGATCCGACAGGTAATCGACCGGAACCGAGCCGTAGTCGACCGGAGCCGACCGGTCCTCCACCGGGCCCGGCAGGTAGTCGACCGGGACCGACAGGAAGTCGACCGGATCCGACAGCTGCTCGGCCGCCGCGGCTCGCCTCGGGGACGGTATCGAGGTGTCGGCCTGATCCGGCGCCTCGGTGTCGGAGTAGCCCGAGTAGCCGGTTTCGGCGGTGTACAGGTAGTCGGGCGCGTCGGTGTCCGGGTAGTCGGGCGTCGACGTGTGCAAGTGGTCGGCTGCCGTGTACAGGTAGCCGGGCGCGTCGGTGTCCGGATAGTCGGACGTCGATGTCTGCGAGTAGCCGGAGTACGACGTGTCCCGGTACGCCGGCGCGTCGGTGTCCAGGTAGTTCGCCGCCGCGGTGTCCGGGTGGTCGGTGACCGGGGCGTCCAGGTACGCCGATCCGGTGTCCGGGTACCCCGATTCCGTCTCCACGTAGTCCGGCGACGTGTCCAGGTACCCCGACTCCGTGTCCGCGTGCCCCGCCGCGGTGTCCGGGTACCTCGAGGCCGGGTCCAGGTAGCCCGGCGAGGTGTCCGGGTACCTCGAGGCCGGATCCAGATAGGCCGGTGCGGTGTTCGGGTATCTCGACCGGGTGCCGGTGTACCTCGGTGCCCTGGTCGCGTACCTCGGCCCCGGGACGGCGCTGGCGGCGTGCCGCGCCATCGACGACTCGCTGGGGGCGAACCAGTCGGTGGTGGGCACCTCCGTCGAGGTCCCCCTCGGCGCTGGGTCGTCCTCGGCATGTCTCCGGAGGGCGGTCGTGCCGGCCGGTGCCTCGCCACGAATGTGGTGCTTGCCCGCGGTCATGACCGGGCTCCGGGGTGGGCAGGACGCACAAGGGAGCGGTGAGGTGTTCGGGGTGACACCGGTGGTTCCTCCGTGGGTGCACAACCGGGCACCGGCTCAACATTGCGCGGTGGGGAGCTGCGCAAGGGGAGCGTCGAACCAGTGACCGTACGTCGGCGAGAAGTAACTCACGCCCTTGGTCAACACGGAATGCTAGAGGAGACCATAGAGCCGGTGGAAGCCCAATGAGCGCCGGCGGTAGACCCCAAACGCCGGCCGGGCGCCACGGCGGGATGAAGGACAGC
>DATHIT010000015.1:0-11842 GCA_035489915.1 Pseudonocardia sp. | reverse complement strand
GCCGTATCCGGTGATCCAGGCGGCGGCTGGCAAGGCCGAGGACCGCCTGGATATCGGGCATATCCAGGCGGTCCGAGAACGCCGCCAGGCGTCGTCTGGGCGCCGGAGACGGTGAAGAGACTTCGGACACGGGACACTAGGACCTCAGGGCTCCTAGCGCGGGGCGGCCAGGCCCTGTCTGGTGAGCAGCTGGGCGGTGGTGATCACCGTGCGCAGGGATCCCCGGTTCGGGTTCCACCACTCGGTGGCCCAGTTGAGGCCGCCGATGATGAGCATCCGGGCGGCCCTGGGGTCCAGTTCCGGATGGATCTCCCCAGCCGCCCTGGCCTCGTCGATCAGCTTGCGCCACACGTCGCCGTAGGCGCGCTGCCCGGCCAGCTGCCGCTCGCGCAGCTCCGCCGGCAGCTGCGGGCCGTTGCGGATCGCCGCCGAGGCGTAGTCGGACAGCCGCAGCACCACCTCCAGGTGTGCCCCCACCGCCGCGCAGATCCGATCCAGCCCGGTGGCGTCCTCGGGCAGGGTCGCCACCGTCTCGCTGACGTGCGCCTGAGCCCGGGCCATCCCGAGCATCACGACCTCTTCGATCAGCTCTTCCCGGGAGCTGAAGTAGTAGTACAGCGCGGGCGCCTGCACCTGGGCCAGCGCGGCGATGTCGGAGAGTCGGGTGCCGGCGTAGCCGTTGCGGTTGAGCACCTTGGCCGCCGCATCGAGGATGCGCTCCCGGGTTCGCGCGGACTTTGACGGCTCGCCACGGGTGCGTTCGTCGGTGCGTACGGAACGCTGCTTCGGCACGGCAGGCATCTTATGTGGCGTCCCTGATGGTCCTGACACCTCGGTAGGGTGCGTGCGGGAGACTATTCAATTAATTCGGAATAGAAAACTTCCAAGGTGAAGGATCTTACGGTCACAGACCCGCGAACCTGACTAACGCATGGACCAGCCCGGCACGCGGGGGTATAACCACGCGGTGGGCCGGACCCGGCAGGGCAGCACGTCCGCACTGGTCGCGGACGATGTGGAGCTGGCGCAGCTGTGCCTCCGCTACGCCGAACACGCCCCGCCGGACGGGCTCGGCGCGGACAGCCCGGCGCAGGCTGAGGCCGCGCTGGCCGACGCCGCCCGGGCCGCCAGGACACTGGCCAGCCGCCGGGTACCTGGCGCCCCCGTGGTGGAGGTCCGAGGCCGGGACCGGGGATCCACCGTCGTGGAGATCGTCACCGACGACCTGCCGTACCTGGTGGAGTCGGTGCTGGCCGGCGTGGGGCGGGTGGGTGGCCGGGTGCGCCGGGTGATCCATCCGACGGTGCTGGTCCGCCGGGAGCTGGATGGCGCGCTGGTCGAGGTGCTCGCCATGGCCGACCCGGAGTGCCCGCCGCCGGGCGCGTTGACCGAGGCGTGGATGCACCTGGAGCTGGAGCCGTTCCCGGCCGACGAGCTGGACGACCTGGCCACCGAGCTGCGCCAGGTGCTCGGCGAGGTGCGCGAGGTGGCCGAGGACGCCGACCGGATGGTGGCCACCGCACTCGGGGTGGCCGCCGACCTGATCGCCCGCCCGCCCCCGTTACCCGCCGTCGAGGCGCGGGACGCGGCACGGCTGCTGGAGTGGCTGGTCGACGGGCATTTCACCTTCCTCGGCTACCGCCACTATCAGGTCGACCGGGTGGACGGGGCGGAGCGGATGCGGGCCACGCTGGCCTCCGGGCTCGGCGTCCTGCGCAGGGACAGCCTGACCAGCCGCCCGTTCGTCTCCCCGGTCGTGGGCGGGGTGGACAGCGGGGCCGAGCGGCTGCTGGTGCTCACCCAAGCGAGCTCGCCCAGCCGGGTGCTGCGCCCGGTGTACCCGTACCACCTGGGCGTGACGGAGTTCGACGAGAACGGCCTGATCATCGGGGAGCACCGCTTCCTCGGCATGCTCACGGTGGCCGCCCGGCAGGCGAACGTACTGGCCATCCCGGGTATCGAGCGGCGGGTGCGGGCCGCGATGAACCGCGCCGGCTTCCCGCTGGAGTCGCACGCCGGGCAGCGGATGCTGGAGGTGATCTCCGAGTACCCCAGGGAGGAGCTGTTCTGGGCCAGCGCGGAGAGCCTGCGGGAGACCGCCACCGGCGTGCTGTCGCTCACCCAGCCCCGGCGGCTGCGGCTGTTCCTGCATCGGGAGCCCTACCGACGGTTCTTCTCCTGCCTGGTGTACCTGCCCAGGGACCGCTACTCCACCCGCACCCGGCTGGCCCTGCAGCAGGTGCTGCTGCGTGAGCTGGACGGCTGGCGGGTCGACCACACCGCCCGGGTGGGGGAGTCCAGCCTGGCGCTGGTGCACTTCGTGGTGCGCACCGACCCGGACGCCCCGGAGCCGGACCGGGAGCGGCTGCAGGGCCAGCTCGCCGCCGCGGCGCTGAGCTGGGACGACTGGCTGCTGGACGTGGCCGGCGAGGCGGACACCGAGATCGCCGACTACCTGCCCGGGGTGCCGGAGGGCTACAAGGACGACGTCGACCCGGTGCGGGCGCTGGCCGAGCTGCACCGGATCCGCGACCTGGACGCCGGCCCGGACAGCGAGCCGGAACTGTCGCTGGAACTCGGCGCGGACCCCGGCGAGCTGCGGTTCCGGCTGTTCCTGACCGGCGAGGGCATCACCCTGTCCTCGGTGCTGCCGGTACTGCAGAGCCTGGGCGTCGAGGTGCTCGACGAGCGGCCGTACCCGATCGGCCGCCCGGACGGCACCCGCTGCTGGATCTACCAGTTCGGGCTGCGCACCGACGTGTCCACCTGGCTGGCCATCTCCGGGCGGCGCTGGGAACCGACCCGGCGGGAGTTCTGCGCCGCGTTCCAGGCGATCTGGCGGGGCGACGCCGAGGTGGACGGGTTCAACACGCTGGTGCTGCGCATCGGGCTGGGCTGGCGGGACGCGGCGCTGCTGCGCGCCTACGCCGGCTACGCCCGGCAGCTGGGCAGCCCGTTCGACGCGCGCTACTCGGCGGACACCCTGCTGGCCCATCCCTCGCTGGCCCGGGCCCTGGTGCGGCTGTTCCGGGCCCGGTTCGACCCGGAGCTGCCCGCCGCCGACCGGGAGCGCGGGTATCCGGACGTGCTGGCCGAGACCACCGCCCTGCTCGACCAGGTGATCGGGCTGGACGCGGACCGGATCCTGCGCGGCTACCTCACCGCGATGCTGGCCACCCTGCGCACCAACTTCTTCGTCGGCCGCCGCTACTTCTCCTTCAAGATCGACCCCGGGGCCATCCCGGAGATGCCGCCGCCGAAGCCCCGGTTCGAGATCTTCGTGTACTCACCGTGGGTGGAGGGCGTGCACCTGCGGTTCGGGCCGGTGGCGCGGGGCGGTTTGCGCTGGTCGGACCGGCCGACCGACTACCGGACGGAGATCCTCGGGCTGGTCAAGGCACAGGCGGTGAAGAACGCGGTGATCGTGCCGGTGGGCGCGAAGGGTGGGTTCGTGCTGAAGGGCGGCGAGCCCGGCCCCGAGCAGGTCACCGCCGGCTACCGGACCTTCGTCTCCGGGCTGCTGGATCTGACCGACAACGTGGTCGGCGGGGTGGTGGTGCCGGCTCAGGGGGTGGTGCGGCACGACGCCGACGACAGTTACCTGGTGGTGGCCGCGGACAAGGGCACCGCGCGGATGTCCGACGTGGCCAACGCGCTGGCCGTGGAGCGCGGGTTCTGGCTGGGCGACGCGTTCGCCTCCGGCGGCTCGGTGGGTTATGACCACAAGGCGATGGGCATCACCGCGAAGGGTGCCTGGGAGAGCGTCAAACGGCACTTCCGGGAGCTGGGGGTGGACACCCAGGCCGAGCCGATCACGGTGGTCGGGATCGGGGACATGTCCGGGGACGTGTTCGGTAACGGGATGCTGCTCTCCGAGCACATCCGGCTGGTCGCCGCGTTCGACCACCGGCACGTGTTCGTCGACCCGTCCCCGGATCCTTCGACTTCGTTCGCCGAGCGGCGGCGGCTGTTCGGGCTGGCCCGCTCCTCCTGGGAGGACTACGACCGCTCGCTGATCAGCCCCGGCGGCGGGGTGTGGCCGCGCACGGTGAAGGCGGTGCCGATCGCCGCCGAGGTCCGCGCCGCGCTCGGGCTGCCCGACCCGATCACCCAGCTGACCCCGCCGGAGCTGATCCGGGCGATCCTGCGCGCCCCGGCCGACCTGCTGTGGAACGGCGGCATCGGCACCTACGTCAAGTCCTCCGGTGAGTCGCACGCCGACGCGGGGGACAAGGCCAACGACCCGGTCCGGGTGGACGGCGGCCAGCTGGGCGTGCGGGTGGTCGGCGAGGGCGGCAACCTGGGGTTGACCCAGCGCGGCCGGATCGAGTTCGCCCGGGCCGGCGGCAAGGTCAACACCGACGCGCTGGACAACTCCGCCGGGGTGGACTGCTCGGATCACGAGGTGAACATCAAGATCCTGCTGGACCGGCTGGTCGACTTCGGCGAGCTCGGCCGCGCCGACCGGGACCAGCTGCTGCGGGAGATGACCGAGGACGTCGGCGAGCTGGTACTGGCGGACAACCGGGCGCAGAACGCCGAGCTGGGCATCGCCCGGGGCACCGCCGCCGCGCTGCTCGGGGTGCACGGCCGGATGATCGCCGACCTGGAGGCCCGGCGCGGGCTGGACCGGACGCTGGAGGAGCTGCCCGATCAGGACGGCCTGGCCGAGCTGGCCAGGCTGGGCGCCGGCCTGACCTCGCCCGAGCTGGCCACCCTGCAGGCACACGTCAAGCTGGACCTCAAGTTGTCCATCCTGGACAGCGAACTGCCTGAGCTGCCGGTTTTCGCCGAGCGGTTGACCAGCTACTTCCCGCCGGCGCTGACCGCGCGCTACCCGGACGCCGTCGCCGTGCACCCGCTGCGGCGGGAGATCGTGACCACCCTGCTGGTCAACGAGATGGTCGATTGCGGCGGGAGCACCTTCGCGTTCCGGCTGGCCGAGGACGCCGGCGCCGGCGCGACCGACGCGCCGAGGGCGTTCCGGGTGGTCGCCGAGGTGTTCGAGCTGCCCGCGCTGTGGTCGGAGATCGCCGGGTTGCCCGCCGAGGTGCCCTCGGCCGCCACCGATCGGCTGGTGCTGGCCACCCGAGGCCTGTTGGACGCCGGAACCCGCTGGTTCCTCGCCCACCGCTCGGGGTCCGTGGCCGAGGAACTCGCCCGGTTCGGCCCGCCGGTCCGGCGGCTGATTCCCCGGCTGCCCACGTTGCTGCGTGGCCGGGAGGCGGACGGCGTTCGGCGGGAGGCCGCCGAGCTGGTCGAACTGGGCGTGCCGGCGGCGCTGGCCGACCGGGTGGCCGGGCTGCGCTACGCGGTCGGCCTGTTGGACGTGGTGGAGGTCGGCGAGCTGGCCGACCGGGGACGGGCGAGGCTGCCCGTCGAGGAGGTCGCCGAGCTGTACTACGCACTGTCCGAGCGCCGGAACTACCTGTGAGTGGTATTGGTCGCTATAGCGACCAATACCACTCACAGGGTCAGCGGAGCTGGTCGAGGGGGAGTGGGCCCCGGCTGAGCACCGTGCGGATGGCGAAGGTGCTGCGCGCGTCGAGGACCGGCCCGATGGCCAGCACCTTGTCGAGCAGCAGCTCCTCGTAGCTGCCCAGGTTCGGCACCGCCGCCTCGACCAGGAAGTCGGCCTCGCCGGACACGACGTAGCAGGCCACCACCGCCGGGATGGCGGTGAGCGCGTCCTCGATCTGCCGGGAGGTCTCCCGGGAGTGCTGCTCCACCTTCAGCGCGATGAAGATGGTCAGCCCCAGCCCGGCTCGCTCCCGGTCCAGCTCGGCGCGGTAGCCGGCGATGATGCCGTCCGCTTCCAGGCTCTTGGTGCGCCGCAGACAGGACGACGGGGAGAGGGAGACCGCGTCCGCCAGGTCGACGTTGGCGATCCGGCCGTCCCGCTGCAGGTGGGTCAGGATGGCGTGATCTGTCCTGTCATAGGAATGCTCCGGCATGAGATGCAGTTTATTTGGGTCTCAGCAGAATAATCGTGCACGCTTCGCCCTGTGGGCGGCGAAGTTTGCCATCGGGTGCCGGCCGTTTCGGCGCAGGCTTGCCGCATGGCTCTGGCACCCCCGGCTCTGTCCACCACACACGGCGCGGCGCTCTACATCGGCGCGCTGCTCGGTCCCAGCCTGTTGCTGCTGCCCGGGCTGGCCGCCGCGCTGGCCGGGCCGGCATCCATCCTGGCGTGGGGCGGCCTGCTGATCGTCTCCGGCGCACTGGCCTCGGTGTTCACCGCGCTGGGCACCCGGTTGCCCAGCGCCGATGGCGTGGCCGGGTACGCGGCGGCCGGGCTGGGCCCGAGGGTCGGCCGGGCGGTCGGCTGGTGCTTCCTGGCCGGCGTGGTGTGCGGGGGTCCGGTGGTCTGCCTGATCGGCGGCGGCTACGTCGCGGAACTGCTCGGCGGCGGCCGGCTCACCGGCGTGCTGGCCGCCGCCGCGCTGCTGGCCGTGGTGCTGGTGCTCACCTTCGGCGGCGCGTGGGCCAGCACATCCGTGCAGTTGGCGCTGGTCGGCGTGCTGGTCGCGCTGGTGCTGGTCGCGGTGGCCGGGTCGGCGCCGGCGGCCAGCGCGGCGCACTGGACCCCGTTCGCGCCGCACGGCTGGGCCTCGGTGGGCAACGCCGCCTCGGTGCTCATGCTGTCCTTCGTCGGCTGGGAGGCCATCGCCCCGCTGACCGCGCGACTGCGCGACCCGGCCCGCCAGCTGCCCCGGATCATGGCGATCGCGTTTGCCGTGACCTCCATCGTCTACCTGGCGCTGGCCGCCGCGACCATCGCCGTGCTCGGCGCGGCGGCCGGCAGCCCGGTGCCGCTGGCCGGCCTGCTGCGAGTGGCGGTCGGGTCGGCTGCCCCGGTCGTCGCTGCCGCCTCGGCGGTGGCGCTCACCCTGGCGGCGAACAACGCTTACCTGGCCGGTGCCACCGCCCTGGTCGCCGAGCTCAGCGCCCACCGGGCGGCCGCCCGGGGATCCGCGCGTTGGGAGGCGAACCGGGGACCCACCCGGCGGGCAGCCGTCCGGGTGCGCGTGGCGGTCGGGGTGACCGGGTTGCTGCTGCTCGGCGGCGCGGCGTCCGGCCTGCTCAGCACCGAGCTGCTGGTCGCCCTGCCCACGGTGCTGTTCCTGGCCGTGTACCTGGGCTGCACCGCCGCCGCGACCCGGATCCTGGCCGGCCGAATGCGGCTGGTGGCCGCGCTGTCCTGCCTCGCGGTGGCAGGGGTGATGGCGTTCGCGGGTTGGATGCTGCTGGCTGCCGCCGCGGTCGCGCTGTTGGGCGCCGCCCAGCGACCGGGACCTCGCCAACTACCCGTGAGTGGTGAGTGGTCCTATAGGACCACTTACCACTCACGGGGTCGGGTCAGGTCCGCGCGGGGGCGGGGTAGCGCTGGGTGAGTTGGTCGACGACCAGTTTGGCGGTCTCGGCGCACGCGGTGGTGCCGCCGTTGCCGTACTCCTTGACCGCGTCGCCGACGTTCCACAGGTTCGGGATAGGCGTCTGGCTGGGCAGGTCGAAGCCGGACACCGCGCGCTGTGGCGGCCACTCGTCGCGCATCACGGCCACCGAGAGCACCCGGGCGTCGGCGAAACCGGGGACCTCGTCGTGCAGGTCGGCCAGGATGAGCTCGGTCTCCGCGTCGGTGTCGAAGTCACCCACCGAGGGCTTGGGCACCCCGGCACCGGCGTACAGGTGCCAGCCGGGCGGCGCCATCTCCGGGCAGGTGGCGGTGAAGTTGGCGACGTAGCAGAGCCGCCGGGTCTTGCCGAAGCTGGTCAGCCCGGGCGCCTCGAGCAGCGGGCGCCGGCTGGCGAAATTGACCGTGATCATGCCGCACGGCTTGGCCCGTTCGCGCATCTCGGCGCGGTAGTCGGCCGGCAGCTCGGGACACAACTCGGCGGTGGCCACCGGCCCGATGTCGCTCACCACGAAGCGGCACGACACATCGACGGCCTGCCCGTCCCGGTCCACCACCGCGCCGGTGACCAGGCCGTCGGACACCTGTAGCGATCGGACCTGGGAGGACAGCCACACCTCCCCGCCGTGCAGCGGCACCACGTCGGCCAGCGTGCTCATCGCGCCGATCGTGCCGTCGGGTGCGAAGCCGAACTTCTTGAACGCGCTCTTGCGGGTGAAGTAGGTGAGGAACACCCTGGCCGGTAGTTCCTCGGAGCCCACCGCGAACACCGAGCCGCACATGTTGCGGAACACCCCGTGCACGGTTTCGCTCTTGGTGTACCGCCCGACCCAGTCGGCCAGCGACAGCTGCTCATCGGGCAGGCCGCTGTCCTGTCGGGCCGCGCCGAGGCCGTTGAGCAGCTTGGCGCCCTGCCGGGTGAGCTTGGACAGCAGGAAGCCCCAGCCGCCGCCGGTGATGTCCACCGACTTCCCGCCGATCCGGTACATCAGCGGCGGGCTGGGCATCCGCACGTCGTAGCGGGCTCCGACCTCGGCGAAGGTCTGCTCCATGATGCCGCCGAGCTCGAGCACGATGGCCCCGTTGTTGACCTTGAACCCGTCCACGTCATGGGTGGAGGCACGGCCGCCCACCTGGTCGAGTCGCTCCACCACGAGCGTGCGGTACCCCTGGTGGGCCAATCGGGCGGCCGCGCAGAGTCCGCCGGCCCCGGCGCCGATCACCAGGGCGTCCACGTCGTGCACAGGATCGGTCACAAAATCTAACGTACGTAAAAAACGGGCCGCTGGTCAAGGCGCGGCGGGCTGGCCCGGCCGGACGTAGGGTGAGCTGGTGACAGCGCCTGGATCCCTGTTCGGGGCAGTTGACCGGTCCGACGAGCGCGTGGCGGTCACCGTGGGGGACGTGGGGTTGCGCCGCGGCGAGCTTTTCGCCGCCGCCTCCGCCGTCGCCGACCGGGTGCACGGCGCGCCGGTGGTCGCGGTGCACGCCGAGGCGACCCTGACCACGGTGATCGGTGTGCTGGGCTGCCTGCTGGCCGGTGTGCCGCTGGTGCCGGTGCCGCCGGACTCCGGGCCGAAGGAGCGTGCGCACGTGCTGCGCGACTCCGGCGCCACGCTCTGGCTGGGCGCGCCTCCCGCCGGCGTCGAGGACGACGGCGGCGATGTGCCCGCGGTGGTGCCGGTGGACCCGGCGGCGCGTTCGGCCGCCAGCTGGCCTGTTCCGCCGGCGGACAGCACCGCGATGATCATGTACACCTCGGGCACCACCGGCAGCCCGAAGGGCGCGCTGATCTCGCACCGGGCGCTGGCCGCCGGCCTGGACGGGCTCGCCGAGGCCTGGGAGTGGACGCCGGACGACACCCTGGTGCACGGGCTGCCGCTGTTCCACGTGCACGGGCTGATCCTCGGCGTGCTCGGTGCGCTGCGGGTGGGCAGCCCGCTGGTGCACACCCAGCGGCCGCGCCCGGCCGGCTACGCGGCGGCGGCCACCGAGCACGGCGGGACGATGTTCTTCGGGGTGCCGACGGTGTGGTCCCGGATCGCCGCCGAGCCGGACAGTGCCCGCGCGCTGCGCAAGGCGCGGCTGCTGGTCTCCGGCAGTGCCGCGCTGCCGCCCTCGGTGTTCCGCGACGTGCTGGAGCTGACCGGGCACGCCCCGGTGGAGCGGTACGGGATGACCGAAACGATGATCACCATCGCGGTGCGCGCGGACGGGGAGCGCCGCCCCGGCTGGGTCGGCGTGCCCATCCGCGGCGTGCGCGCCCGGATCGTGGACGACGCCGGAGCGCCGGTCGATCCGGACGGCGAGACCATCGGCGACCTGCAGATCCGCGGCGACTGCACCTTCGACGGCTACCTGCGCCGCCCCGAGGAGACCGCGAAGAGCTGGACCGAGGACGGCTGGTTCCGCACCGGCGACGCGGCCGTGGTGGACGCCGTCGGTTACCACCGGATCGTCGGGCGGCGGTCCTCCGACCTGATCAAGACCGGCGGCTACCGGGTCGGCGCCGGCGAGGTGGAGGCCGCGCTGCTGGATCACCCGGCGGTGGCCGAAGCGGCGGTGGTCGGGCTGCCGGACCCGGATCTCGGCCAGCGCATCGTGGCCTTCGTGGTGGTCGACTCGGCCGCCGGCGGGGCGGGCGAGCAGCAGCTCATCGAGCACGTCGCCGGGCAGCTCTCGGTGCACAAGCGCCCGCGCGAGGTGCGGCTGGTGGACGCACTGCCGCGCAACGCGATGGGCAAGGTGCAGAAGGCCCTGCTGGTCGACTGACCGCGGCGACCAGGCGCCCGGCGCGGCTACCGACCGTTGATCAGCGGCACCAGGTAGCGGCGGGCGAACGCGCGCATCTCCTCGTCGGATTCGCACGGGATGCAACTGGCCGGACTGAGCAGGAACGACGTGGTGATCCGGGCCATCAGCTCGGCGATCGGCTCGATGTCCGCCTGGTCGAGCTCGCCGGTGCCCCTGGCCCGCCCCAGGTGCAGGGCCAGGAAGCCTCGGATGATCGCGGTAGCCAGCTCGGCGCGCACCGTCATGAACGGCAGGATCACCTGCGGCTCCAGCCGGAGCAGCCCGCCGATCAGCGGATGTTCCCTGGTGTAGCGCAGTGCGAAGGCGAACCCCTCCACGATGCGCTGCTCGATCCGAGGCACCCCGCCGACGGTCTCCTCCAGCGCGGCCAGGCAGCGCCGGCACTCGCGCAGCAACACCGCCTCGATCAGCGCGTTCTTGTTCTCGAAGCGCCGGTAGATGGTGACCCTGGCCAGGCCGGCGCGGCGGGCCACGTCATCCATGGTGGAGCGGGTCAGCCCGGTGGCGCAGAACTGGGCCAGTGCGGCGTCCAGGATGCGCTCGGCGATCGGGTCGGTGCGCGGCTCGGCCATCAGGTCGGCGGTCAGCGCGCGGGCCAGCCGCCTGGCGGCTGGTGACGCGCCGGACGGGGTGGTCTGAGTCGTCCCGGTGGTCACCTCGAACACTGTACGGATAGTTACAAGTCGAGGACGCACTGTACAGGAACTGGGAGACAAGTTTACCCTTTCTGTATCTCGCGGACAGGTCCAACGGCGGACAAGGAGGTCGCGCGATGGCGGACTACGGACTGTTCGGCCCTGACTCGGTGACCTGGCGGGTGCACACCGACCCGGTGCTCGCGGTGGCCGGCTTCTTTGCCCTCGCGGTGCAGTCGCTGCACCCGCCGACCATGTGGGGCACGTACCAGAACTCCAGCCTGTTCGACCGACAGCACGCGTTCGCCCGGCTGATGCGCACCGGCGACTTCGTGGCGGTCCGCACGTTCGGCGGCACCGCCGAGGTGCACCAGATCGGCGCCCGGGTGCGCAAGATCCACACCAGGCTGCGCGGCCGGAACCCGGAGACCGGCGAGGTGTTCCGGGTGGACGAGCCCGAGAACCTGCTCTGGGTGCACTGCGGCGAGATCATCGCCTACCTGCGCGTCGCCCAGCGGGCCGGCATCCTGGCCACCGACGCCGAGGCGGATACCTACGTCGACGAGCAGCGGCGGGCCGCGGCGGTTGTCGGACTGGACCCCGAGTCGGTACCCGGCTCGGTGGCCGAGCTGGACGCCTACTTCCAGCGCATGCTGCCCGAGCTGCGGCTGACCGAGGAAGCTCGAGCGGGGTTCCGGATGTGGGCGAATGCCCCGGTGCCGCTCTGGCTGGCCCCACTCAAGATCGTCTACCCGACGTTGGCCGCGCTGGCGTTCGCGCTGCTGCCCGGATGGGCGCGGGGCCTGTATGGGATGCCGTCCTGGGAGAACCCGGTGCTGGACGCGCCCGCCACCGCGGCGCTACGCGCACTGCGGATGGCCATGCTGGCCACCCCGGAGCGCTTCCGCGGCGGCACGCCCATCCAGCGGCAGTACATCCATCACGCGCTGGAGCTGATGCGCACCGACCGCCCGGCCCT
>DATHIT010000014.1:0-3978 GCA_035489915.1 Pseudonocardia sp. | reverse complement strand
TGGCTCGACCAGCACGACATGGGCACCATCACCGCCGCCGCCCTCGCCCCCGACCTCGGCGAGCGCTACCTGGAAACCGTCTACCAAACCAACTGGGTCCAAGACCTCTACGGCGACGACGTCCTCAACACCAACCAGCTCACCACCGCGTAGGCCGCCTGACCCAGATCACGCGGGTCAACGCGCCTTGATCATTACTGGGTCGATCGGGGGGTCTGCCCAGTGAGCGTGGCGACGCCGACGGCCAGGGCGCGGCGCTGGTCATCAGTCCAGCCGGCCGCGTTCCCGGCGTTCATCGGCTGGCCGTGCGCCAGGGTGAGGATGAGATCGAGCAACTGCTCGGCAGGCAGAGCGGCGCTGACGATCCCGGCGGCCAGGGCTTCTTCGAGGGCCATAACCTTGCGGTCGAGGGACGACTTGATCGCCGGCATCGTCGCCATGGCGTCGGGCCGTTCCAGGGTCTGCCACATCTCCAGTCGGACGAAGTGAGGATTGGCGCGGTAGAAGTCGAAGACCTGCTGGGCGTAGCCGGGCAGATCGTGCACGTCGAAGGCAACGGCTGTCTGGGCAAGCAGAATGTTGTGTTCGAGGACGGCGTCGAATAGCCCGTCCTTGTTGCCGAAGTACGCGTAGATCATCCGTTGGTTAGTGCCAGCGATCTCCGCGATCTGGGCGGTGCGGCCGCCGGCGAGACCTTTGGCGGAGAACTCGACGGTCGCGGCGTCCAAGATTCGACGGCGGGTGGCCGCCGCATCCCGGGCGGGCCGGGAGCCGCGCGTTTCGAGAGCCACTGTTTCCAGCCTTCTGCCTATGCGTCGGCGAGGCGACTCAGCCCTGCCCAGCGGTTCAGTTCGGCGATCTTGCGTTGCTCGCCGGCGCGGATGTAATCGAGTGCGTCGCCGGAGAGCGGGAACCACAGCGGGGGCTCGGGCAGATCGAGCAGACCGAGCACCACCTCGGCCGCGCGCTCGGCGCTCACGCCGTGACTGGCGTGCGGGTCGCCGTACCGCGCGAGCATCGGCGCTATGATCTTCGCGTACGGCGGGCTGGGCTCGGCCAGTGTCATGGACGCCGCGAGCGTGGTGGCCATGGCGCCCGGCTCCACGATCGTGACCTTCACCCCGAACTGCGCGACCTCCACCGCCAGAGCCTCGGAGAATCCCTCCAGCGCGAATTTCGCCGTCACGTAGGCACCCAGCCCCGCGACGGGCGCCAGCCGGCCGCTGACCGACGACACCTGCACAACATGTCCGCCCCGCTGTGCCCGCAACACCGGCAGGGCGGCCTTCGACAGGTGGACCGCGCCCCACAGATTGGTCTCCACCTGCGCCCGGAAATCCTCCAGCGTGGTGTCCTCGATGGCGGACACGTTGGAGTAACCGGCATTGTTGATCAGCACGTCCAGCCGCCCGAACTCCGCCACGGTCAGCTGGACAGCGGCCTCGGCGGCCCGGGGGTCGGTGACGTCCAGAGCTACCGCGCGGGCGGTATCCGGGTACTTCTCGACCAGGTCACCCACGGCGGTGGCGTTGCGCGCGGTGGCCACGACTCGATGGCCGGCCGCCAACGCTGCCTCGGCCAGGGCCCGTCCGAGCCCACGAGAGCTCCCGGTGATCAACAGGTTCTTCGGCATCGGCCCCACCTAAATAAGTAACCAGTTACTTATCAGGCTAGGCCATCACCTACCCGCTGGCAAATCTGTGATCCGAAGGTGCCGCGCCAGCCGGTCCGATCCTCCACGTCAAGGACCGGACCGCGACCGGCCAGGCACCCCGGTCGCCCTCACTCGCCGCGCAGGATCCAGCTCGGCGTGAGCTCGCGGCGCCGGCCCCAGAGGATCACCGCCACAATCACGAGTTCCACCAGCGCGGCCAGCGGGGTCATGCCGAGGGTGAAGTTCGTGATCAGTGCGCCGATCATCACGCCGACCAGGCCGAGTGCCCCGAGTGCGCGCAGCCGGGGTATGAGCAGGGCGATACCGCCGAGGATTTCCAGAGTGCCGGTGAGGAACCGGAACCATTGCCCGGCTCCGATCGCGGCAAACAACGCCACCATGTCCGGGCTGCCGGCGAGCTTCTGGTAGCCGGCGAGCAGGAAGCTCACCGCACCCAGCACCTGGAGCACCCAGAGCACCACATGCCAGGCCCGACCGGGACGGGCGGTAGCAACATCGACCGAAGCAACATTGTCGACCATGTCGTTCCTCTCGCAATTCTCGCGATGAGATCAGGCACTCGCGCCTAGCCGTAGCAGGAACTTCGACTGACAGCGCCCGAAACTTGAAATTTCAAGTTCATATCCATTGTGCTCTTACTTGAAGCTTCAAGTCAAATCTCGAGCCGCGACGAGGCGGAGCAGGCCGCCGCACGGTTCTGAACAGATCGGCGCGGGCCGGGGCTGCTACTGCTCCGGGGAGACCGGGTCAGGGTCGGGCCAGCTGCTCGGCGGCGGGCCGAACGCTCGCTCCGACGAGCGGATCACCGATCGGGCGACCGCCAGGTTGCCCACCGCACCGATCACCGCGCCGACACCCAGCGGCAACGCCCGCCCGAACGCCAGCGCGCCCTGCCGGGCCAGGTAGCGCTTGAAGAACCAGCGCATCAGCGTCTGGTTGATCGGACCGAGCTTGGGCACCGGCAGCGCATCGACCAGCTCGTTGGCCCATGGCCGAGCACCGCCGGTGACCTTCTGCATGAGCTTGGCGCCACCCTCGCCGAGCACGATCGCGAGCACCAGGGCACGACGGCGATCCACATCCTCGATCCGCAGTCCGTGCACCTCGGCCACCGCCAGGGTGTAGAGAACCGAGGCATCCAGCGCCGCGATGGCCTCCGCCGCGCCGGTGGCCAGCGCCACGCCGGTGCCGACCCCGGGGACGAACGCCGTCCCGCCGGACGCCGCGCCGAGGCCACCGACGGTGATCAGGTACTGCTTGTCAAGCCCCGCGATCACCTCGGCCGGGGTGGCGTCCGGCTTGTTTCGCCGGACCCTGGTTATGTGCGCGGCCACCGCGGGTTGCTGGATCCGCAGGGCGCGTTCCACCGCGGCGTGGAGCACTCGCCCGCTGAGCCCCTTGGGCTTGGCCTCCGGCAGCGAACTATCCGGACCTGGGCCGACGACAGGTTCGGACCGATACGGCAGGCGAAAGTCCACGGTTGTCAATCTCCTCGCTCTCGAGTCCCCTGTCGAAAGCCAATCCTCTCAGTTTCGGAACGCCGCCGCGCCGCACGGCGCCGAATTCAGTACGCGATCGGGTACGCAGGGTCACCGGGCATCAGCATCCGCGGTCTTCCGGCCGAGGCGAGTGATCTTCACTCCGCATCGGGTGATCGTAGCGAACGTGATTGCGGATGCGGCTAGAATGCTGGCCTGCACCATCACATTCGGGCCTTATGGGCATCTAGGCAAGCGATTGGGGCTTCGAAAGTTGTATTCCGGAAATGCGGTGGCGGCGCCCTACGGCAACCGGCACGCCCCCCACTCTTACGCAGGCTGCCTGCCGGAGGTGATGGGCGAATGAGCGAGCACGCGGCCAAGCCGGCCGGGGTATCGGTCGGTTCGGTCATCTTCCCCCCTGACACCAGCGGCCGCCCTCCGGAGGAAGTCGGAACGCTGCGCCAACTGTGGCGGTTCCGTAACTACGGACGGGTCCAGCTGAAGTCGCTGATGACCGGCGTGGTGATGCGCGGTTGTGAGCTGGCCGCCGACCTGGCCGCTCCATGGCCACTGGCTCTGGTGATCGACTACTTGTCCAAGGGCGGGCAGGTGAGCGGCCCGCTCGGCTGGGCGGCCGGATGGTTCGGGTCGTCGGCGGTGGCCGTCCTCGGGGTCGCCGCAGTCGCCGTTCTGATCATCACCGTCCTCTCCGGGGTGTTCGACTATCTGGGCGATCTGGCCCTGAACGGCGCCGGCGAACGGATGACCTCGCACATCCGCTCCGACGTGTTCGGCTACATGGAGCGCCTGCCGCAGGATTAT
>DATHIT010000013.1:0-3564 GCA_035489915.1 Pseudonocardia sp. | reverse complement strand
CGCGGCGGTGGTCGCCGCCACCGCCAGAGCCAGCGATACCGCGGCGGCCATCCGCACCCCCCGCGTCCTGCCGCGGATGGTCGTCTGACTCATCAACTCCCCCTAAGCCTTCGCCTACCTCAAGAAACCGGCGTTCGGGGCACCGGCGAGTGGTCGGAAATCTTTGTGGCGCTGCGAGCTCGACGACCCGGCGCGGTGGACTCGCCAGTTCCAAGAAAAACGCCCGTTGCGATTTGCTGAGGGGATGCTACTACTACGCTCAGTGAGAGTTGACGCGGGGCGCAGGGTGTTGCTTTGGATCACTAGATTCAGCTAAGGGCAGGTCCGAGCCACGTCAGGCGCCCGTGGAGATCGCTTCCTTGTGGTTACTGTGCGTGACGCGAGCGCCTCGGCCAGGCTTGCGATTCCACGAATGAGGTCGTCTCGTGACACGCTGTCAACCAGGTGGCGGCCGACCAGCAGCCCGGGCATTAACGTGAACAACACGACCGCCGTCGCGCGCGGGTTCGCATCCGGCGAGAGGTAGCCCTCCTGCTGCCAGCGGGTGGTGAGCGTGACGAGTTCCTCCCGCGCCTCGCGGTACAGCGCGCGGGTCCGGGCTTGCAGCTTCGGTCGGCGCAACGCCTCCGCCCAGCTCTGGATCGCGATCCGCGTCATGTCGAAGTCAGGCTGCTCGGATCGCTGACGCAGATCGCTGACCAGGATGCCGAGGAGGTCGGCGGGCGTGGGCGTGGGGCGTTCGGCCAACGCGCGGGTGAAGATGTTGCGGACGTGGGCCAGGCCCTCCTCGGCCGTGGCGTCGATCAGCTCGTCCTTGCCTCGGAAGTACCGGTAGACGGCGCTGGAGGACATGCCCGTGGCCGCAATGACCTCGTCCATCGAGGTGGCCTGGAAGCCGTTGCGGGAGAAGCAGGCCCACGCGCTGGTCAGGATGTGACGGCGCCGGGTGGCGCGAGTTTGCTCGCTGAGCCGAGGCATCTCGCACACCTTAAGGGGGCAGCGAAACCCGCGCTATCTGGTGCAAGCCTGGTGATCCCCCCTGCCAGGGGAAATGGGCGTTCTGCTACCGTCCGTGGCACCTTGGCCACTTCACCTGATGGCCGACGGGCCGCACGTCCTAGGAAGGATTGTGCGGCTGAGGTGCGTATGCGTGAAGAATTGTCGCCGGGTTTCGCCGCGATAACGCGGTCCACGATTCATTGCGACGGCCGAATCGTCGACCGCGACATTGTTGGGCGACGGGCGGGACGAGGCCGGTGGTGCGGTGGCGAATATCAGTTAAATGGAATGTAAAGCGAAAAGAACGAACGACGTCTTGCCCAGGTGACCGTGTCGGTCACCTGGGCAAGTAACGTCAGTGCGGCTTGTTACTGAACGCCGCGACCGTTGAGCGGGCCGCCCTCGCAGTGGCGGGACTTCGGGTTGTGCGGGTCGGCCACGATGCGGCCACGCTGCTTGGTGCAGTCATCGGCCCGCACGTGCGCCGCGGGTGGCGGCGGTCCGGGGTGCGGGCCCGGCGCGGGCGGGTTCGCCCAGGCCAGGGGGATCGCGCCAGCCATGATGAAGAAGGCGCCCACGATGGGTGCGCCTCCGCGAACAACTGCTCGACCCATTGACATAAAACAGTTCCCTTCGGGGTTGTGGAATGGCGAAAGCCGTTACTGCCACTGCGGTCAATACGGGCGCTCGGCACTGAGGACTGTACTCAAAGACAATAGAGGCGCACGCAATCCACGAAACCAGAGTCATCGGCGCACGCTCGGGGACGGAAGTGCCGATGATCGTTGATCTCACCGCTCAAGGAGCCTGGGAGTGCTGCTACCTCCTGCCGTCAAGGAGAAACGCCCGTTTGCCTTTCGGGAAGGTACACCTTCCGTTGGGTGCGTGCAAATGGCCTATCTCAGCTGGGCGGACCACGTCACTAGATTCGGTGAAAGGCCTGTTCAGCCGGATTCTCAGCCGGTAAATGGGTGGCTCACATAAAGCTCTCAGCTGATTGATAGGCATATTCCGAACCATTCCCGACGGCCCCGCATATCCACGCGCCGCGGCCCGCGAGCGCGAAGCTCGCGGGCCGCGGCGGAGGACGGTTCTAGGCTCGGTGGGCGGCACCGGCCGGCGCGGCCGCCGAGCGGTCGGCGGACGGCAGGGCCAGCGTGAGGTAGACCACGAAGCCGACGATCAGGCCGACCACCCAGCTGTAGTCGTAGAGCGGCTTGAGCACCGGGATCAGCCCCTCGGCGGGGAACGGGCCGGTGCCGGGCGCGGAGTACGCCCCACCGTTGGCCACCACCGCGCCGAGCACGGTGGCCACCACGGCCCGCCAGTTCCACCCGCTGGAGTACCAGTACTGCCCCTCCGGGCGGTACAGGTCACCGAGGTTGATCCGGGTCCGGCCGATCACCCAGTACCCGGCGATCAGCACGCCGGCCACCGAGGCCAGCAGGCCGCCGTAGAAGCCCAGCCAGGTGAAGATGTAGGTACGCGGGTCCGACACCAACCGCCACGGCTGGATCAGGATTCCGATGACCCCGGTGAGCAGCCCGGCGGTGCGGAAGTTCAGCCAGCGCGGCAGCGCGTTGGAGAAGTCGTAGGACGGGCTGACCACGTTCGCCGCCACGTTGCAGGACATGGTGGCCAGCACCGCCATCAGCAGCCCGATGATCACCGCGACCGGGCTGGTGAACCGGCTGGCCACCTCGACCGGGTCCCAGATCGCCTCGCCGTAGAGCACGATGGTCCCCGAGGTGACCACGATGGAGATCATCGAGATGAAGGCCATCGTGGTGGGCAGCCCGTAGATCTGGCCGAGCACCTGCTTGCGCTGGCTGCCGCCGAAGCGGGTGAAGTCGGGCATGTTCAGCGAGAGGGTGGCCCAGAACGCGATCATGCCCATCAGGGAGGGCGCGAAGATGGTCCAGAACTCCGGGCCCCAGCCCAGCTTGGAGGGCTGGTCGAAGATCGGGCCGAGCCCACCGACCTGGAACACGATCCACAACATCAGGGCGAGGAAGGCCACCGTGACCAGCGGGGCGGCCCAGTTCTCAAACCGGCGCAGCCCTTCGATACCCCGCCAGATCAACGCCATCTGGATGAGCCAGAACACCCCGAAGGACAGCCACATGGTCCACGGGTGCCCGCCGAACGCGGTGGCCTTGGTCCAGACGTCGCCGGCCAGCACACCGACGATGACGAAGATCGCCTGGCCACCCACCCAGGTCTGGATGCCGAACCAGCCGCAGGCGATGAACGCGCGCAGCAGCGCGGGCAGGTTGGCCCCGCGCAGCCCGTAGTACGCCCGGGCGAACACCGGGAACGGGATGCCGTACTTGGTCCCCGCGTGGCTGTTGAGCAGCATCGGGACCAGCACGATGAGGTTGGCCACGGTGATGGTGAGGAACGCCTGCAGCCAGTTCATGCCGAGCGCCACCAGCCCGGAGGCCAGCAGATAGCTCGGGATGTTGTGCGCCATGCCCATCCACAGCGCGGCGTAGTTGTAGGTGGTCCACTTTCGCTCGCTCAGCTTGGTGGGCAACAGCTCCTCGTTGGCGAAGCGGCTGCCTA
>DATHIT010000012.1:0-2171 GCA_035489915.1 Pseudonocardia sp. | reverse complement strand
CTGGAGTCCATCTGCTACCAGAGCAGGGACGTGGTGGAGGCCATGGCGGCCGACTCCGGGGTCACCCTGGACGTGCTGCGGGTGGACGGCGGGGTGACCGCCAACGAGCTGTGCATGCAGATTCAGGCGGACATCCTGGGCGTCCCGGTGTCCAAGCCGGTGGTCGCCGAGACCACCGCGCTGGGCGCCGCCTATGCCGCCGGCCTGGCCACCGGGTTCTGGCGGTCCACCGAGGATCTCGTGCAGAACTGGAACGAGGACAAGCGGTGGAACCCGACCTGGAGCGAGGACCAGCGACGGGACGGCTACGCGCAGTGGAAGAAGGCGGTAACCCGGACGTTCGACTGGGTCGACGTCGGCTAGGGATCGGCTGACGATCGGCTGAGGTTCAGCTCCGAGGGGCTCCCGGTATATCGGGGGCCCCTCGGCGCGTCCGCCGCGACAATTCACGCCCACTAGAATTTTCTCTGCTCCCCGCAAGGATCAGGTCGTAGCCTCTGGCCATGCGTCTCGGACTGGCGGTTGGCAATCCCATGGAGTGGCTGGCGAAGCGGCTCAACCTGGTGCCATGGCCGCTGGTCGACACCCAGATGGCGTTCACCCTGGCGCGGATAGTCATGGTGTCGAGCAAGATCGGGCTGTTCGACGCGCTGGCCACCACCCCGGCGACCGCCGACGAGATCGCCCGCCGCTGTGACACCAACCCGGAGGGCACCGCCAAGCTGCTGCCCACCCTGGTCGCCTCGGGCTACCTGCGCGCGAGCGGGGACACCTTCGAGCTGACCAAGTCGGCCCGCAAATGGCTGCTGTCCAGCAGCCCGCAATCACTGAACGACAAGCTGCTGTTCCAGTTTCTGGAGTGGGACTGGATGGAGCGGGCCGAGCAGCTCGTCCGGACCGGCAAACAGGAGGACTTCCACGCCACGCTGAACGACCGGGAGTGGAAGCTCTACCAGCGCGGCATGCACTCAGTGGCCAGCTCCCTCGCCGAGGCGGTGAGCCGTTCCGTGCCGATCCCCGCCGGCGCCACCGACCTACTGGACATCGGCGGCTCGCACGGCGCCCACTCGGTCGCCCTGTGCCGCCAACATGCCAAGTTGACCGCGGTGGTGCTGGACCTGCCCGGCGCGGTCCGGCACGCCGCCCCGCTGCTGGCCGCCCAGGACATGGGCGAGCGGGTGCGCCACCAGGTGGGCAACGCGCTGACCGACGACCTGGGCACCGAGGCATACGACGCGGTGATCATCGTCGGCGTGGTGCACCACTTCACCGAGGAGCAGAACCGCGCGCTGGCCGCCAAGGTGGCCAGGGCGCTGCGCCCGCGCGGGACGTACACCATCGCCGACTTCTTCCGGTTGCCCCATGCCAGCAAAGCCCAGCAGTTGCCCGCCCTGATGGACTTCTACTTCGCGCTGACCAGCCAGTCCGGCACCTGGTCCCCGGAGGAGATGGCCGAGTGGCAACGGGCCGCCGGGCTCACCCCGAACAAGCCCAAGGACCTGCCCACCGGCGGGCTCGGCCTGCAGAGCGCGGTCAAGGAATGACGTCGACAACCGGACAGCTGGAGGCATGATCAAGACATGCAGTTGGTGACTATCGAGGACATCCGGGCCGCGGCAAAGCTGATCGACGGAACGGTGCTGCGCACTCCGCTGCTGCCCTGCGCCTGGTCGGACAAGGAGCGCCCGCTCTGGCTCAAGCCGGAGAACCTGCAGGCGGTCGGCGCGTTCAAGGTGCGGGGCGCACAACATGCGGTGTCCCGGCTGGACCAGGCGGCGCGCGCCCGCGGCGTGGTGGCCTACTCCAGCGGCAACCACGCGCAGGCGGTGGCCTACGCCGCCCAGGTCGCCGGGGTGCGCGCCACCATCGTCATCGACGACACCGCGCCGGCGATGAAGGTCGCCGCGACCAGGGCATGGGGCGCGGAGGTGCTGCTGGTGCCGCTGGACGTGCGGTCCCAGGTCGCCACCGAGCTGGCGGAGCGGACCGGCGCCACCCTGATCCCACCGTTCGACCACCCCGACGTGGTCGCCGGGCAGGGCACCCTCGGCCTGGAGATCGCCGAGGACCTGCCCGATGTGGCCGCCGTGCTGGTGCCGATCAGCGGTGGTGGCCTGGCGGCGGGCGTCGGGGTGGCGGTCAAGGCGCTGTGCCCCGGCGCCGCGGTGTTC
>DATHIT010000011.1:0-6092 GCA_035489915.1 Pseudonocardia sp. | reverse complement strand
GAGATCCGCACCACCGACCTGTCACACGCCTACGTCGAGGAGAACAGCGCGTACCCGTCATGACTGATACCGAGACGGCACAGACAAAGCCCCCACCCGGAAGCGCCCGCCAGCGGCTGATCCACGCGGGGGAGAAGGCCGCCGTGCTGGCCGAGGCGCTGCCCTGGTTGCAGCACTTCCACGGCAAGATCGTGGTGGTCAAATATGGCGGCAACGCGATGGTCGACGACGAGCTGAAGGCGGCGTTCGCCCAGGACATGGTGTTCCTGCGGTTGGCCGGTATCCACCCGGTGGTGGTGCACGGCGGCGGCCCGCAGATCACCGCGATGCTGCAGCGGCTGAACCTCCCGGCGGAGTTCCGCGGCGGGCTGCGGGTGACCACCCCGGAGACCATCGACGTGGTGCGCATGGTGCTGGTCGGGCAGGTGGGCCGGGAACTGGTCGGTCTGGTCAACGCACACGGCCCGTACGCGGTGGGCATGTCCGGGGAGGACGCCGGTCTGTTCACCGCCGAGAAGCGCACCGCGCTGGTCGACGGCGAGGCGGTGGACATCGGGCTGGTCGGCGACGTGGTCGCGGTGAACCCGGCCGCCGTGCTGGACATCGTG
The DNA here is from genome assembly GCA_035489915.1 of Pseudonocardia sp. Taxonomy (GTDB): domain Bacteria; phylum Actinomycetota; class Actinomycetes; order Mycobacteriales; family Pseudonocardiaceae; genus Pseudonocardia. The sequence goes on along the minus strand of DATHIT010000011.1, from coordinate 5,484 downwards.
GCGGCCGGCCGGATCCCGGTGGTGGCCGGCGTGGCGCCGGACCTCGAGGGCACCGTCTACAACATCAACGCGGACAGCGCGGCCGCCGCGCTGGCCGAGGCACTGGGCGCGGCCAAGCTGGTTGTGCTGACCGACGTCGAGGGCCTGTACGAGAACTATCCGGACCCGGATTCGCTGATCAGCGTGCTCACCGCCGATCAGCTGGAGCCCATGCTGCCGTCCATCGCCAGCGGCATGGCGCCCAAGATGGAGGCTTGCCTGCGCGCGGTGCGCGGCGGCGTCCCGCAGGCACACGTGATCGATGGCCGGCTGGCGCACTCGGTGCTGCTGGAGGTCTTCACCAGCGAAGGAGTCGGAACGATGGTGGTGCCGGAATGAGTGCCGTGAGTGCAACCGCGCAGGGTGGCCTGACCGCCCGGTGGCAGTCCGTGATGATGAACAACTACGGCACCCCGCCGCTCGCCCTGGTGCGCGGCAGCGGCGCCGAGGTGTGGGACGCCGATGGCAACCGCTACCTGGACCTGGTGGCCGGCATCGCGGTGAACTCCCTCGGACACGCCCACCCGGCCGTCGTCGAGGCGGTTACCAAGCAGATCTCCACCATGGGCCACGTGTCCAACCTGTACCTGGCCGAGCCGCCCCTCGAGCTGGCCGAGCGGCTGGTCGACCTGCTCGGGGTGGCGCCCCAGGGGGCCCGCGTGCTGTTCTGCAACTCCGGCGCGGAGGCCCTCGAGGCGGCGTTCAAGATGTCCCGGCGGACCGGCCGCACCAAGCTGGTGGCCGCCCAGAACGCTTTCCACGGCCGCACCATGGGCTCCCTCGCGCTGACCGGCCAGGAGCCCAAACGGGCCCCGTTCGCCCCGCTGCCCGGCGACGTCACCCATGTGCCCTACGGCGACGTGGATGCGCTGGCCGCCGCCGTCAGCGACGAGACCGCGGCCGTCGTGCTGGAGCCGATCCTGGGGGAGGCCGGCGCGATCGTCCCGCCGGAGGGGTACCTGCAGGCGGCCAGGGACATCACCACCCGGCATGGCGCGCTGCTGGTGCTGGACGAGGTGCAGACCGGCATCGGCCGTACCGGGCACTGGTTCGCCCACCAGGCCGCTGGCGTGACCCCGGACGTGGTCACCCTGGCCAAGGGGTTGGCCGGCGGCCTGCCGATCGGCGCCTGCATCGGCATCGGGGCGGCCGGTGACCTGCTCGAACCCGGCCAGCACGGCACCACCTTCGGCGGCAACCCGGTGTGCGCCGCGGCGGCGCTGGCGGTGCTGCGCACCATCGAGTCCGACGGCCTGCTGGCGCAGGTGGACCGGGTGGGCAAGGAGTTGGCCGCCGGGGTGGACGCGCTGGACCACCCGCTGGTCGACTCGGTGTCCGGGGCCGGCCTGTTGATCGGCATCGGGCTCACCTCGCCTGCGTCGGCGGCGGTGGCCACCGCTGCCCGGGACGTGGGGTTCCTGGTCAACAACGCGGTGCCGGACCGGGTGCGCCTGGTTCCGCCGCTGATCCTGAGCCACGGGCAGGCCAAGGAGTTCCTCACCGCGCTGCCCGGCATCCTGGACGCGGCCCAGGGGGCCTCCGATGGTTAGGCACCTGCTGCGCGACGACGATCTCACCCCGGATGAGCAGCGGGCGGTGCTGGACCTGGCCGACGAGCTGAAGCGGGACCGCTACCGGAACCGTGCGCTGGAGGGGCCCCGGCCGGTCGCGGTGATCTTCGACAAGAGTTCCACCCGGACCAGGGTGTCCTTCGAGACCGGCATAGCCCAGCTGGGCGGCCATCCGCTGATCATCGACGCGAGCCAGAGCCAGATGGGCCGGGGGGAGACGATCGGGGACACCGCCAGGGTGCTCTCCCGGTTCGTGGACGCGGTGGTGTGGCGCACCACCGGCCAGGCCCGGATCGAAGAACTGGCGGCGGCCGCGTCCGTACCGGTGATCAACGCGCTGACCGACGAGTTCCACCCCTGCCAGGTGCTGGCCGACCTGCAGACCATCCGGGAGCGGTTCGGCCGGCTGGCCGGGCTGACCCTGGTGTACCTGGGCGACGGCGCGAACAACATGGCGCACTCGCTGCTGCTCGGTGGGGTGACCGCCGGGCTGCACGTGCGGGTCGCCGCGCCGGACGGGTTCGCGCCGGATCCCGAGGTGCTTCGGGACGCCGCCAAGCGGGCCGAGGAGACCGGCGGCAGCGTCACGCTGACCACCGACCCGGTGGCCGGGGTGGCCGGCGCGGACGTGGTGGTCACCGACACCTGGGTGTCCATGGGGCAGGAGGCGGACGGGCTGGACCGGCGCGCCCCGTTCCTGCCCTACCAGGTCAACGCCGACCTGCTGGCCCGCGCCGCGGCCGGCGCCATCGTGCTGCACTGCCTGCCCGCACACCGGGGCGACGAGATCACCGACGAGGTGCTGGACGGCCCGGCCAGCGCGGCCTGGGACGAAGCGGAGAACCGGCTGCACGCGCAGAAGGCGCTGCTCGTCTGGCTGCTTGAGCAGAGCGCGGCGGGCTAGTCATGAGCGTGCCGACGCGGGTGGCCAGGCAGGCGCGGATCGTGGAGCTGATCGGTCAGCGGGCGATCCGCAGCCAGGCCGAGCTGGCCACCCTGCTGGCGACGGAGGGCGTCGAGGTCACCCAGGCGACGCTGTCGCGCGACCTCGACGAGCTGGGCGCGGTGAAGCTGCGCGGTCCGGACGGCGGGGCGCCGGTGTACGCGCTGCCCGAGGAGGGGCACCCGATGCGGGCGTCCGCCGGGGGCACCTCGCGGCTGGCCCGGCTGCTCGCCGAGCTGCTGGTGTCCGCCGACGCCAGCGCGAACCTCGCCGTGCTGCGCACCCCGCCCGGGGCGGCGCAGTTCCTGGCCAGTGCAATGGATCGGGCGGCACTGCACGACGTGGTCGGCACCATCGCCGGCGACGACACCATTCTGGTGGTGGCCAGGGAGCCACTCACCGGTAGCGAACTGGCGCGGCGGATCGCCGCACTGGGTGACTCGTCGCGCTCCGGCGCGAACTCTGACGAAGGAGCGTCCCTCTCGTGAGCAAGGTCCTGAGCTCCCTTCCCAAGGGCGAGCGCATCGGCATCGCCTTCTCCGGTGGCCTCGACACCTCTGTGGCGGTCGCCTGGATGCGGGACAGGGGCGGGCTCCCCTGCACCTACACCGCCGATCTGGGCCAGTACGACGAGCTGGACATCTCGGGTGTGCCCGCCCGGGCGATCCAGTACGGCGCCGAGCTTGCCCGTGCGGTCGACATCAAGTCGCAGCTGGTCGAGGAGGGTCGGGCCGCACTGGCCTGCGGTGCCTTCCACATCCGGTCCGGAGGCCGGGCGTACTTCAACACCACGCCCCTGGGCCGGGCCGTCACCGGGACGGTGCTGGTGCGGGCGATGCAGGCCGACGACGTGAACATCTGGGGCGACGGGTCGACGTTCAAGGGCAACGACATCGAGCGGTTCTACCGCTACGGCCTCCTGGCCAACCCGGATCTGCGGATCTACAAGCCGTGGCTCGACGCCGACTTCGTCGCCGAGTTGGGTGGCCGCGACGAGATGAGCAGGTGGCTCACCGCGCACGGGCTGCCGTACCGGGATTCGGCGGAGAAGGCGTACTCGACCGACGCCAACATCTGGGGTGCGACCCACGAGGCCAAGACGCTCGAGCACCTGAACGTGTCCCTGGAGACCGTCGAGCCGATCATGGGAGTGAAGTTCTGGGACCCCTCGGTCGAGATCGCGACCGAGGACGTCACGCTCACCTTCGAGGCCGGCTGCCCGGTGGCGATCAACGGCAAGCAGTTCGCTTCCCCCGTCGACCTCGTGCTGGAGGCGAACGCGATCGGCGGGCGCCACGGCCTGGGCATGTCCGACCAGATCGAGAACCGGATCATCGAGGCCAAGTCGCGCGGCATCTACGAGGCGCCCGGGATGGCGCTCCTCTTCGCCGCCTACGAACGGCTGCTCAACGCTATCCACAACGAGGACACCGTCGCCAACTACCACAACGAGGGGCGCAAGCTCGGCCGGCTGCTCTACGAGGGGCGTTGGCTCGACCCGCAGGCGTTGATGGTGCGCGAGTCGATCCAGCGGTGGATCGCCTCGCTCGTGACCGGCACCGTGACGTTGCGCCTGCGCCGAGGTGACGACTACACGATCCTCGACACCCAGGGATCCGGCTTTTCGTACCACCCGGACCGGCTCTCCATGGAGCGGGTCGAGAACCCCGCCTTCGGGCCCATGGACCGGATCGGCCAGCTCACCATGCGTAACCTGGACATCGCCGACTCCCGCGCCAAGTTGGAGTCCTACGCCGGGCAACCGCAGGATCAGGGGATGGTGCTTGTGGAGCACGGCACGCTCTTCGGTGAGCTGCCCGTGGGGGGATTCGACCGGATCGCGGCAGCCCGGGACGGCGGTGAGGTTCGCGCTGACGATCACGGTTTCCTCGACGACGCCGCCCTGGAATCGGGTACCGACTGATGGCGGGCTCCGCGTTGTGGGGCGGCCGGTTCGCCGGCGGCCCGGCCGACGCGCTGGCCGCCCTCTCCAAATCCACCCACTTCGACTGGCGGCTGGCGCGGTACGACATCGCCGGCTCGCGGGCGCACGCCCGGGTATTGCACCGCGCCGGGCTGCTGACGCCGGACGAGCTGGCCGCCATGCTCGGCGGGCTGGACGCGCTGGAGGCGGACACCGTCTCCGGCGCGTTCGTCGCGGCGGAGGACGACGAGGACGTGCACTCGGCGCTGGAACGCGGCCTGATCGAGCGGGTCGGCCCGGACGTGGGCGGCAAGCTGCGCGCCGGGCGGTCCCGCAACGACCAGATCGCCACGCTGCTGCGGCTGTGGTGGCGCGACACCGCGCGCCAGGTCGCCACCGGGGTGCTGGACGTGGTCGACGCGCTGCTCGCGCAGGCCACCCGGCACCCGGACGCGCCGATGCCCGGCCGCACCCACCTGCAGCACGCCCAGCCGGTGCTGCTGGCCCACCAGCTCGCGGCGCACGCGCACGCGCTGCTGCGGGACGTGGACCGGCTCCGCGACGCCGACCGGCGGGCCTCGATCTCGCCGTACGGCTCCGGCGCGCTGGCCGGCAGCTCGCTCGGGCTGGACCCGGAGGCGGTGGCCGCCGAGCTCGGCTTCACCGGTTCCGTGGCCAACTCGATCGACGGCACCGCGTCCCGGGACGTGGCGGCCGAGGCGGCGTTCGTGCTGGCCATGGTCGGGGTGGACCTGTCCCGGATCGCCGAGGAAGTGATCATCTGGGCCACCGTTGAGTTCGGCTATGTGACGCTGGATGACGCCTACTCCACGGGCAGCTCGATCATGCCGCAGAAGAAGAACCCGGACGTGGCCGAGCTGACCAGGGGCAAGGCCGGGCGCCTGATCGGCAACCTGACCGGGCTGCTGGCCACCCTGAAGGCGCAGCCACTGGCGTACAACCGGGACCTGCAGGAGGACAAGGAGCCGCTGTTCGACTCCGCCGAT
>DATHIT010000010.1:0-7080 GCA_035489915.1 Pseudonocardia sp. | reverse complement strand
CCGACGCTGGACTGCCCGGGCGCCGGGATGAACGACGGATAGGCCTGCACCGCGGGCTTCACCGTGGCCACCGTGCCGCTCTGGTGCACGATCTGCCCGTCGCTGCCCACCGCGGTGGCGCTCACCTGGTAGCTGTCCGCGTAGCTGAGCCCGACCGTGGTGTGCCACGAGGCACCGCCGGCGGCCATCTCCCCGGCGAGCGGCTTGCCGGTCTTCGAGTCGATCACCTGGACCGACTGCAATGTGCCGTGTGCGACCTCGACGCTGACCGGTACCGCCGGGTTCAGCGGCGCGGCGCCGGCCGAGGTGATGGCGATCGCGGCGACCGGCTTGGGCGGGGCGGCCGGGGTCGCGCCGGGCAACGCCGAGCTGATCGCCGCCGGCCCACGCGTCGCGGTGATCAGCGCCAGCACGGCGATGACCACCGAGATGGCGCCGAGCGCGACCGAGACCCGCCGTCGTGCATCACCGGACAGATGCAGGGCAGGCGCACCACCGTTCATACGGTCTGTAATCTCCGCTCGACTTGACTACCCGACTGAGTCGACACCGGGCACCGTCCATCTTCCCCTGTCACTACTGAGACACGCGACTCCGGGTGACTAGACCCGTTCGACTGACTTCTTTGGGGGACGGTCGAGACGGTCGGCTCGAGCGGTCCGCTCAGTCCAGCCCACCGCGCTTGACCAGCTGCGCCGCGATCACGTTGCGCTGGATCTCATTGGTGCCCTCGCCGACGATCATCAACGGGGCGTCCCGGAAGTAGCGCTCCACGTCGAACTCGGTGGAGTAGCCATAGCCGCCGTGGATGCGCACCGCGTTCAGCGCGATCTCCATGGCCACCTCGCTGGCGAACAGCTTGGCCATGCCGGCCTCCATGTCCACCCGCTCGCCGGCGTCGAACTTCTCGGCGGCGTGCAGGATCAGCTCCCTGGCCGCCGTCCACTTGGTGGCCATGTCGGCCAGGTAGTTGCCGATCGACTGGTGTCGCCAGATCGGCTTGCCGAACGCCTCACGCTCCTGGGAGTAGCGCAGCGCGTCGTCGATCGCCGCCCGACCGACGCCGAGTGCCCGGGAGGCGACCTGGATGCGCCCGGTCTCCAGGCCCTTCATCATCTGCGCGAAGCCCTGCCCCTCGACCTCGCCGAGCAGCGCGGACGCCGGCGCTCGGTAGTCGTCGAAGGCCAGCTCGCAGCTCTCCACGCCCTTGTAGCCGAGCTTGGGCAGGTCACGGGAGACGGTCAGGCCCGGGCCGTGCTCGACCAGCAGGATGGACACGCCCCGGTGCTTGGGCTCGGCGTTCGGGTCGGTCTTGCACAGCAGCGCGATGAGCTGGGACCGGCGCGAGTTGGTGATCCACGTCTTGGTGCCGTTGACCACATACTCCGCGTCGTCGGCCGAGCTGTCGCGGCGTGCCTGGGTGGTGATGGCCTGCAGGTCGGAGCCGCCGCCCGGCTCGGTGAGCGCCATGGTGGCCCGGATCTCCCCGGTGGCCATCTTGGGCAGGTAGTGGTCGCGCTGCTCGTCGGTGCCGAAGGTGAGCAGCAGCTTGGCGACCACGGTGTGTCCGCCCATCGCGCCGGCCAGGCTCATCCAGCCGCGGGCGAGCTCGGCGGTGACCAGTGCGTAGCAGGGCATGGAGACCGGGGCGTCGCCCCACGGCTCCGGGATGGCCAGCCCGAAGATGCCCATTCGCTTCATCTGCTCGATGAGCTTCTCGGGGTACTCGTTGGCGTGCTCGAGCTCGCGGACCACCGGGCGGACCTCGCGGTCGACGAACTCCCGCACGGTATCGACGATGGCGCGCTCATCACTGCTCAGCGTGGCCACAGTGGTCCTCCTCCAGCCGTCCCCATAGAATATAGAATATGCGCCCGCTCGCCGCAGCGCTCCTTTCCTCAGCGCTCCCCGCCGCTCGCGCAGACCGGGTACGCCCCGCGCAGGCCGTGCAAGGTCTGCACGGCCTGCGCCAGGTCTGTGCGACGGCGGAGGGGCTCGCGCTGGCTGGGCGGCGGGTTGGGGTGCGGCGGGTTGGTGCGCCTCGGCTGGGGGTGTGCGGCTGGTTAGGCGGTGCCGGTGTGGACGTCGTCCAGGGCGGCCGCGGTTGCGTCGACCAGCAGGTCCAGCTGCTCCTCGGTGATCGTCAGCGGCGGGGAGAAGCCCAGCGAGGAGACCATCGGTCGGATCAGTGCGCCGTGCTCGCGGGCCGCGCCGGCCACCCGGCCGGGCAGCCCGGGTTCGGCGGCCAGCCGCTCGGCGTCCAGCTCCACCCCGCCCAGCAGGCCGACCCCGCCGCGCACCTGGCTGACCAGCGGGTGGCCGGCCAGTGTCTGGAGCCGGCTGAGCAGCTCGCCCTCCAGTTTCGTGGCGCGCTCCAGCAGACCCTCCTGCTCCATCAGCGCGATGTTGGCCAGCCCGGCGGCGCAGGCGGCCGGGTGCCCGGCGTAGGTCGGCCCGTGCCGGAACGCGCGGCCCGGCTCGTCCCAGAACGGGGCGGCCACCCGTCCGGACACCACCACACCGCCCAACGGCTGGTAGCCGCTGGTGATGGCCTTGGCGAAGACCACCATGTCCGGGCGGACGCCGAACCGCTCGATGGCGAACCAGTTGCCCAGCCGGCCGAAGCCGCAGATCACCGCGTCCGCGACGAACAGCACGCCGTGCCGCTGGCAGATCTCAGCGGCGGACTCGAGATACCCCGGCGGCGGGGGGATGACCCCGCCCGCGCCGATCACCGGCTCGGCGAAGAACGCCGCGACCCGCTCGGGGCCGTGGTCCACGATGGTCTTCTCCAGCGCCGTGGGGTCGTCGTGGGCCACCTGCACCACGTCCGGCACGAACGGCCCGGCGACCCGGTTGGCCGGGATGCCGGCCAACGCGGTGCCAAACCCGTGGGTGCCGTGGTAGCCGTGCTCCCGGGAGATCAGCACCGTGCGTTCCGGTTCGCCGGTGGCCTGGAAGTAGGCCCTGGCCAGCTTCCCGGCGGTGTCGATGGAGTCGCCGCCGCCGCTGGTGAAGAACACCTTGGCGTCGTCCATCGGGGCGCGCGCGGCCACCTCATCAGCCAGCCGCAGGGCCGGCTCGTTCGCGAAATCCCCGAAGATCTGATAGCCGTCCAGCTGCTTCAGCTGCCGGGTGATCGCGTCGATGATCTCGTGGCGGCCGTGCCCGGCGTTGCAGTACCAGAGCGCCGCGGTGCCATCCAGGTAGCGCCGGCCGGTGTCGTCCCAGATCCACACGTCCTCGGCCCGGGTCACGGTGAAGCGGCCTCGGCGCACCTGGTGCATCCCGGCGAACGGGTGCCACAGCGTGTCGGCGCCGGGCGGTCGGAGGCCGGGCGCCGGCTGGGCACCCTCCGACGGGGTAGCTCCGGACTGGCCCAGGGCGATGCTCAACGCGAACCTCCTCGATTAATGCTTACCGACAGGAAATCTGAACGTAGCCCGGGGCGGCCGGCACCGCCACCGATCCAGCCGGGCTCACGTTTTCAAGCTGTCAGGGGATGGCCGGAGCGGAGCGTTCGATGACCGAGCACCCGCTCCCGCTGGGCTCTGTCCGAGCCAGCGGGCCACGCCTGGGCAGTGCCCGCCAGCTGTCCGAACGGGTCGCGGCGTACCTGCGCGAGGCGATCATGGTGGGCGAGCTCCCGGCGTCCGAGTTCGTCCGGATGGAGCACGTCGCGGCCCGGCTGGGGGTCAGCGCCACTCCGGTACGGGAGGCGCTGATGATCCTGCAGGGGGAGGGCGCGGTGCGCTGGGAACCTCGGCGGGGTTTCCGGGTGGTGCCGCTGACTCGCCGCGACGTGGACGACCTGTTCGGGGTGCAGGCCCACGTGGCCGGCGAGCTGGCCGCGCGCGCCGCGGCGGCGCTGTCCGCCGGCGAGGTGGCCCGGCTGCGCGCGGTGCAGGACGAGCTGACCGCCGCCGCCGACCTCGGGGAGCTGGACCGGGTGGCTGAGCTCAACCACGAGCTGCACCGGAGCATCAACCGGGCCGCCGATTCGCCCCGGCTGGCCGCCATGCTGAACCTGTTCGTGCACTACGTGCCGCGCACCTACTACGGGCAGGTGGCCGGCTGGGCGGAGGCCACCACGGACGACCACGTCCCGGTGCTGGCCGCGCTGGCCGAGTCCGACCCCGCCGCGGCCAGGGAGGCGATGGCCGAGCACATCCGGCACATCGGCCGGCTGCTGACCAACCACCTGGAGCGCACCGGCGCGCTGCCCGCCTCGGATCCGGCCTAGCGGCCGAGCTCAGGCCGCCGCGGCGGCCGAGGCCAGCTCAGGTCAGGACGGCGGCGGCCAGCCAGAGGCTCGGTCAGACCGCCGCGGCGGCCGGCCCGACATTCGGCAGAACGGCCGCCGGGGGCGGGCACGCCGAGCGCGCTCTGGCCGCGCCGGGCGGCCACACGATCGACGTCGGCAACCCGAGCCGCGCGGCGGCCGATACCGCCTCCGCCGCGCTGCCTCGGTTTCTGCCCGGGCGGCCGTCCCAGACCGCCACCAGCGTCTCGATGGTGTTCAGCATGGTGGCCCCGGCGGCGAGGTATGCCTGCCGGCAGGAGTGCTGGAACTCCATCACCCGGACCGTGCTGGCGGCCGCCACCAGCTGGTCGAACGTGCAGGCATTGGCCGGGGAGACCTGGCTGGCCCGGTAGTCGTACGCCGGCAGGATCACCTCCAGGCGGCCGGAGAGATCCAGGACGAGCCGAGCGAAGAGTTGGTCCGCCCCGGTGGCCAGGCAAGTCACCCCGACCAGCCGGGAACCTGACTTGGCGATGAGCAACCGGCGCAACACGGCCTCGATGAGTGGCGCTGTCTCGGGGGTGATGTCGCGGTGGCCAATGACGCCGATCCGGGTCATCGCGCACCTCGGCGTGCGGGAGGGGTCATGTTGCCTTCTTCAGGGGAGCGTGCGGCCCGACAGCGTCACGACCGGTGGCCGCACCGGCCCTGCTCGAGCCAAACCTGTTTGCCCAGCCCGAGGTGCAGCTAAACATGTATGCGGTCGGCGGGTCGGGCTGTGCGCCCAGTGGTATGAGTGCATCCGGACGGCAGCGTCGGCGGTCGGTTCCAGCGGATCTGCTCATTGGGCTGATCTGGCCGCCAGACGCGGTTACTCCCGGTACCGTGCTGCCATGCGTGACGCCGTGACGGTGCACATGAACGCTTCGCCGAGCCGGGTGTGGGGCCTGGTCAGCGACATCACCAACACCGGCAAGTTCAGCCCGGAGACGTTCGAGGCGGAGTGGCTGGACGGGGCGACCGGGCCGGCGGTAGGCACCCGGTTCCGCGGCCATGTGCGGCGCAACGGCCGTGGCCCGGTGTACTGGACGGTCTGTCGCATCGTGGCCTGCGAACCGTGCCGGGAGTTCGGCTTCGTGGTGGAGGCGGCCGGCCGGTCGGTGAACACCTGGCGGTACCGGTTCGAGCCCAGCGGCACCGGTACCGACGTCACCGAGTCGTTCGAGCTGGTCGACACCCCGGTGCTGCGGGTGTACTGGGCCCTGCTCGGTTGGGCCCGGGGCCGGACGAACCGCAACGGCATGCGCACCACCCTGGAACGGATCAAGGCGGTCGCCGAATCTCGCTCATAGGAATCAGTGCGAGGGGGTCACGGAGTGAAGGCCACGCCGGCCTGGCAGAGCACGTTGGCGTAGAAGCTGTCCTCGCCGGTGCGGATGGCGAACGAGGCCGACCGAACCCTGGCCTTGAACTCGTCGTGGTCCAACGGTTCCGGGTCCAGCCCCAGCTCGCGCAGCGTGTTGTACACGGGCAGGTTCACCTCGCGCACCGGGTCGGACACCCAACTGCGCTCGACCACGATCTCGGCTAACACGGTCCGGGTCACGTCCAGGAACCCCGGCTGGCCGTACCGGTAGCCGAGGTCCACGCAGGGCGTACCCGGGGCAAGCGGCAGGCCGGCATCGCTGATCACGAAGATGTCGGTGTGCCGGAGTCCGGCGATCAGCCGGGCCAGCTCGTTGTGGATGATGCCGGTGCGCTTCATCGGTGCTCCCCCATGGTCGCGCGAAGGGTTTCGAGGTCGGCGTAGGACTCCTGGGCACCCGGCGCGCGGACCGCGAGCGAACCGGCGGCCGCGCCCCAGCGGGCGGCGGCCAGCAGCGAGTCCCCGGCGGCCAACCGGGCGGCGAGTACCCCGGCGAACGCGTCGCCGGCGCCGGTGGTGTCCACCACGGTGGCCGGCGGTGACGGGATCGACGTGGTGGTGCCGACGGAGTCGGTGACGATGGCGCCGGCGCCGCCCAGCGTGGTGACCACCGCGCGGGCACCCCGTTTCCGCAGCGCGGCGTGGGCCCGACGCACCGCGGCCGGGTCGGTGCTGTCCTCATCGGACTGGCCGGACACCACGGCCTGCTCGTGCTCGTTCACGATGAGCACGTCGCAGCGGGCGATCAGCTCGTCCGGCAGCTCGGCGGCCGGCGCGGCGTTGAGCAGGAACCGGCCCTCGGTGTGCGCGGCCGCGCGTTGCACCACGTCCAGCGGAATCTCCAGCTGGGCGAGCACCACGGCGGCCGTCGCGCCCGACCCCTCGAGCGGGTCGCCCTCGGCCGGCCACCGGTGGTTGGCGCCGGAGATCACGATGATGGTGTTGTCGCCGGCCGCCACGGTGATCCACGCGGTGCCGGTCTCGCCGCCCGGGACGGCGGTTACCCGGGTGGCGTCGACCCCCTTGTTGGCCAGCCCCATGCGGGCCCGGTCGCCCTCGGCGTCCGCGCCGACCCGGCCGATCATCGCCGTGCGCGCGCCGCCCAGCGCCGCCGCCACCGCCTGGTTGGACCCCTTGCCGCCCAGCATGACCTGCGCGGTGTTGCCCAGGATGGTCTCTCCGGGCGACGGGAAGGCGTCCGCCACCACCACGTGATCGATGTTCACCGAGCCGATCACCACGACCGACGGCGAGTCCGGCTCAGGCATATGAGGATCCGCCCCGGCCGCAGGCGGCCACCCCGACCAGCAGGGATGCGGCGGCGGCGATGAGGACGGCGGTGCGCAACCGGCGCCTGGTGATGGTGTGCATGGGGTGGTCCCTTCTGTGCTTCAGTGCTCAGCAGTGGTTG
>DATHIT010000009.1:0-2866 GCA_035489915.1 Pseudonocardia sp. | reverse complement strand
GCACTCAGCGGCAGGCTCTCCGTCCAGACCGCCCCCGGCGCGGGCACCACCGTGCAAGCCGAGCTGCCGCTGCACTCGGGCCCTGTCCTCTCCGGATGACCTAGCCTTGATCGCCACCTTTGTTTCGCCCTGTACTCGGCGTCTCGGGCGATGACCGCGGCATACCGGCCGATCTTGACCGAGCTGAACCTCACCTATCCCCAGTACCTCGTGCTGTTGGTGCTCTGGGAAGAAGGACGCGTCACGGTCGGCCAGCTCGGCGAGCGCCTGCAGCTCGACTCCGGCACCCTGTCGCCCCTGCTGAAGAGGTTGGAGGCCAATGGGTTTGTCCGACGGGAGCGATCGCTTGCCGACGAACGCCTGGTCGACGTGACCCTCACGGACGCCGGTCGCCGCCTCGAACGTCGCGCCCAATGCATCCCGGAGCGGCTCTTCTCCTCGACCGGCTTGACCGAACACGACGCCGAGGACCTGCGCGACGCGGTCCGTCAACTGGCCGATGCGCTCAACGCATCCCTACGAAAGGAAACCGCATGAACACCCTCTACACCGCCGAAGCATTGACCACCGGCGACGGACGCAACGGGCACGCCCGTACCTCCGACGGCAAGCTCGATCTGAACCTATCCATTCCGAAGGAAATGGGCGGCAGCGGCGAGGGTACCAATCCCGAACAGCTGTTCGCCATCGGCTACGCGGCCTGCTTCCATTCCGCCCTCCGGGCCGTTGCCCGTCAGGAGAAGGCCGACGTTTCCGATTCGGCTGTCGGGGCGCGTGTTTCGATAGGCAACCTGGACAACGGCGGCTTCGGCCTTGCCGTGGAGCTGGAAATCACGCTGCCCAATCTCGACCACGACACCGCTGCGCACCTCACCGAGAAGGCGCACCAGGTCTGCCCGTACTCCAATGCCACCCGCGGGAACGTCGATGTCAACCTCGTGGTGACCGACGACTGAGGTGACGGCCACTCGCGGAATCACCGGCTCAGTCGTCGGCGGGTAGATGGCGCAAGCGCGGCCATACAACCCTCGACGGACAGTGCCGCGCCTGACATGGCCGTTGCCATCTACCGATCGTCGCAGAGCCGACACGGCGCGGATCGCCGTCCGGAAATACGTACTCCTGAACGGACAGCCCGGTCGAGATATGGCGCGATCTCTGGACGGCATCGCAGTAACGTCTGCGGCCATGGCACGGGATGAGCGCGGTGTCGGGGCCCAGAGTGAGGACTTCGCTGCCTGGTACAACGAGGTGGTCTTCAAGGCCGGCCTGGTGGACCGTGGCCCGGTTAAGGGCACCATGGTTATCCGACCGTACGGATACCGGCTGTGGGAGCAGTTGCAGTCCGAACTCGACCGCCGCATCAAAGACACCGGCCACGAGAACGCCTACTTCCCCCTGCTGATCCCGGAGAGCTACCTCAGCCGAGAAGCCGAACACGTCGAAGGATTTTCGCCGGAGCTGGCGGTCGTCACCCATGCCGGCGGCAAGGAACTCGAAGAAAAGCTGGTAGTGCGGCCGACCTCCGAAACGATCATCGGCGAGATGATGGCCAAGTGGATCAGCTCGCACCGCGATCTGCCCCTCCTGCTGAACCAGTGGGCGAACGTGGTGCGGTGGGAACTGCGGCCACGAATGTTCCTGCGCACCACCGAGTTTCTGTGGCAGGAAGGCCACACCGCGCACGCCGACGAGGCCGACGCCTATCGCGAGACCATGCTCGCCCTCGACATCTACCGCGAGGTGGCGCGAGACCTGGCCGCAATTCCGGTGGTCCCGGGTGAGAAGACGCCCGGCGAGCGGTTCGCTGGCGCGGTGGCGACGTTCACCATCGAGGGGATGATGCGCGACGGTCGCGCACTCCAGCTTGGCACCTCGCACTACATGGGCACGAACTTCGCGACGGCGTTCGACATCCGCTACACCAGCGAGGCGGGCCGGGGGGAGTTGTGCCACACCACGTCGTGGGGCATGAGTACTCGCATGATCGGCGGCATCGTGATGACCCACGGCGACGACAAGGGCCTCGTCTTTCCGCCGCGGTTGGCGCCGTACCAGGTGGTGATCGTGCCGATCACCCGCGGCGGCAACGTAGCGGTCGAGGAAGCGGCCGACGAGCTGGCTCGCCGCCTCCGGGCAGCCGGTGTGCGTACCCACGTCGATGGCCGTCCCCAGCTCAGCCCGGGGTTCAAGTTCAACGAGTGGGAGATGCGCGGCGTCCCGATCCGACTCGAGCTTGGCCCCCGAGATCTGGCGGCCGGCACCGCGATGATGGTGAGACGTCTCGGTGACGACGGCAAGCAGGCCACGTCGATCGACTCCCTGCCGGAGAGCATGCCCGGGGTCCTGGACGAGTTCCAGGCATTCCTGCTCGCTCGCGCGACCGAGTTCCGCGACAGCCACACCCGCACTGTCGACAGTTGGGAGGATTTCGCCGACGCGGTGTCGATCGGATGGGCGTGGGCGCTGCACTGCGGCACGCGCGCCTGTGAGGAGGACATCAAGTCCATCACGGCTGCCACCCCCCGTTGTATTCCACTGGATGGCGAACCGGCAAACGGTGCATGCGTGCGGTGTGGCGTGGCGTCGGCGTACGGCAAGCGGGTGATCTTCGGGCGCGCGTACTGAGGGGCGACGCCGTCACCAACACCGCAACAGGCCAACTCCTGTCTCAGGCGCGGCCCGCTAGGCTCCTACCGCTTACCTCTCGTCCCAGTTCACACATGGTGAGGCCTCTTCAACGTTGCGGAGGTGTCGTGAATATCAACATCCAGCTGCTGTTCGCGATCAATGCGCTGGCTCGGTCCACGCCGTGGCTGCAGCCATGGATGGCGCTCTATGCCACGGTGGGCGGCTTGGTGCTGTT
>DATHIT010000008.1:0-13706 GCA_035489915.1 Pseudonocardia sp. | reverse complement strand
TCCGAGCTTGACCAGCACCTGCGCCGCGACGCCTTCGCCCTCACGGATCAGCCCGAGCAGGATGTGCTCGGTGCCGATGTAGTTGTGCCCGAGCTGCAGCGCTTCGCGCAGCGACAGCTCCAGCACCTTCTTCGCCCGAGGCGTGAAGGGGATGTGACCACTGGGCGCCTGCTGCCCCTGGCCGATAATCTCCTCGACCTGCTGGCGGACCCCCTCGAGGGCGATACCCAGCGACTCCAGCGCCTTCGCCGCGACGCCTTCACCCTCGTGGATCAGGCCCAGCAGGATGTGCTCGGTGCCGATGTAGTTGTGGTTGAGCATCCTGGCCTCTTCTTGGGCCAGGACGACCACCCGCCTCGCGCGGTCGGTAAACCTCTCGAACATGTGCACTCCCTGACTGCTGAGCTGTGCCGGCCCGCTTCTCGGACGCGCCGGCACCGTAGGACCATCGTATCGGCCGAACCGGCGCCATCGCTTCGTGCGCACGGTTGCAACCCGCTCACCGAAGTCCAACGGATTGTCACGACCCGGCATTCCTTGGGGTAACACAAGAGTATTCGCTCTGCGCGAACACACTCGATCGGGCGTCGGGCACAGCTCAGCGGGCGGCTTCAGCGGTCGGAACGTCGAACCTCAAGGACGCCGTGAAACCCGGGAGGACCTGGCGAGAGCCTGGCGTCGAGGCGCGTGGAGAGGCGGTCAGTTCTCCTGGTGATAGGCCTCGAGCACGTCGGCCGGAATGCGGCCCCGGTCGGACACCTTCATACCGCGCTTACGAGCCCAGTCCCGGATCGCTTGGTTCTGCTCCCGATCGACGGAGGGCCGGCGGGCGGTGGCGGCCGCGGCCGGACCGCCGCCACCGGAGCGGCGCCGACCACCTGGCCGACGGGCGGCCGCGACATAGGAGGCCAAGGCGTCCCGCAGCTTGTCGGCATTGCCGCTCGACAAGTCGATCTCGTAGCTCTTACCGTCGAGCCCGAACTCAACGGTCTCGTCGGCCTTGTCGCCGTCCAGATCGTCAATCAGCGAAACTGTGACCTTCTGTGCCACTTTGGCAGCCCTCCGGTGACTTTTCTACGATAAGTGATGCAGGTGGACTCGGCCCGGTAGTCCACAAGCCGCTGAGTCTGGCCGCAAGATTAGACCTATTTGCATCGCTATGTCGAGTCGACCAGCTGAGGGATACGTCATTCCGGCCGAACGAGCGGAAAAAGTATCGTCTCCCGGATACCGAGGCCGGTGAGCGTCATCAGCAGCCGGTCGATCCCCATTCCCATGCCACCGCTGGGTGGCATTCCGTATTCCAGGGCACGTAGGAAGTCCTCGTCCACCTGCATCGCCTCGTCGTCGCCCGCCGCGGCCAACCGGGCCTGCGCTTCCAGGCGTTCCCGCTGCACAACTGGATCAACGAGCTCGGAGTATCCAGTGGCCAGCTCCACACCGAAGACGAACAGGTCCCAAGCCTCGGCCAACCTCGGCTCATCTCGATGTTGTCTGGTCAGCGGCCGAACTTCAACTGGATAGTCCCTGACGAAAGTGGGTTCGATCAAGGTGTGCTCGACGAGTTTCTCGAACAGTTCCAGAGCGATCTCGCCGGCAGAGGCGTTGTCCTTGACCGGAACCTCGTGCTCATCGGCATAGCCGCGCAGCACGTCCGCCGGGGTATCCAGGGATACCGGCACGCCCAGGACCTCGGATACCGCCTCGTGCAGAGTCACCTGGCGCCATGTGCCACCCAGGTCGTGTTCGCCGCCGTCCATGTGTCGTACGACAGTCGATCCGAACACAGCTTGCGCACAGGACGTGACTAGGGACTGGGTAAGTTCGCCGATCGTGTCGTAGCTGCCGTAAGCCTCATAGGCTTCCAGCATGGCGAACTCGGGCGAGTGTGACGAGTCAATACCTTCGTTCCGGAAGTTCCGGTTGATCTCGAAGACCCGCTCGATACCGCCCACCACCACGCGTTTGAGGTAGAGCTCCGGTGCGATCCGCAAGTACAGATCGATGTCCAACGCGTTGGAGTGCGTCACAAAGGGACGCGCGGTTGCTCCACCATGCAACAACTGCAACATCGGCGTCTCGACTTCAGTAAATCCCCGACCATACAGGACCTCTCGTAAGGTCCGTATGACCTCGGCCCGCATCCGAAGCATCTCACGGGCTTGTGGCCGCATGATGAGATCCACGTATCGTTGCCGCACACGCGTCTCTTCCGACAACTCCTTGTGAGCGACCGGCAACGGGCGCACCGACTTCGCCGCCATGGCCCATTCATCCGCCATCACCGACAGTTCTCCCCGGCGAGACGTGATGACCTCGCCGTGCACGAATACGTGATCACCAAGGTCGACCTGTGACTTCCAGCGGGCCAACTCCTCGGCTCCCACACTGGCCACACTGAGCATTGCCTGCAGCTCGGCGCCGTCCCCGGCGCGCAATGTGGCGAAGCAGAGCTTGCCGGTGTTCCGCAGAAAAACGACCCGGCCGGCCACGCCAACTATGTCCCCGGTGGTGGTGTCCGCCGGGAGATCGCCGTGCTTCTCGCGCACCTCGCGCAGGGTGGACGTGCGCGGCAGCACCACGGGGTAGGGGTCGGTGCCCTCGGCGAGCATGGTGGCCCGCTTGGCCCGGCGGACCCGGATCTGCTCGGGGAGATCCCGATCATGAGTTCTGTCGCCGGAGTCGCTTGACCCGTGGGTGGGCCCGTCGTTCGTCACGATTACGACGGTACCGAGCAGCTGGCGACGTACCGTCGGCGCATGGCCGACTACCAGGACACTCCGCCCGCCGCGCACCCGCGCGAGGCCCGGGACCGCGCCTCGAACCCGCCGCCCACCCGGGGCCGCACGTTCGGCACGGTCGCCCAGGCATACGCCGCGTACCGACCCAGCTATCCGGACGCGGCGCTGGACTGGGCGCTGGCCCCGGCCAGCTCGCCCGACTCGCCGGCCTCAGCCCGTCGGGGCGAGCTGGCGCTGCTCGACCTGGCCGCCGGCACCGGGAAACTGACCGCGTCCCTGGTCCGCCGGTCCACCCGGGTGACCGCCGTGGAGCCCGACCCGGAGATGCTCGCTGTGCTGCGCGCCGAGCTGCCCTCGGTGGACGCGCTGCCCGGGACGGCCGAGGACATTCCGCTGCCGGACGCCTCGGTGGACGCGGTGCTGGTCGGCCAGGCGTTCCACTGGTTCAACCCGGAGCCGGCCGCCGAGGAGATCGCGCGCGTGCTGCGCCCCGGCGGGGTGCTGGCCGCGCTGTGGAACGCCGACGACACCAGCGTGGAATGGGTCGCCGGCTACCACCGGGCGGCGTCCGAGGAACGCGAGGTGCCCGGAGTGCCGTCCGGCGGGGCCCGCGACGACCTGCCCGCGACGCCGGATTTCGAGCCATCCGAGAAGGCCGAGTTCGGCCATTCCCAGCGGCTGACCGTGGACGGGCTGATCGACGTACTCGGCACCCATTCCTGGGCGCTGATCAGCACACCGGAGGAGCGCGCGGAGGCATACGCCCGGATCCGGACCTACCTGGCCACCCGGCCCGAGGTCGGCACCGCGTCGGACGGGACGTTCGAGCTGCCGCTGCGCACCGCGGTGTTCCGGGCCGTGCGCCGTGAGCGCAGGTAGACCAGCCGCAGCCCGAGCAGGGTGAGGTCCGGGACGTGCTCGGCGATGGTCTCCGACTCGTCCACCACCAGCGGCGCCAGCCCGCCGGTGGCCAACACGGTGACCGTCGCCGGATCCACCTTGTACTCGGTCTCCAGCTCCACCAGGATGCGCCGGACCAGGCCATCCACCTGTCCGGTGAAGCCGAACAGGATGCCGGCCTGCAGGCATTCCACGGTGTTCTTGCCGATCGCCGAGCGCGGCCGGACCAGTTCCACGGTGGTCAGCTGCGCGGCCCGCTGGGTGAGCGCGTCCATGGAGATCTCGATGCCGGGGGCCAGCGCGCCGCCGAGGAACTCGCCTCGCGCGGACACCACGTCGATGTTGGTCGAGGTACCGAAGTCGACCACCACGCAGGCGGTGCCGAACAGCCGGTGCGCGGCCAGGGTGTTCACCACCCGGTCCGCGCCGACCTCCTTGGGGTTGTCCACCAGGATCGGCACCCCAGTCCGCACCCTCGGCTCGACGATCACCGTGGGCATCCGGTCCGGTCGGCGCTCGGCCAGGATGCGCAGCTCGCGCAGCACGGTGGGGACGGTGGACAGCGCGGCCGCCCCGGTGATCCGCTTGGCGAGGGAGCCGAGCATGGCGTTGATCGCCACTTCCAGCTCGTCGGCGGTGATCCGGGGGTCGGTGCGCATTCGCCACTGGCGCAGCAGCGGCGGGCGGACCACGTCCAGGCTGTCCGCGCCGGGCTGTTCGTGATCGGTGGCGTAGAGCCCCAGCGCGATCTGAGTGTTGCCGACGTCGACGCAGAGCAGCACGGCCGCGGCCTACCCGCCGGCGACCAGCACGCCGGTACCGGTGCTGGAGCGCAGGCCGGACCCCTCCGGGGCGTGCCCGGCGTCGGCGCCGAGGTCGGCGGTCCGGTTGTGCTCGTCCACGAACACGATCCTGGGCTGGTAGGACCGCGCCGTGGCGTCGTCCATCGCCGCGTAGGAGATGAGAATGACCAGGTCACCGGGGTGCACCAGGTGGGCCGCCGCGCCGTTGATGCCGAGTACGCCGCTGCCCCGCTGGCCCGGGATCACGTAGGTCTCCAGCCGGGCGCCGTTGGTGATGTCCACGATGGTCACCTGCTCGCCGGGCAGCAGGTCGGCGGCGTCCATGAGTTCCTCGTCCACCGTCACCGAACCGACGTAGTGCAGGTCCGCCTGGGTCACCGTGGCCCGGTGGATCTTCGACTTCAGCATCGTGCGGATCACAGGTAGCTCCTGACGGGTTGTCCGAGGGTCAGCCCGATGTTGTCGATCAGCCGGGTGCTGCCCAGCTGAGCGGCCACCAACAGCCGGGCCGGGCCGCCGTCGGGCGCCGGGCCGAGCTCCGGGTCGCGCAGCGCCAGGTAGTCCACCGCCAGCTCGGGCTCGGCGGCGAGGACCTTCTCGGCGGCCTCCAGGGCCGCGTCCGCGCCACCGGAGGCGGCGTGCCGGGCGGCGGTCAGCGCGGCGGACAGCGCGGTGGCCCGTTCGCGCTGCTCGGCATCCAGGTAGACGTTGCGGGAGGACAGCGCCAGCCCGTCCGGCTCACGCACCGTGGGCACTCCGATGACGTCCACGCCCAGGTTCAGTTCGCGGGCCATCCGACGCACCAGCACCAACTGCTGGTAGTCCTTCTCGCCGAAGTAGGCCAGTTGCGGGCGGACGATGCCGAACAGCTTGGTCACCACGGTCAGCACGCCGGCGAAGTGACCGGGCCGGACCGCCCCCTCCAGCTCATCTCCGAGGGGGCCAGGATGCACGGTGACCTGGGCGTCCTGTCCGTACATGGTCGTCGCGGTGGGTGCGAAGACCAGCTCGACGCCCTCCGCCCGGCACTTCTCCAGGTCGGCGTCCATGGTGCGGGGATAGCGGTCCAGGTCCTCGCCGGGGCCGAACTGCAGCGGGTTGACGAAGATCGAGACCGCCACCACGACGGCCCCCGGGGCGCGGCGGGCGTGCCGGATCAGCTCAAGGTGCCCGGC
Source organism: Pseudonocardia sp. (assembly GCA_035489915.1). Classification (GTDB taxonomy): domain Bacteria; phylum Actinomycetota; class Actinomycetes; order Mycobacteriales; family Pseudonocardiaceae; genus Pseudonocardia. The sequence goes on along the minus strand of DATHIT010000008.1, from coordinate 8,087 downwards.
GTGCAGCGCGCCCATGGTGGGCACCAGGGCGACCTTGCGGCCGGTCGCGCGCAGCGTGGCGCTCACGTCGGTCAGCGCGCCCGGCGCCTCGTGCACGGTGAGCTCGCCGGCGGTGTAGGGCTTCACGGAGTGTCCTCCAGTGCGGTGTGCACCTCTTGCGCGTCGTGTTGCCGCAGCAGGCCGGCGGCCCGGGCCCGTTGGGCGGTGCGTTCGGCCAGTGCGCGGTAGCTGGCGGTGACCTCGGGGGCGTGTTCGCCCAGCTCACGCAGGTGTTTGCGGAGCGTGCCCACGTCGCCCCTGGCCACCGGGCCGGTCAGCGCCCGGTCGCCGTGCCGCAGGGCGTTGTCCAGCGCGGCGGACAGCAGCGGCGCGATCAGCCGCTCGGCCGGCTGCACCCCGGCCCGCTCGAGCACGTCCACGCAGTCCCGGACCAGGGTGATCAGGTGGTTCGCGCCGTGCGCCAGGGCCGCGTGGTAGAGCGGGCGCACTTCCTCCGGCACCCGGACCGGCTCTGCGCCCATCTCCACCACGAGCGCCTCACCGACGCTCCACGCCGCCTCGTCGTCCCGCGCCGCGGTCACCCCCACCGAGCAGGCGGCCAGCCGCTGTACGTCCTCCTTGCGGCCGGTGAAGGTCATCACCGGGTGCAGCGCGAGGGGCAGGATGCCGTGCTCGACGGCGGGTTCCAGGACCGCGACACCGTGCGCGCCGGAGGTGTGCACCACGATCTGTCCCGGCCGGAAGCAGCCCGCCGTGGCCAGGCCCCGGACCAGGCCGGGCAGCACGTCGTCGGGCACCGCCAGCAAGACCAGGTCGGAGCGCTCCACGACCTGGTCGGGCGGTTCGAGGGGGACGTCGGGCAGCAGGACGGCGGCTCGCCGCACCGACGCGCGAGAGACCCCGGAAGCCCCGATGATCTGGTGACCGGCCCCGGCCAGCGCATTCCCGAGCACCGAGCCCACTCGGCCCGCCGAGACAACCCCGACGGCCAGTCTGGCCGGTCGGGCAGCTCCGCCCCCGGACGCGTTCATCTCACTCCGCTCGTTCCAGTCCCGGATTGCGGGTACCAGACGTGGGCCGGCGGCCAGGTCCGTTTGGCCGGCGGGAGAACGGTAGAGCCGGGCGCGCGCGCCGCGCCACCCCGGGTGACCGGCTTCACCGTCCTGTCACCCGGCAGGTGTGCACCCCGGGTTCAGACCGGCGGGTGGTGCCGGGGCGGCGGTACCGGTGGCGGCGCTGACGGAGGCTGTTGGCGCGGCGCACCGGGTTGGCCCTGGTAGGGGCCGGGTGGGGGATACCAACCGGGCGGCGGCTGGCCCGGGGCTCCGCGCGGTCCTGGCGGCATCGGAGGACCCTGCTGCCCTGGTGGCGCGGGATAGGGCCGGCCCGGGCCCTGGGGCCCGGACAGGCTGTGCCGTGGCCCTGGCGGCGTCCAGTTCGGCGGCGGCGGTGACCACCCGGGCGGTGGGCGTTGACGGCCCCAGGCGGCGTGCAGCGCGTCCGGCGCGCCGACCGCCTTGGCCCGGGTCAGCAGCACGTCCTCCACCAGCTCGTCGTGCCACTCCCGGGCGTGTGGGCCGAGCGAACCTCGAGCCATCCGGTGCCGCAGGATGGCCAGCTCGGTGACCGCGGCCTGGTACTCGGACACCGCTCTGGCCACCGAGGACCCGGACCGCCGGCGCACCGCGCGCAACCACCCCCGCCGCCCGGCAAGCGACTGCAGCAGGCCTACCTCGCTCGGCGCGATCCAGCCCGCTTCGGCGAACCCGGGCAACTCGGCGGCGATGATGCGCTGCTCGCGGCGTCGCTGGTAGAGCACGACGAGCAGGACGAACACGAACATCGGCAGCATGATCAGCAGGTACACCGGGACGAGCAGAGCCCCGTCGGCGTAGGAGGCCGAGGCGTTCCAGCAGGCGTGCAGGAACACCGCGAGCAGGTAGCCGGCCAGCGGCGCGGCCAGCCGGACCAGCACCGTCTTGGCGTTCGACGCGATGCCCAGCCCGATGCCGATCATCGAGGTGAACAGCGGGTGCGCGAACGGGGAGAACACCCCGCGCATGATCAGCACGGTCAGCACGTCGCCGCCCTCACCGGTGGCGCCGGAGGCGAACGCCTGCCCCAGGTAGAGGATGTTCTCGGTGAAGGCGAACCCGGCGGCCACCACACCGGCGTAGACGATGCCGTCCAGCACCCCGTCGAACTCGCGGCGGCGGAACAGCAGCAGGCCGAGCAGGAACGCGCCCTTCATGAACTCTTCGACCCAGGGGGCGACGAGCACCGCGGCGAACAGCGAGCTCGCGTCGCCGAGCGTCGAGGAGGTGGCCAGCTCGGCGCTGCTGTTCAGGATCAGCGCCGCCAGGGTGGCGAAGCAGGCGCCCCAGAGGAACGCCACCAGCAGCAGCCGGGGTGGCTCCGGCTCCCAGCGGTCCATCCACAGGAACGCGGCGACGACCGGGCCGACCGGCAACAGCGCGCCCAGCGTGCCCACGATGACCCCGCCGGCGCCAACGCTGTAGACCAGGATGCCCAGCAGGAGCAGCCCGCAAATGCCGAGCAGGACCAGCGCGAGCACGGTGGCGAGGACACCGCGGCGCTGTCGGCGGACCCGCCGCCGATACAGGCTCGCGGTGTCGGCCGGCGGCCCGCCGGAAGGCTGGAGGAACGACACCGCGCAGAGCGTAGCGAGTCTCCGGCCAGCTGACCGGGACAAATCACCCAGCCGCGCCGCCGCGCCGGCCCGGGGTCAGCGCCCTTGGTGCTCGCGGTCCGGGTCGTCGCTGTCGGTGGGGGCGCGGCAGCAGTGCTGCAGCCACAGCGCGGCGGCCACCAACGCCAGCGCGCAGACCAGGCCGAGCACGGCGCCCGGGGTGTCGTCGGCGGCGGCGGCCAGCTGCCCGTACCGGGGCAGCAGATAGCCGAGCAGACCGGCCCAGACCCCGGCCATCAGCGCGCCGGCCACCGCGGAAGCCTTGGCCAGCGCCACCGCCCGCGCCGCCACCAGGGGCTGCACCGGTTGGGTGCCCGGCCGCTGCTCGATCCGGGCCTTCAGCGAGTAGCCCAGGATCGTCTCGATGATGGCCAGCAGCAGCAGGGTCACCCCGGCGAACAGCGGCAGCGGCGGCAGCACCCCGTAGGTGATCCTGGTGATCAGGTAGACCACCACGGCGACCACGAGGAAGGTTGGCAGCAGCTCGCGCCACCCGGTCGGCTTCACGCTCTCACCTCCAGTGCCAGGTCGTCCCGGCGGCGCATCCCCGCCTCGCCCAGCCCGGCGAGCAGCTCGGCCACCGCGCCGTGCCCGGGCAGCACCGCGTCCGGGGCGACGTCCAGCCACGGTCGCAGCACGGTGTTGCGCTCGGCCGCGCCGGGGTGCGGCAGCCGCAGGTCGGGGTGCTCGCTGTGCACCGCGCTGCCCGGCTGGTCGGTGGCAAAAACGGCGACCACGTCCACGTCCAGGGTGCGCGGCCCCCAGTGCACGCTGCGCTCCCGCCCGGCGCGCTCCTCCAGTTCCTGCGCCCGGCGCAGCCAGCCCCACTCGTCCAACTTGTCCGAGCGCACGATCAGCACCGCGTTGAGGAAGTCATCCTGCGGCACGCCGCCCCACGGCTCGGTCTCGTACACCGGCGAGGCGGCCACCAGCTCGGTGTCCTCGGCATCGGCGAACCCGGCAACGGCCAGCCGCAGATAGCCCAACCGGTCGCCCAGGTTCGACCCCAACGACAACACCGCCGTACTCACGCCAGGCCCGCTCGGGTTCGGTGGACGACCACGGCGACGTCGGCGAAGGTGAGGGGGATGGGGGCGGACGGCTTGTGCACGGTCACCTCGACCGCGTCGATCCGAGGGTCCGCGTCCAGCGTGCGCTCCACGATCCTGGCCGCCACCGACTCGATCAAATCGTAGGGCGGGCCGGCCACGATCTCGGCCACGGCGTGGGCCAGCGCGCCGTAGTCCAGGGTGTCGGCCAGCTTGTCGCTGCGCCCGGCCGGCGCCAGGTCCGCCCAGACGGTCAGGTCGACGAGAAAGTCCTGCCCGTCCCGCTTCTCGTGGTCGAACACGCCGTGGTGGCCGCGCACCCGCAGCCCGGTCAGCACGATCCGGTCGGTCACGCCGGCCCGACCCCGTGCCGCCACGGCGCGTCAGAGGACCCGTAGCGCCAGGCGGCCCCCACCGCGACGGCATCCCTGGAGGCCGCCACGTCGTGCACCCGCACGCCCCATGCGCCGGCGGCGGCGGCCAGCGCGGAGATGGACGCGGTGGCGACCTCCCGGCCGGCGGCGGGGCGAACCGTGCCGTCCGGGCCGGCCAGCAGCCGACCGAGGAAGCTCTTGCGGGATGCCCCGACCAGCACCGGCAGCCCCAGCTCGAGCAGCACGTCCAGCCGTTGCAGCAGGGCCCAGTCGTGCGAGCCGCGCTTGGCGAAGCCCAAGCCGGGGTCGATCACCAGGTTCGCCCGGTCAACCCCCGCGCTCACCGCCGCATCCACCCTGGCCAGCAGTTCATCCCGGACCTCGGCGACCACGTCGGAGTACACCGCAAGGTCGGCCATCCGGTCGCTGTGTCCGCGCCAGTGCATCAGGATCCAGGGCACCCCGGCGGCGGCAACAACCTTGGCCATACCCGGGTCGGCCAGCCCGCCGGACACGTCGTTGACCACGGTCGCCCCCTCGGCCAGCGCGGCCTCGGCGACCTCGGCGCGGGTGGTGTCCACGCTGCACGCCAGGCCCTCGGCGGCCAGGGTGCCGATCACCGGGAGCACCCGCCGGCACTCCTCCTCGGCGGACACTCGGTGCGCGCCGGGACGGGTGGACTCCCCGCCGACGTCGATCAGGTCAGCGCCGTCGGAGGCCAGCCGGACGCCCTGTGCCACAGCTCGATCGACCGACAGGTAGCGCCCGCCATCGGAGAACGAGTCCGGGGTCACGTTCAGCACGCCGACCAGGACACACCGTCCCGGTTGGGGCAGCCCGCCACCCGGCCGACTCATCGGCCGCGGATCAGCGACAGCGCCTCCGCACGGGAGGACGCATTGCCCTTGAACTGGCCGCGCACGGCGGACGTCGTGGTTCGCGAGCCGGGCTTGCGGATGCCACGCATCGCCATGCACAGGTGCTCGGCGTCGATCACCACGATCACCCCGCGCGGGGCGAGCCGGCGGACCAGGGCGTCGGCGATCTGCCCGGTCAGCCGCTCCTGGACCTGCGGGCGCTTGGCGTACAGGTCGACCAGCCGGGCGATCTTGCTCAGCCCGGTGACCCGGCCGTCCACCGACGGGATGTAACCGACGTGCGCCACGCCGTGGAACGGCGCCAGGTGGTGCTCGCAGATGCTGTACATCGGGATGTCCCGAACCAGCACGAGCTCCTCGTGGTCCTCGGCGAAGGTCCTGGCCAGCACCTCGTCCGGGTTCTCGTACAGCCCGGCGAACATCTCCTGGTACGCCTTGGCCACCCGGCGCGGCGTCTCGGTCAGCCCCTCGCGCTCCGGGTCCTCCCCGATCGCGTAGAGCAGCTCGCGAACCGCCGCCTCGGCGCGTTCCCGATCGAACCCGCCGCGCCCGGGCACATCGGGGCCCCGGGGCACGACGGATCGCAGAATGGGATCGACGTTAGTCACGCACGCTCACCAGATGACCTCTCCGGACAGACGCTCAGCGTCCGCCGTCCTGGCCGGGCTTGCCGGGCTCCGACCAACCGCCGTTCAGGTCGCCCGATGCCCGGCCATCCGTGTCCCGGCCGTCCGAAGCTGGGCTGTCGGAGGCCCGGCCATCGGAAGCCTGGGCATCGGGAGTGCGGCCGTCTCCGGGCCCGGCGACATCCCGCTCGGCGTGCTTCGGGCCGTCCTGGCCGCTCCACTTGGCCGGCGGCCAGTCCTGGCCGCGCGGCATGACAGCCGGGCGCCAGTTCGCCGGTGCGCCGTAGTTGGGCGGTACCGCTTCCTCGGGGTGCCCCGAGGAGCCGTCGTGCCGCGGCTGATAGCTGCCCGGCGGGTAGCTGGGCTCGGCCGGGCGCCCGTACGGCGGGGCTCCGTTGGGCCCAGGGCCGCCGTTCGGCCCCGGAGCGCCACCGTTCGGGCTCGGGTAGCCGCCGTTGGCGCTGGGCAGCTCCTTGTGCCCGCCACCCACGGTGCCCACCGGGGTGGGCTCGCGGTCCGGCTCAGGGATCGGCGGCCACGGCTCGCCGCGCTCCTTGGCCAGCTCAGCCGGGCTCTGGATCGGCGGCTTGTCCGACGGGGTACGCCCGCCGAAGTCGTTGAACGCGGTGATCCGGGGGCGCTTGGTCACGGCGGAGAAGATCCGCTCCAGATCCTTGCGGGTCAGCGTCTCCTTCTCCAGCAGCTCAAAGACCAGGGCATCCAGCACGTCCCGGTAGGTGTTCAGGATCTCCCATGCCTCGGTGTGCGCCGCCTCGATCAGCGCGCGCACCTCGGTGTCGATCTCCTGGGCAACCTGGATCGAGTAGTCGGGCTGGTTGCCCATGGTGCGGCCGAGGAACGGGTCGCCGTGCTCCTGTCCGTAGCGCACCGCGCCCAGCCGGGCACTCATGCCGTACTCGGTGACCATTGCGCGAGCGATCTTGGTGGCCTGGTCGATGTCGCTGGACGCCCCGGTGGTGGGTTCGTGGAAGACCAGCTCCTCGGCGCTGCGTCCGCCCATCGCGAAGACCAAGCGGGCAATCATCTCCGAGCGGGTCATCAAGCCCTTGTCGTCCTCGGGGACGACCAGCGCGTGGCCGCCGGTGCGACCACGGGGCAGGATGGTCAGCTTGTAGACCGGCTCCAGGTCGGGCATGGCCCACGCGGCCAGCGCGTGCCCGCCCTCGTGGTAGGCGGTGAGCTTGCGCTCGAGCTCGGAGATGATCCGGCTCTTCCGCCGAGGACCGCCGACGACCCGGTCCACCGCCTCTTCCAGGCAGGCGGCGTTGATCATCGTGCCGTTCTCCCGCGCGGTGAGCAGGGCCGACTCATTGATCACGTTGGCCAGGTCGGCGCCGGACATGCCCACGGTCCGCTTGGCCAGCGAGTCGAGGTCCGCGTCCGGGGCCAACGGCTTGCCCTTGGCGTGCACCTTCAGGATGGCGCGACGACCGGCCAGGTCGGGCGCGCCGACCGGGATCTGTCGGTCGAACCGGCCGGGACGCAGCAGCGCCGGGTCCAGGATGTCCGGCCGGTTGGTGGCCGCGATCAGGATGATGCCGCCGCGCGCGTCGAAGCCGTCCATCTCGACCAGCAGCTGGTTCAGCGTCTGCTCGCGCTCGTCGTGGCCGCCGCCGAGGCCGGCGCCGCGCTGGCGGCCGACCGCGTCGATCTCGTCCACGAAGATGATGCAGGGGGCGTTCGGCTTGGCCTGCTCGAACAGATCGCGGACGCGGCTCGCCCCCACGCCGACGAACATCTCCACGAAGTCCGAACCGGAGATCGAGTAGAAGGGCACGCCGGCCTCACCGGCCACCGCGCGGGCCAGCAGCGTCTTGCCGGTGCCGGGAGGCCCGTAGAGCAGCACGCCCTTCGGGATCTTGGCGCCGAGCGCCTGGTACCGACCGGGGTTCTGCAGGAAGTCCTTGATCTCGTGCAGTTCCTCGACGGCCTCGTCGGCGCCGGCCACGTCGGCAAACGTGGTCTTCGGCATGTCCTTGGACAGCTGTTTAGCCTTGGACTTCCCGAACGACAGCACCCGGTTGCCGCCGCCCTGCGCGCTGTTCATCATCCAGAACAGCAGCAGCAGGACCAGCCCCAGCGGCACCATATAGATCAACAGCTGAGTGAGGAACGACTCCTGCTGGACCTCGGTGTTGAAGTTGGTCTTTGAGGTGGTCAACGCGGTGAAGACCGGCTGGCTGGCACCGAACGGATACTGGGCAATTACCTTGGTCGTCGAGACCTGGTCCCTGTTGCCGTTGTCCGTGGTGATAGGCGACTTCAGATCGAGGCGAAGCTGTTGCTGCTTGTCCTCAATCACCGCGTTGGACACGTTGCCGCTGGAGATCTGGGTCAGCGCCTGGGACGTCGAGACCTGGGAATATCCCCTACTGTCGTCGAAGAACTGGCTGAAGACGACATAGAGCAGCAACGCCGCCAAAATCCAA
>DATHIT010000007.1:0-7775 GCA_035489915.1 Pseudonocardia sp. | reverse complement strand
GCGACGAGCGGTAGCCCAACCCGGTATTCGGCCTCCTCAGATCACCGAATGTATGCGCGTTGTGTTGACCGAACCCGGCCTCTCGCCGGTAGCGTTTGCAGTGGCGGGCCGTATCCGATGCGGGCCGCCCGGGAGGCCCTGATCGTGGCTGTCACGAGCACGGGGGGGCCGGCACCCGGCCCTCGCGGCCGTGGTGGAGGGCGTCTATGACGCCCGAGGCCGCGTCCGAACAGGGTCGGCCGGCCCACCACCAGTGCGGGCGCGGTGCCGTGCCCGCGAGGGAGAAGCCGTGACCGCACGACGTCCCGCCTCGAGCTCGTCCCCGACCGCCGCTTCCAACGGTGCGACCGGGGTTGTCACCACCTCCGCCGACGCTCCGGTTCGCTCGCAGTCGGGTTCCTGCTGCTACGTCCTCGACACTTCGGTTCTGCTGTCCGATCCCTGGGCAATTACCCGATTCGACGAGCACGACGTGGTGCTTCCGTTGGTGGTTATTTCCGAGCTGGAGGGCAAGAGGCACCATCCGGAGTTGGGTTGGTTTGCCAGGGAGGCATTGCGCCTGCTGGACGACCTGCGCATCCGGTACGGGCGGCTGGACACCCCGGTTCCGATCGGCGAGGGTGGTGGCACCGTCCGCGTCGAGCTCAACCACACCGACCCGGAGGTGCTCCCCTCCGGCTTTCGCACCGACAGCAACGACAGTCGCATTCTGGCCTGCGCGCTGAACCTAGCCGCGGAGCGCCAGTTGAGCGCGACGCGCATTGACACCGCGGAGCGCCAGTTGGCGGTTACCGAGGAGGCTGACGCGCCCGGTGCGGGCGTGGTGCTGGTTACCAAGGACATGCCACTGCGGGTCAAGGCGGCCGCCGTCGGATTGCTCGCCGACGAGTACCGGGCGCAGGACGTGGTGCCGTCCGGATGGACCGGTCTGGCCGACGTGGAGGTGGCCTCCTCGGAGCTGGTCGACGCGTTGTTCCGGGAAGGCTCGATCGATGTGGAGGGCACCGAGCTGGCCTGGGTGCGGGAGCTGCCCTGCCACACCGGGCTGAAGTTGGTCGGCTCCGGCACGTCCGCGCTCGGGCGGGTGGGGCCGGACAAACGGGTCCGGCTGGTCCGCGGCGACCGGGAGGCATTCGGGCTGCACGGCCGCTCGGCCGAGCAGCGCATCGCGCTGGACCTGCTGCTGGACCCGGACGTGGGCATCGTGTCGCTGGGCGGGCGGGCCGGCACCGGCAAGTCCGCGCTCGCGCTGTGCGCCGGGCTGGAGGCGGTACTGGAACGCCAACAGCACCGCAAGGTGGTGGTGTTCCGCCCGGTGTACGCGGTTGGCGGTCAGGAGCTCGGCTACCTGCCGGGTAACGAGAGCGAGAAGATGGCGCCCTGGGCGCAGGCGGTGTTCGACACGCTTGGCGCGCTGGTCAGCTCCGAGGTGGTGGAGGAGGTACTGGCCAGGGGCATGCTCGAGGTGCTGCCGCTGACCCACATCCGTGGGCGGTCGCTGCACGACGCTTTCGTGATCGTGGACGAGGCGCAGTCGCTGGAGCGCAACGTGCTGCTCACCGTGCTGTCCCGGTTGGGCTCCGGGTCGAGGGTGGTACTCACCCACGACGTGGCGCAGCGGGACAACCTGCGGGTCGGTCGGCACGACGGGATCGCCGCGGTGATCGAGAAGCTGAAGGGCCACCCGCTCTTCGCGCACGTCACCCTGGCTCGCTCGGAGCGTTCGGCGATCGCCGCGCTGGTCACCGAGATGCTGGAAGGCGACGTGGCGTAGTGGCCCGTGAGTGGTATTGGTCGCTATAGCGACCAATACCACTCACGGCTTTACGGGCGGGGGGCTCCTTCGGCGAAGCCGGAGGGGGACTGCACGCCAAGCACCGAGGCGGCGTGCAGCTCCTCCAGGGTGCGGGCGCCGGTGTAGGTGCACGCCGAGCGCACCCCGGAGCAGATCTCGTCGAGCAGGTCCTCCACGCCGGGCCGCAGCGGGTCCAGCATCATCCGGCCGCTGGAGATGCCCTCCTCGAACAGCGCCTTGCGCGCCCGGTCGAACGCGCCGTCGCCCCGGGTCCGCGCGGTGACCGCCCGCTTGGACGCCATCCCGAACGACTCCTTGTACTGCGCTCCGCTGGCGTCCCGCATCAGATCGCCGGGGGACTCGTAGCTACCGGCGAACCAGGAGCCGATCATCACCGCCGACGCGCCGGCGGCCAGCGCAAGCGCCACGTCCCGGGGGTGGCGCACCCCTCCGTCCGCCCATACGTGCGCGCCCAGCTCACGGGCCGCCGCCGCGCACTCGGCCACCGCGGAGAACTGCGGGCGGCCGACCCCGGTCATCATCCGGGTGGTGCACATCGCGCCGGGGCCGACGCCGACCTTGACGATGTCCGCGCCGGCCGCGACCAGGTCCCGCACCCCGTCAGCGGTGACCACATTGCCGGCCGCCACCGGCAGCGCGCCTGTGCTGGTGCTGGGGCCGGCGCCCACCGAGGCCCGGACGGCGGCCAGCGCGCTGAGCATCTTCTCCTGGTGGCCGTGCGCGGTGTCCACCACGAGCAGGTCCACCTCGGCCTTGACCAGCGCGTCGGCCTTCGCGGCCACGTCACCGTTCACACCGACCGCCGCCGCCACCCGCAGCCGCCCGGCCGCATCCAGCGCGGGGCGGTAGATCTCCGCGCGCAGCGCGCCGAGCTGGGTGAGGATCCCGGCCAGTTGGCCTTCTTCGTTGAGGGCGAGCGCGACCCGTTCCGGGCGGTGCTGCAGCGCCTCGAACACCTCTCGCGGCGCCGCGTCCAGCGGCAAGGTGACTGGGTCGGGCGCCAGTACGTCGGCCAGCCGGGTGAACCGGTCCACCCCGGCGCAGGCCGCCTCGTCCACGGTGCCCAGCGGCCGACCCTGCTCGTCCACCACCACCACGGCGTCGTGCGCGCGCTTGGGCAGCAGATTGAGGGCGTCGGCGACGGCCTGGTCGGCGGTGAGCACCAGCGGGGTGTCCCACACCGGGTGCCTCGACTTCACCCAGGCGACGATGTCGGCCACCGCTTCGGGGGCCACGTCCTGGGGGAGCACGGTGAGCGCGCCGCGCCGGGCCAGCGTCTCGGCCATCCGGCGGCCGGCCACGGCGGTCATGTTCGCCGCGACCACCGGTACCCGGGAGCCCGAACCGTCGGCGGTGCTGAGGTCCACGTCGAACCGGGAAACCACCGATGAGCGGCGGGGCACCAGGAAGACGTCGTCGTAGGTGAGATCGCGGGAATGGCTGTCATGGCCAGGGAGGAACCGCACGAGTAGCTAAGCGTACGCGTCCGCGCCGGAGCACAGTGATTGGAGCGGGTGTCAGCGCGGCAGCGAGCGGAGCGGGTGTCAGTGTAGGAGCGAGCGGACCGCGTCGATGGTGTCCGCGTCGGCGGCGGTCTTGTCCGGCCGGTACCGGTGCACCCGAGCGAACCGCAGCGCCACCCCACCCGGGTACCGGCTGCTGACCTGCACCCCGTCCAGCTCGATCTCCACCACGAAGTCCGGCGGGAGCCACACCACGTGCCCCTCGTCGCGCAGCGCCCTGGCGGAGAACTGCTCGGTCTGCCAGGCGAGCAGCTCGTCGGTCATCCCCTTGAACGTCTTGCCCACCATCACCGGCGGGCCGCCCTCCGGGTCCCGCGCGCCCAGGTGGATGTTGGACAGCTTGCCGGTGCGGCGCCCGTAACCCCACTCGGCGGCCAGCACCACCAGGTCCAGCGTGTGCACCGGCTTGACCTTCCGCCAGGCCTTGCCGCGCCGCCCCGCCGCGTACGGCGAGTCCAGCGCCTTCACCATGACACCTTCGTGGCCCAGGTCCAGCGCCTCGGCCAGCACCGTGGCGGCCTGCTCGGCGGTGGCGCCCACCACGCCGGGCATGCGCAGTGCCCCGGCCACCTTGTCCAGCGCGGTCAGCCGCTCGCGCAGTGGCGCGTCCAGCAGGTCCGCCCCGTCCAGGTGTAGGCAGTCGAAGAACCGGGGCCGCAGGACTCCGGCGCTCGCGTTGCTCATGGTCTCCTGGAACGGGCGGGGCCGGCCGTCGTCGGTGAGCGCCAGCGACTCGCCGTCGAGCACCACGGAGTGGCAGGGCATCGTCTTCGCCAGCTCAACCAGCTCGGGCACCTTGTCGGTGATGTCCCGCAGGCTGCGGGTGAACACCCACACCTGGTCGCCGTCGCGGTGCACCTGGATGCGCGCGCCGTCCAGCTTGTACTCCACAGTCACCCCGTGCCCGGCGGCCAACTCCGCCACCGCGCCGTCCAGCGTCTCCGCCGGGGACGCCAGCATCGGCCGGACGCCCCGGCCGACCTCCAACCGGAACGCGCGGAGCGCCTCGGCCCCGCCGCCGAGGGCCGCGCGCGCGGTGACCGGCAGCTCGCCGGAGAGCATCAGCGCACGCCGGACCAGTTCGACCTCGACGCCGGACGCCGCCGCCACCGCATCGGTGAGCACCCCCTCGAGGGCGCCCTGGCGCAGCTCGCCGGTGAGCAGCCGACGCAGGAAGTGCTGCTCCTCCTCGGTGGCCGCGCCGAACAGCTGGCCGAGCAGCTCGCCCCGGCGGCGCGCCGACCCGGCGCCGGTGGCCGCCCCGAGCTCGGCGAGCAGCCGATCCACCTCGGTGATCGCCAACGATGCCTCGGCGGCTGGCGGCGCGGCGAGCGCGGCCAGGGTGCGCCACCCGGTGCCCAGCCGACCCTGTCTCGGCTCCCCGGCCAGCCAGGCCACCGCCGGCTCGACCTGCGCCGCGTCTTCGGCGGCGAGCGCACGCAGCAGCCCGGCCATGGCCTCGACCTTGGCCTTGCGCGACCGGGTGCCGCCCACCGTGGCGGACACCGCGACCAGCTCGGCAAACAACACGAGACGATCCTGCCACCCGCCTCCGACAGATTCCCCCGCTCAGGGCCCGACCCCGCAGCCCAGGTCGCCGCCGTGCCCGAGGTGGCCGCCGTGCCCGAGGTGGCCGCCGTGCCCGAGGTGGCAGGCTGCGGCCGGTCGGCGCGGCGAGTCGATTGTGACCGCCAGCGCCGCCGCATCGAGATCGACGTCAGTCTGGATTTTCACGATCAGATCGAGACTCACGTCGACCTCGGCGCGTTCCGCTTGGGTCCTCCGCGCTCGCACAGAGCTGCTCTAGCCCGCACAGGGATCGGAACCCCTGTGCGGGCTACGACAGGTCTGTGCGAGCGCTGGGACGGCGAGCGCTGGGACGGCGGGATGGCTGCGCGCCGGGACGCTGGTTAGGTGGCGTTGACTCGGGTCATGGCTAGGACGTCCAGGGCCTTGTCGAGTTGCTCGGCGGTGAGTTTGCCGGAATCCACGTGCCCGCGTTCGAGTACTACCTCGCGGATCGTCTTGCGCTCCTTCAAGGCCTGCTTGGCGATGGACGCGGCCTCCTCGTACCCCAGGTAGCGGTTCAGCGGGGTGACCACCGACGGGGAGGACTCGGCGAACTCCCGCATCCGCTCGACGTCCGCCGATGCGCCGGCCACCACCTTGTCCGCCAGCAGCCGGGACACCGCGGTGAGCAGCCGCGCCGACTCGAGCACGTTGCGGGCCATCACCGGCATCATCACGTTGAGCTCGAAGTTGCCCTGGGTGCCGGAGAAGCCCACGGTGGCGTCGTTGCCGATCACCTGGGCGGCCACCATCATGGTCGCCTCGCAGATCACCGGGTTGACCTTGCCCGGCATGATCGAGCTGCCCGGTTGCAGGTCGGGCAGGTGTACCTCGGCCAGCCCGGTACGCGGCCCGGACGAGAGCCAGCGCAGGTCGTTGGCCACCTTGAACAGCGACACCGCGGCCGCGCGCAAACCACCGGACGCCTCCACCAGGCCGTCTCGGGAGGCCTGCGCGGCGATGTGGTCGGACGCCTCGGTGAGCACGTCCAGCCCGGTGGCGGCGCGCAGCTCGGCCACCACCGACCCACCGAACCCGGGCGGCGCGTTCAACCCGGTACCCACCGCGGTGCCGCCGATGGGCAGTTCGGCCAGCCGGGGCAGGGTGTCCCGCAGCCGCGCGGCGCTCTGCTCGACCTGGGTGGCCCAGCCGCCCGCCTCCTGGCCCAGGGTGATCGGCACCGCGTCCATCAGGTGCGTGCGGCCGGCCTTGACCACCTCCCGCCAGTCCTCCGCCCTGGCCCGTAGCCCGCGAGCCAAGTACTCCAGCGCGGGGACCACGTCCTTGGCCACCGCCTCGGTGGCGGCCAGGTGGATGGTGGTCGGGAAGACGTCGTTGGAGGACTGGGAGGCGTTCACGTGGTCGTTCGGGTGCACTGAAACATCACCAGCGCCGAGCGCCCGGGTGGCCAGGGTGGCGATGACCTCGTTGGCGTTCATGTTCGACGAGGTGCCCGAACCGGTCTGGAACACGTCCACCGGGAAGTGCTCGTCGTGCTGCCCGTCGGCCACCTCGTCGGCGGCCGCCGCGATCACCTTGGCCATCTCGGCGCTCAGCGTGCCGTCCCGCCCGTTCACCCGCGCGCAGGCAGCTTTGACCAACCCCAGCGCCCGGATCTGCGCCCGTTCCAGTCCGCGCCCGGAGATCGGGAAGTTCTCCACCGCCCGCTGCGTCTGGGCCCGCCACAGCGCGTCCACCGGAACGCGGACCTCGCCCATCGTGTCGTGTTCGACCCGGAAGTCAGTCATGCCGCCAGTCTGGCCCGATTCGGCCCGCCCGTCCGGGTGGAGTCGGTCACTTGAGTACCTGGACGACGTCTCCCACTCCCAGATTGGCGAAGAACCGCTTCGCGGCGCTGTCCGCCAGGTGGATGCAGCCGCTGGACTCGGCCCGCAGGCTGCCGGTGTGGAAAGCGATGCCGCCGTCCGCGAAGAACACCGAGTAGGGCATCGGGGCGTCGTCGAACTCCCGGGACAGGTGGTCCTTGTCCTTCCAGAGCACCTGGTGGGTGCCGGTCGGGGTGCGCTCGCCCTTCTTGCCACTGGTGATCGACACCGGGCCCAGGACCACCCGGCCGTTGTTGACCAGCCATGCCTGCCGGGTGGACAGCCGAACGCAGGCGCTCACGTTGCTCATGCAGGGCACGCCCTTCACCGCTTTCGGTTTCGGGGGCGGCGGCGGTGGGGGCGGGACGAGGATCAGCGGGTTGCCCCCTGGCCCGGGGGCGGAGGAATGCCCTGGCGGGGGAGCTGGCACGACCGGCGGCGGCAGCATCGGGCCGCCCTGGCTCAGCACCGAGTCGGCGGAGGTGCGCTGCGCGGCGGCCTGGTTCTGCCGCGACTGCAGCACGGACCCGGTGACGGTGCTGGCCGCCCACACGGCGACAACCAGCGCCGCCAGCACCAGACGGTTGATCATCGACATCCTTCACGCCGGCCGGGCTCGACTCGAGCCGGCCACGGCCACTCCCTCCACCTGGAAAGACGTCTGAGTGGGCAATGAGATGCGAATGGTAACCAGAGCAACACGATCGGGTGGTGTTCGGGTCAGGGAATGGGCGGCCACTCCGGCTCGACGTCCTCGGTGGCCTGCTCGATGTCGTAGTTCACCGACGAGTACGCGCGCAGCTTGGTGAGCCGGTGATAGCCGTCGATCATGCGTACGGTGCCGGACTTGGACCGCATCACGATCGACTGGGTGGTACAGCCACCCGGGGTGTAGCGCACGCCGCGCAGCAGGTCCCCGCCGGTGACCCCGGTCGCGCAGAAGAACACGTTGTCCCCGGAGACCAGGTCGTCGGTCTCCAGCACGCGGTCCAGATCGTGCCCGGCGGCCACTGCCTTCTCCCGCTCGGCGTCGTCCTGGGG
>DATHIT010000006.1:0-20764 GCA_035489915.1 Pseudonocardia sp. | reverse complement strand
CCGATGGCACGACCGCTGCGCTGGCTGACCGAGCGGGGCTATGCCGGCAACGTCTATCCGATCAACCCGAAGTACGCCGAGCTGGGCGGGGTGCCCTGCTACCCGAGCCTGGCGGCGGTGCCCGAGCCGATCGACCTGGTGCTCGCCCTGGTGCCGGCCGCCCAGACGGTGGACGCGGTGTACACGGCCGCCACGGTGGGCGCGGCCGCCGTCGTGGTGTTCGCCTCCGGCTTCGCCGAGATCGGCCCGACCGGTGCCGCACTGCAACAACGGCTCGCCGAGGCTGCCCGGCAGACCGGGGTGCGGGTGCTGGGGCCGAACTGCCAAGGGATCTTCTACGCCCCGTCCCGGCTGTTCGCCACCTTCTCCGGTGCGGCCGAGCGCCCGTTGACCGGCAGCTGCGGGATCGCCTACGTCGGCCAGAGCGGCGCGGTCGGCGGCTCGGTGCTGGACCTGGCCGCCGAGCGCGGGCTGGACCTGACCGCCTGGGTCAGCACCGGCAACCAGGCCGACGTGGACCTCACCGAGATCGCCCGCTACCTGATCCGGGACCCCGAGGTGTCGGTGCTCACCAGCTACGCGGAGTCGATCGCCGACGGCGCCGCGTACCAACGGCTGGCCGCCGAGGCGGCGGCCACCGGGACCGCGCTGGTCGTGCTGCGCTCCGGGCGCTCGGCGGCCGGGCGGCGGGCGGCCATCTCACACACCGGCGCCATGCTCGGCGACGACACCGCGTTCACCCTGGTCTCCCGCCGCTACGGGGTGGTGCTGGTGGACGACGTGGAGGAGCTGCTGGCCGCCGCGACCGCGCTGCGCGGGCAGCCCCGGCCGGCCGGCAACCGGATCGCGGCGGTGAGCACCTCCGGCGGCGCCGGCATCCTGGCCGCGGACCATTGTGAGAACCACGGCCTCACGCTGCCCGAGCTCGCCCCGGGCACGCAGCGCCAGCTCGCCCAGCTGGTACCGGACTTCGGCGCGCTGGCCAATCCGGTCGACGTCACCGCGCACCTGTTCAACCGGGAGGGACGCGCGTTCGGCACGGTCTGCTCCATCGTGACCGAGGACCCCTCGGTGGACGCCCTGCTCGTCCTGCTCACCATGGTCACCGGTGAGATGGCCGCCGACCTCGCCGAGGACCTGGTCGAGGCCGTCTCCAGCACAACCGGGCGCCAGGTGCCGTGCTCGGTCGTGTGGCTGGCCGGGCAGGACCAGACCCACAAGGCCCGCGCCATCCTGGCCGCCGCCGGTATCCCGGTGTTCTCCTCGATCTCGGTGGCCGCCCGGGTGGCCGGCGCGCTCGCCGCCGCCCAGGGCGAACCGAGCTACCCGGCGCCGGCGCGGGACGGCTGGGCACTGCCCCCCGCGCCCCCCGCGCCGCCGGAGGACGGCTGGGCACTGCTGGACACGCTCGCCGTGCCGCACCCGGAGACTCGGCTGGCCGGCACTCCGGAGCAGGCCGCCTCCGCCGCCGCTGAGTTCGGCGGCCAGGTGGTGCTGAAAGCCGTCGCGCCAGGGCTGGAGCACAAGTCCGACGCCGGCGGCGTGCGCCTCGGGGTCTCCTCGGACCGGGCCGCCGCCGTGTTCGCCGAGCTGGCCGCCGCGGTCCCCCAGCTGACCGGCGTCCTGGTACAGCGCATGGCCGCACCCGGCCTCGAGCTGCTGGTGGGTGCCAGCGGCGGTCGGGACGGCTGGCCGCCGCTGCTCACCGTCGGCCTGGGTGGGACGGCCGCCGAAGTGCACCGCGACGTGGCCACCGCGCTGGCCCCGGTGACCCAGGAGCAGGGCCGCGAGCTGCTCCGGGGGCTGCGCTGCTGGCCGCTGCTGGCCGGCCACCGCGGCGCGCCGGCGCTGGACGTCGACGCGGCCGCCGGAGCCATCGCCCGGGTCAGCCAGGCGATCGCGCACTGGCCCGACCTGGCCGAACTGGAGATCAACCCGCTCATCGTGGGCCCGGCTGGGGAGGGCGTCGCCGCGGTGGACGTACTGGTGAACATCCGACGCACAGAGGAGCTGTAGTGGGCGGCATCAACCTGGATCGCTCCGGCGGGACGGCGATCCTGACCGTGGATTCACCGGAGGTGAAGAACGGTCTGACCCCACAGATGGGCCGCGACCTGGTGGCCGCCTGCGAGGAGATCGATGCAGACCCGGCGATCGGGGCGGCCGTGATCCGCGGCGCCGCCGGCACGTTCTGCTCCGGAGCCGACCGCCGCACCTGGAACCCCGGCGCGGACCAGGCAGAGGACCAGACGTTCCGGGACACCAGCGCGGTGTACCAGTCGTTCGTCCGGGTCGGCCGCCTGGCCGTGCCGACCATCGCGGCGGTCCGGGGCGCCGCGGTCGGCGCCGGCATCAACCTGATGTTCGCCACCGACCTGCGGGTGGTGGCCGAGAACGCCCGGTTGCTGGCTGGCTTCCTGCGCATCGGGCTGCACCCCGGCGGCGGGTTCTTCACCATCGCCGCGCGCACCGCCGGGCGGGAAGCGACCGCGGCGATGGGTCTGTTCAGCCAGGAGATCGACGGGGTGCGCGCCGCCGAGATCGGCCTCGCCTGGGCCGCGGTGCCGGACGAGGAGGTGGAGGACACCGCGCTGGCACTCGCCGCCGAGCCGGCCAAGGACCCGGCCCTGGCCAGGGAGGCAACCCGGTCGTTCCGCACCGAGCTCGGGCCGCCGGGCATCGGGTGGGATGCCGCCGTCGAGTTCGAGCGGGCGACCCAGATGTGGTCACAGCGCCGCCGATCAGCGCGCTGAGCGGATGAGCTGGTACCGCAGCGGTACCATAGGGACATGGCCATGAACCTGAGACTCAGCGACTCCGAGACCGAGGCGCTGCGCCGAAAGGCAGAGCAAGAAGGCCGCTCGATGCAGGACGTCGCGAAGACCGCGATCGCCGAGTACGTCACGGACCGACCAGCGCGACTGCGTGAGGCGATCGAGCGAGTGCGCACTGAGGACCGGGAGCTCCTCGACCGCCTCGGACAGTGAGCCACACCGAGGACCTGGATTACCTGTCCGTCTCGGACCTGCTGGATATCGCCGGCGGAATCCTGGGCGAGGTCGCGATCCGCGACGTCGGCCTGCTCGCCTCGGCTGCCGCACGACCCAGAACCACCGTGTTCGGAGAGCTGGCCTACCCCAGTTTCGCGGAGAAGGCGGCCGCGCTGATGCATTCGCTCGCGCGCAACCACGCCCTGCTGGACGGCAACAAGCGTCTGGCCTGGTCCGCGGTCCGGGTGTTCTGCCTACTCAACGGCCGAGACCTCGTCCACCCGAGCGTCGATGCAGCCGAGCATTTTGTCGTCGCCGTCGCGGCCGGCCAGCTCGACGTGCCAGCTATCGCCGAGTGGATCAGCAAGCATCTCCGCTGAACGGGGCTTCACACGGCGAGAGCGGGCGCGGGTGACGTGCGGTGTGTGGGCGGCCGGTAGCTGCGCCAGGCAACCGCCAGCCGACGCACGGCTTCCGCCGCCACGGCGGGCGGCAGCCGGAAATGCAGCCGGACGTACGCGTCGCTGTTTCCCGACACGTCCAGACCCGAACCGGGCAGCACCGCGACTCCGCATCGGATCGCCTGCTGGGCGAAGGAGGCGCCGTCCCCGTGCGGAAGGCGGGCCCACAGCGTCTGCCCGCCCCGCACCGAGGGAACGTTCCACTCCGGCAGCAACTCCGCCAGCGTGGCGAGCAGGTGATCATGGCGGCTGCGCAGGTTAGCTGCTTGCCGGTCCCGCACCGCGTCGAGGTCGTCGACCAGCATGGCGGCCGCGAGCTGCGCTGGGGTGTCGCCGCCGATGTCGTGCACGGCGCGCAGCCGGGCGAGCCGGCCGATAACCGGCGCCGCCGCCCGGATCCAGCCGATGCGCAGACCGCCCCACACCACCTTGCTGAGCGATCCCACCGTGATGACCGCGTCGCCCAGCGGCACCGGCGGCACCTGCGAGCCCGGAAAGCCCAGCTCGGCCGCGACATCGTCGATCACCACCGGCACCCCCTCGGCGGCGGCCACGGCCGCGATCCGCCGCTGGTCGGACGCGGGCAGGACGGATCCGGTCGGGTGGTGGAACCGGGGAATCAGATACGCCAGCGTCGGCCGGTGCGCGCGCACGGCGTCCGGGAACCCGACGAGCCCCACCGGCAGCGGTCGCAGCACCGCCGCCGCTTCGCGGAACGCCTCCAGCGCGCCGGGATAGGTCGGCGCCTCCACCAGCACCCGATCACCCGGCGTCACGAACCCGGCGGCGATCAGCGAGAGGGCCTGCTGGCCGCCGTTGGTGACCAGGATCTGATCGGGTGTCGTCGGGATCCCTTGACGCGTGCAGCGTTCGGCGATCGCGGTGCGCAGGCGCGGATGCCCGCTCGGGTAGTAGCCGATGTCGCCGGCCAGGTCGGCCAGCTCGGGCACGATGCGGGCATACGCCTGCGCGACCTCGGGCGGCGGCGAGTGGGGGGCCGCGCAGGCGAACAGGATGACGTCGTCGGTACGCGACTCCAGGTGGTGCAGGAACATCGGCGCGGTGGTGAGTGCGGCGCCGGCCGTGCGCGGCTCGCCCGCGACCCGGGTGCCGCTGCCCTGCCGGCGCACGATCCGGCCGTCGGCACGCAGCTGCTCGTACGCGGCCACCACCGTGGACCGCCCGACGGCCAGCACACCGGCGAGGGTGCGCTCCGGTGGCAGCAGTACGCCCGGGGACAGCTCACCGTCGTCGATCAGCTCGCGCATCCGGGCGGCGAGCAGCACGTAGAGCGGCCCCCGGGCGGACGACCAGCGCCCCAGACGCTCGCTCAGTTCGATTGGCTCCATTGCCAGACCAATTTTGGCTCATTGGCTCTGTGACCGCCACCCGCGATGTCGCACGCTGATCGCCATGGGCCGCGTGCACCGCTTTCCTGACAACGACATCGTTTCGCTGGTCGGGCCGTCGCCTCGGCACGACCTGGCCGAGAGTGTGGGGCCGGACCTGCTGCTCGGCGAGCTGCTCTCCGGTGCGGAGCTCTCCGGCGGGGAGCTCTCCGGGCTGGCGCTCGGCTACGGCACCGCGGCGGGCGATCCGCGGCTGCGCGCCGCGATTGCGGCCGCGCACGGCGTGGACGCCGGGGATGTCGTGGTGACCGTCGGCGGCATGCACGCCCTGTTCCTCATCGCCTTCACGCTGTGCGACCCCGGCGACGAGGTGGTCACGGTGACGCCGCTGTTCCCGATGGCCCGCAACGCGCTGGATGCCGTCGGCGCCGCCGTGCGGGTGCTCCCACTGTCCTTCGCGGACGGCTATCGGCTCGACCCCGAGCGGCTGCGCGAGCACCTCACTCCCGCGACGAAACTGATCAGCCTCGCCTCGCCGCAGAACCCGTCCGGGGTCGCGCTCCCCCCGGCGACCGTCGAGCGGGTGTTGGCGATCATTGCCGAGACCGCGCCGGACGCATTCCTGATCATGGACGAGACCTATCGCGAGGCCACATACGGCGACACGGCGACCCAGCCCAGCGCCGTCGAGCTCGACCCGAGGGTGATCTCCGTAGCCTCGCTGTCGAAATGCCACGGCGCGGCCGGACTACGCATCGGCTGGGCGATCAGCCGCGATCGGTCGCTCGTGGAGAGGCTCGTCGTTGGCAAGTTCAACACCGTGCTGACCTGCTCGTCGGTCAGCGAGGAGCTGGCATTGCGGATGTTCGAGCGGCTGGACTCCGTCCAGTCCGAACGCCGGGAGCGGCTGGCGGCGGCGATCGGGACGACAGCGGACTGGGTGGCGGAGCACGACGCGTTCATCGAGTGGGTACGGCCCGACGCGGGCTCGATCTGCTGTGTGCGCCTGCGACCGTCGGCCTTCGCCGACAGCGATGTCGAGCCCTTCTATCGGGCGCTCGGCGACGAGGGCGTCCGCGTCGCCAACGGGGCCTGGTTCGGGGACGAGGCGCGGGTGTTCCGGCTCGGGTTCGGGTTCCCGCCAGCCGTCGAGCTCAAGGCGGCACTCGACGCGCTCGGCGCCGTGCTGCGTCGTCGGGCCGGCGGGCCACCCCCTAACCCGCCGGGTACAGGGCGTTCGTTTCGAGGATGACCCGCTCGGGGCGTTCTTCGAGCAGCCAGTGCATGCCGGGCAGCTCGAGCGCGATCACCGTGCGGCCAGCCAGAAGTTGCGGCATCACATCCCGGAACTCGAACCAGCTCTCTGGTCAGCCATGCAGCAGTACCACCGTCTGAGGTCCGGTGCCGCCGATGACGTAGTGCATCTGCACCCCGTTGACCGTGCTGAAGCAATGCCGGAAGTCCCGATTGAAGGCGGGGTCATCCCTGGTCGCCGCCTCGAAGCCGGCGCTTCGTGCTCGTTCCGGGCTCACGCACGCCGGCGCCGAGGAGCGGTCAGGTGGTGGTACGGCGGTGGCGCAGCTGGCGACCAGGAAGCGGCGCGTGACAAAGAAGTACAGGGCGCCGGCCGCTAACGGCCCGTCGCGCCTTCCCCCGTCACGCCGGGCGGAGTATCAAGAGATGATCCGACCGCGACGAGGGGGACGGCATGGCGGCGCATGACCTGGTGGTGCGGGGCGGCGTAGTGATCGACGGGAACGGTGGGCCGGCGCGCACGGCGGACGTCGCGGTGGACGGCGATCGGATCACCGAGGTGGGCCGGGTGAGCGGCTCCGGGCGCCGGGAGATCGACGCCGACGGGGCGGTGGTGGCTCCGGGCTTCGTCGACATCCACACCCACTACGACGGCCAGGCCACCTGGGAGTCCCGGTTGCAGCCGTCCTCCTGGCACGGGGTGACCACCGTGGTGATGGGCAACTGCGGGGTCGGCTTCGCCCCGGCCCTGCCGGAACACCACGATCGGCTGATCGAGCTGATGGAGGGCGTGGAGGACATCCCGGGCATCGCGCTGCACGAGGGCCTGGCGTGGAACTGGCTGGACTTCGACCAGTACCTGGACGCACTGGACGCACTGCCGCACGACGTGGACTTCGCCACCCAGGTTCCGCACGCCGCGCTGCGGGTGCATGCGATGGGCCAACGGGCGGCGGCGCACGAGGAGGCCACCGCCGAGGAGATCGAGCTGATGGCCGCCCTGGCCAAGGCGGCGGTCCAGGCGGGCGCACTCGGCTTCTCCACCTCACGCACGCTGAACCACAAGAGCATCGGCGGCGAGCTCACCCCGTCCTACGCCGCCGGCGCGGACGAGCTGGTGGCCATCGCGACGGCGATCGGCGAGACCGGAACCGGCGTGCTGCAGCTGGTGTCCGATTTCCCGGAGCCGGTCGAGGAGTTCGCGCTGCTGCGCCGGATGGTGGCGGAGTCGGGGCGCCCGCTCTCGGTCACGCTGCTGCAGTTCCCACACGACATCGAACTGCATCGGCGGATTCTGCGGATGCTCGAACAGGCCTGGGCGGATGGACTGCCGATCCGGGGCCAGGTCGCGGCCCGGTCGGTCGGGTTGATTCTCGGGCTGGCCAACACACTGAACCCGTTCATGACCAACCCGGTCTGGCAGCGCATCAGCCACCTCCCGGCGGCGGAACAGGCGGTGAGGATGGCCGACCCGATGTTGCGCAGCGAGATCCTGGCCGCGCACACCCGGGAGAAGGACCGCAGCCGGCTGGGCGGCAACTTCATCCAGCGGTACCAGCTGATGTATGAGCTGACCGACCCGCCGGACTACGAGCCGCCGACGTCGGAGTCCATCGCGGCGCGGGCCGCGCGAGCTGGGATCGACCCGGTCGAGCTGGCCTACGACATCCTCGCCGACGGCGGCATGCTCTACCTGACCAGCATGAACTATGCCGACGGCAACCTCGACGACGTGCACGAGATGCTGGTGCACCCGCACACGGTGCCCGGCCTGTCCGACGGCGGCGCGCACGTCGGCACGATCTGCGACGGCAGCTTCCCCACCACGCTGATCCAGCACTGGACCCGGGACCGGGCGGGCGCGAAGTTGGAGCTGCCGTTCGTGGTGAGCCGCCAGTCCCGGGACACCGCGCGGGCGGTCGGCCTGCGCGACCGCGGCGTGCTCGAGCCGGGCTACCGCGCGGACCTCAACGTGATCGACGTGGACGGGATGCGACTGCACCGTCCGGAGGTGCGGCACGACCTGCCGGCTGGCGGGCGGCGGATGGTCCAGCGGGCGGACGGATACCTGCACACCGTGGTCGCCGGCCAGGAGACGTATACCGACGGCCACCCCACCGACGCGCTGCCCGGCCGCCTGATCCGCGGCCCCCAGCCCGCCCCCTGACCACATCGCCGCACACATCGCCGCCGCACACATCGCCGCCGCACACCCTCTCCTTGCGCGGCACACCCGCTGCAGCGGGTGTGCCGCGCCAAAACCGGGTGTGCGGCGATGTCACTTCCGCAACTTTTTGCACTGAACATTCTCATTAGGTAGCCTGGCGTGGTGCGCACCAAGGAGTTCGAACCGGAAGTCGTGCTGGCTCGGGCGGTCGACCTGTTCTGGGAGCGTGGCTACGAGAAGACCTCCCTGCAGGACCTGGTGGATCGCATGGGAATCGGCCGCCGCAGCCTGTACGACACCTTCGGCGACAAGCACACCCTCTTCCTGCGGGCCATGGAGCGTTATGGCGCGCACCGAGGATCCGAGCAGCTCGAGATCATCGATCGGGCCGCCGACGCCCGCCAGGCCGTCCGCGTCCTGCTGGAAACGTCCCTGGCCGAAGGGCTCGTGCTGCGCCGAGGCTGCCTGACGGTCAACACCGCAACCGAAGCCACCAGCGAGGACCCCGAGGCGTCGGCCCTCGTGCAGCGCCAGTTCGCCAAGGCCCGCCAGCTGCTGCGGGATCTCATCGACCGAGGGCGCCGCGAGGGCAGCATCACCAGCCGCGGCGACAGCGCCGCCCTGACCGCGGTGGTATTCAACGCCTGGCTGGGCCTGCGGGTCCGGGTCCGCTCCGGAGCCAGTCTGGACGAGCTCATGACCGACGTAAATGCCATCTTGACCCTGCTCGACTGAACGCCGAGCACCGCGCAACATAGCGCTTGTGTGACCACATTCCGCACTGATTAGTCTAATTAGCTCAATCAACATCGAGGAGACAGGCCCATGGACATCAAGAACTCAGTCGCTCTGGTGACCGGCGCCAATCGCGGTCTGGGCCGGCACCTGGCCGCCCAACTGGTCAACCGGGGAGCAGCCAAGGTGTATGCGGGCGTCCGCAATCCTTCCTCGGTCGATCTCCCGGGGGTGGTGCCGCTCCAGCTGGACATCACCGACCCCGCCTCGGTGGCCAGGGCAGCGGAGATCGCCTCGGACGTCACGCTCCTGATCAACAACGCCGGCATCAGCACCCAGGTGGGACTGATCAGCGGCGACATCGCCGACATCAAGCGGGAGATGGCGACGCACTTCTTCGGTTCGCTGGAGGTCGCCCGCGCGTTCGCCCCGGTGCTCACCGCCAACGGCGGCGGCGCGGTGCTCAACGTGCTGTCCGTGCTGAGCTGGGCGCACTACCCGATCCACGGCGGCTACAGCGCGGCGAAGGCGGCCGAGTGGGCGATGACCAACGTGATCCGCCAAGAGCTGGCACCCTCCGGCATCCACGTCACCGCGCTGCACGTCGGCTACATGGACACCGACATGGCCGACTTCGTCGACGAGTCGGACAAGATCGACCCGGCGAGGGTCGCCGGCCTGGCCCTGGACGGCATCCAGGCGCGCGCCCTAGAAGTGGTCGCCGACGACAAGAGCCGCAACGTCAAGGCCGCACTGTCCGGAGACCTGGACAAGCTCTACCCCGGCCTAGCCACCGTCCGCTGAACCCCGTGAGTGGTATTGGCTGTCATAGCAGCCACTACCACTCACGGGCCAAAAAGTTCGTCCGCTGGAAGGCCGGCGGAGAGGCCGAACAGCAGGCGGAGCCGAGCCTTGGGTGGGCTGAGCACGTTGGCGAACAGCAGGCCGGCGCGGCGCAGCTCGATCTCCGACCCGGCCCCGCCGTAGGTGTGCGAGAGCAGCGCCCCATCCGGGCACCGGCTGGCCACCACCACCGGCCGGCCAGACTCGGCGAACCGGACAAGGGCCTCGCCGAGCGCGGGTGACACGTGCCCCGCGCCGAGCGCCCCGACCACCAGGCCGTCGAGCCCTGCGCCGTATGCGGCCACCTGCTCGCCATCGATGCCGGTGGTCGCCCAGACCAGGCCCACCCGCCGGCTGGGCGGCGCCGTCGAGGGCAGCAGGTCGCGGCGGGGCGGCGGGCCGAGCAGCAGCTCGACGCGCTCCTCGGCGACAAAGCCGACCGGCCCGGCGGCCGGCGAGGCGAACGCGTCCACCCGGGTGCTGTGCATCTTGGTGACCAGGCGGGCCACGTGGATCTCGTCGGAGAACACCACCACCGGCCCGTAACCGCCCAGCTCGGGACAGGCCGCCGTCATGAGCGCGGCCGCGACGTTCGCCGGACCGTCCGGGCCGGCCAGGTGCGGCGCGCGCATGGCCCCGGTGAGCACGACCGGCACGGTGGTGTCCACCAGCAGGCTCATCGCGTAGGCGGTCTCCTCGAGGGTGTCGGTGCCGTGGGTGATCACCACGCCGTCCCGGCCGCCGGCGATCTCCGCGCGCACCTCCTCGACCAGCAGCCACAGGTCGTCCACGGTCACCGTGTGGGAAGGCAGGCGCAGCACGTCCCTGGGGTGCACCCGGATGCCGGCGGGCACCCCCGTCGGCGGCAGCAGCTCCTCGGCGCCCCGAGCCGGCTGGGCGCCCCGCTCCCCCGGAGCGACCGAGATCGTGCCGCCCACCCCGAGCAACCCCACCGACGCCATCAGCTCGCCGTGCCGCGAGGGCTCGCGCCCAGCTCGACGGACAGCGCCTCCGCCGCGGCCAGGACGGCCTTGGTGAGCCGCGCGCGCACCTGGGGGTCGGCCACCCGCGAGCCCGGCGCGGTGATCGTCACGCTGGAACTGACCCGGTCGTCGCCGTCCCAGATGGGCGCCGCCACCGCCCAGGCGTTCGGGTCCAGCTCGTTGTCGCACACCGCGTACCCGCGCGAGCGGACCTCCTTCAGCAGGTGCATGACCTCGTCGACCTCACGCGGGGTCACCGACGTGTAGCCGGTCAGCGGGGCCGCGTCGGCCAGCAGGGCGCGGGCCACCTCCTCGGCCAGGTGGGCCAGGATCGCCCGGCTGGAGGACGCGGCGTGCAGCGGCATCTCCTGGCCGATCCGGACGAACAGCCGCAGCGCGTGCGCCGCCTCGACGATCGCGACGCACACCGGTACGTCGCCGACCAGCTCGGTGAGGAACACCGTCTCCCCGGTCTCGGCGGCGGCCCGCAGCAGCGCCGGGGGTGCCTGGACCAGCCGGGCGCCGGCCGAACCGGTGGGTCCGTGCAGCGCCCGGGCCGCGCGGCCGAGGAAGTAGCGCTTGGTGGCCGGCGAGCGGCGCAGGTACTCACTGTGGCTGAGCGTGCCGAGAATCCGGTGCAGGCTGCCGATCGGGATGTCCAGCTCGTCGCGCAGTTCCTGGAAGCTGCGGCCGGAGTGCGCCGAGGCGACCGCGTTGAGCACCTCCATGGCGCGCACCACCACCTCGATCGGTTTGGTCGGGCCCATCGCCGAGTTCCTCCCGCTTGACAACCTGGCGTCATACTTCCATGCTCCAAGGCACAGAGTGGAAGTACGTTTCCAATTTCACCCTCTGCCGCTCTACCCGGTCGCAGCCGCCCATTTGCCCTGCCAGGCGCGGCGTGACGCGAGGAGGAACTGTGCGGCTATTGCTCACCAACGGCCAGCTCATCACGCCGTCCGGGCCGCTGCGGGCCGACCTGCTGTGCGCCGACGGCGTGATCACCGGAGTGCTGGACACCGGCACCCGGGTGGACGCCGACGAGCGCTACGACGCGGCCGGGAAGCTGGTCTTCCCCGGGTTCATCGACCCGCACGTGCACTCCCGCGACCCTGGCCTGAGTCACAAGGAGGACTTCGACCACGCCACCCGCGGCGCGCTCACCGGCGGGGTGACCACCGTGCTGGAGATGCCCAACGCGGTGCCGCCGGTGGACTCGGCCGAGGTGTTCGAGCAGCGCCGCGCCCAGCACGAGCGCTCCGCGTGGACCGACTTCGGGCTGTGGGGGCTGGCGTTGGGCGAGTCGAACCTGGACCAGATCGGGCCGATGTTCGCCGCCGGTGCGGTCGGGGTAAAGCTGTTCTGGGGCTACGCGCTGCACCGGGAGACCCGCGCGCTGGTCTACAACCTGGGCGACGAGACGCCGGACAAGCTGCTCATGCCACCGCCCAACGGGCAGGTCCTGCGGCTGTTCGCCGAGGTCGCCCGGCACGGCGGGCTGCTCGCCGCGCACTGCGAGGACAAGGACGTGCTGGCCACCAGCCAGGAGCTGCTCGGCCACCCCATCGAGAGCTACCAGGACCTGCTGGACGCCCGCCCGGCCGCCGCCGAGGCCACCACCATCTCGATCGCCACCGAGTTCGCCAAGGCCACCGGCTGCCGCTTCCACGTGGTGCACCTGGCCTCGGCCGCCGGGCTGGACGCGGTGCGCTGGGCCCGCCGCCGCGGCGTCGCGGTCAGCGCGGAGTCCTGCCCGCAGTACCTGACGCTGACCGACCGCGACTACCCCCGGGTCGGCCCGGTGATGAAGGTCTACCCGCCGATCCGCGGCCAGGCCGACCAGGACGCGCTGTGGGAGGGGCTGGCCGAAGGCAACATCGTCTCGGTCGGCTCGGACCACGCCCCGCACACCGTCGAGGAGAAGAGTCGGGGCTTCGCCACCCAGCCGGCCGGCGCGGTCGGCTGCGAGACGTTCGGCCCGGTGCTGATCGACGCGATGCTGCGCGGCAGGACGACGCCGGCCCGGCTCGCCGAGGTGGCCGCGTCCGCCACCGCCCGGCTCTACGGCCTCTACCCGCGCAAGGGCGTGATCCGCCCGGGCAGCGACGCCGACCTGGTGATCGTCGACCCGGAGGCCCGGCGGACCGTGCGCAACGAGGAGCTGATCGCCAAGCAGCCGGTCAGTCCGTGGCACGGCGTCGAGCTGCGCGGGGCGCCGGTGGCGACGGTGCTGCGCGGCGAGGTGGTGGTCCGGGACCGGGAGATCGTCGCGCCTCGGCGGGGCCGGTTCGTCCGGGCGGAGCACGCCGCACGCAGCACCGCGTCGGCACAGGGATGACCGGGCAGCACCTCGAGCCGGCCGTGCACGAGGCGATCGCGCGAGCGTGCGAGCTGTTCCGGGCGCCGCTGGCCGAGCCGGTGCGGACGCACACCGTCCACGTGGTGGCCGACGTCATCGGGGTGAGCATCGCCGGCGGCCGCACGCCGGAGATGACCAGGCTGCGCGGGGACGACCTCGACCCACCCGCCACTGCTGACCCCGTGAGTGGCGAGTGGTCCTATAGGACCACTCGCCACTCACGGGTGTCTGCCGGCGGCGCGACCGTATGGGCGGCCGGCGCCGCGCCCACCGACGCCGAACAGGCCGCGTTCCTGAACGCCTCGGCCGGCTCGTTCCTGGAGCTGGACGAGGGAATGCGTCCGACCGGCCACCCGGGCATGCACGTGGTGCCCGCCGCGCTGGCCGCCGCCGAGGTCGCCCACCGATCCGGCACGGAGTTGCTGGCCGCGGTGGTGGCGGGCTACGACGTGGCCGCCCGGCTGCTCACCGCGTTCCGCCTGGTCCCGCCGACCCACCCGCACGGGCACCTGGCCGGGGTCGGCGCGGCGGTCGCGGTGGCGCTGTTGCTCGACGAGGACCCGGCCACCATCGCCGGGATCGCCGCGACCACACCCACCGTGCCGGTCTGGGACGCCTGCTACGCCGGGGCCACCGCGCGCAACATCGCGATGGGGCTGGCCGCGCAGAACGCGGTGCGTGCCGTCCGGCTGCACCGCGCCGGATTCCGGGGTTCGCTGGCGTCGGTGGGAGCGCTGTTCGGCCAGGTCGCGGGCGAGCCGGCGGACCTCGGGGCGCTCACCGAGCCGGCCGACCCGGCGCGGCCGGCGATCCTGCGGAACTACTTCAAGCGGCACAGCGCGTGCGCGCTCACCCACGCCGCCATCGACGCGGTGCTCGCGCTGCCCCCGCTGCCGATCGACACCGTGCAGGCGGTGGAGGTGCACACCGTATCCAACAACCTCAAGCTCGACCGCCAACCCGCACCCAACGACCTGTCCGCGCGCTTCTCCCTGCCCTACGCCGTCGCCGCCGCCCTGACCAGCCGCGGTGGCGAGCCCGCCGGGTTCGACTACTCCCCCGCCGTCGCCCGGCTGGCGAAGCGAGTGACCGTCACCGCCGATCCCGAGCTGGAGGCGCGCTGGCCCGAGCACTCCCCGGCCCGGGTGGTGGTGCACGCTGGCCGGCGGCTGGAATCGTCCGTGGACGACCCGCGCGGGCACCACCACGACCCGATGACACCGGACGAGCTGAGGGGAAAGTTCCTCTCCCTGGCCGGGCCCCCGGGCCCGGCGCTGTGGCAGCGGTTGCTGGAACTGCCCGGGTTGATCGACTGCGCACGCCTGCTGGCCCCGCTGTGCACTCCGGCCACCGCCGGAAATGAAGGCTTAACGAGGGCATAACTGTCGGCGCACTTTCGACGCCGCACACAATGGAAAGCTATTTCCAAAATGGCCGGGAGAGGCAACCCGCTCCACCTTGGATTGGCAGGCGAGCCGTACATGAACCGCGACGAGACCGCGCCGGACCAGCCGATCGCGCCGGACACCGGCCAGGTCGACACGCTGCCCGACGACGGGCAGGTCACCCCGTACGGGCGCAAAGCGGTCTTCGCGGCCACCCTCGGCTACGCCATGGACGGCTTTGACCTGCAGATACTCAGCTTTGCACTGCCCGCGATCGTGCTCAGCCTCGGTCTGTCGACCACCGAGGCCGGCTGGCTGGCCACCATTCCGCTGCTCGGCACGGTCACCGGCGCGCTGATCTTCGGGGCGCTCGCCGACCGCTACGGCCGGGTCCGGGTGATGGCCTATTCGATCATCCTGTTCGCCGTGTTCACCGGGCTGACCGCGTTGTCCCAGGGCTTCGTCGAGATGGCCATCTTCCGGTTCATCGCGGGCATCGGCATCGGCGGGGAGTTCGGCGTCGGCATGGCGCTGGCGGCCGAGGCGTTCCCGGCGCTCAAGCGAGCCAGAGCCACCTCGTGTGTCGGGGTCGGGTTCCAGCTCGGCGTGCTGCTCGCCGCCCTCCTGGCCGCCCCGGTGATCAGCACATGGGGCTGGCGCGGCCTGTTCGTGATCGGCATCTTCCCGGCCATCGTCGCGGCGGTCTTCCGCTCCCGGCTGCGCGAGCCGGACGCCTTCCTCGAGCATCGGGCGCGGGTGGCGATACGCAAGGAACGGCGCAGCTCCTACGCGTACCTGGTGGCCGACCCGGTGATGCGCCGGACCAGCCTGGGCATCGTGCTCATCTGCGCGATCCAGAACTTCGGCTACTACGGCATCATGACCTGGCTGCCCACCTACCTGTCCAAGAACATCGGGCTCAGCCTCACCAAGTCCTCGCTGTGGACCGCGGTCACCGTGGCCGGCATGGTGTTCGGCATCCTGGTGTTCGGCCAACTCGCGGACCGGATCGGCCGGCGGAAGGCGTTCTGGATCTTCCAGGCCGGCGCGTGCCTGAGCCTGTTCGGCTACAGCCAGCTCACCGCGCCGCTGGCCGTGCTGGTCGGCGGCGCGATCATGGGCATCTTCGCCAACGGCATGCTCGGCGGCTACGGCGCGGTGATCGCGGACCACTACCCCACCGCCGCCAGGGCCACCGCGCAGAACGTGCTGTTCGGCCTCGGCCGGGGCATCGGCGGCTTCGCCCCACTGGTCGTCGCGCTGCTCGCCGGCGCGTACGGCTTCGCCACCGCGCTGGCCTTCCTCGCGCTGATCTACATCGTGGACATGTTCGCCCTGCTGCTGATCCCGGACCGGCGAAGCCCCGTCGCCGAGCCCACCCTGACCGGAAGCGAGCAGTCATGACCGGCACGGTCCGCCCGATCGGCGCCATCGCGGCGGATTCCGGCCGGCTCACCGCCCTGATCGAGCGGTTCGCGGCGCTGTCCGAGCCGGGACGCGGCCCCGGGGTGACCCGGCTGGCCTACTCGCCGCTGGAACGGGCCGCGCACGCGGTGTTCGCCGAGGAGATGACCGCCCTCGGCATACGGGTGTGGACCGACGCGGCCGGCAACACGATCGCCGAGCGACCCGGCACCGACCCGACGCTGCCGGCCATCGGCATCGGCTCCCACCTGGACAGCGTGCCGAACGCGGGCACCTTCGACGGCATCCTCGGGGTCGCCGCCGCGATGGAGACCGCCCGCCAGCTCACCGAACGGGAAATCGTCCACCGGCATCCGGTGCGCTTCGTGGTGTTCGCCGCCGAGGAGGGCGCCCGGTTCGCCCAGGCGTGCACCGGGAGCCTGCTCGCCGCCGGACTGATCGGCTCCGCTGACCTGGACCACCAGGTCGACCCCGACGGGATCACCCTGACCGAGGCGATGTCGGCGGTGGGCCTGGACCCCGGCGGTGTCGAGTCGGCGCGGTGGTCCGCCTCGAACTGGGCCGCCTTCGTCGAGCTGCACATCGAGCAGGGCCCCACGCTGGAGTCACTCGGTCGCCGACTGGGCGTGGTCGACACGGTCTCCGGCAGCACCCGGGTGCGCCTGGACCTGCGCGGTCGGGCCGCACACACCGGTGCCTCGCCGATGCGGCTGCGCGCCGACGCACTCGCCGCCGCGGCCGAGATCGTGCTGCTGGTGGAGTCGGTGGCCCACCAGACCGCGGAGCTGGGCACCCGGGCCACCGTCGGCAAACTGACCGTCGCGCCGAACTCGATGACCACCATCGCCGGCGAGGTCTCGCTCTGTGTGGACGTACGCGAGCTGGACGGCGACCGCCAGCAAAGGGTCGCCGCCGAGATCGTCGAACGGGCCGGAGGGGTGTGCGCGCGGCGCGGCATCGCCATGCGGGCCGAGACGCTGGCCGAGGCCCTGCCGGTTGCCTTGTCGCCCTCGGTACGGGAAGTCCTGGCCACGGCGTGCCGGAGCCTGGACATCGAACCGGTTGTGCTGCCCAGCGGCGCCAGCCACGACGCGCAGCAGGTCAGCCACGTGACGCCGACCGGCATGATCTTCATCCCGAGCCGGGACGGCATCAGCCACGACCCCGCCGAATGGAGCTCGGCCGAGGACATCGCGCTCGGCGCCACCGCGCTGGCCACCGCCATACTCCACCTGGACACCGCACTGGACTAGACGCTTTACGCCGCGCTCAGGTACCGGCCTACTGCCTCTCTCGGTGGCGCCGGGCGTGCGCGGCCACTCGGGCGCGGTTGCCGCAGATACGACTGTCGCACCAGCGCCGATCCACTCGCCGGGCGACGAAGACCCGCTCGCATCCCACGCCATGACACCGGTGCAGCTCGCCCGGTCGCAGGTTCAGCACCAGATCGACCAGCGCGCGACCGAGCAGGTGCCGGACCGTGGCCAGCGGTTGCCCGGGCAAAGTCGCTCCCCCACCCGGAACGGGCACCAGCCGGAACGGGGCGGCGGCGAGGCCCGGTTGCATCGCAGGCGACCACACTTCCTCGGGAGGCAGCTCGGCCGCGGCGAGATGGTGCAGCACGAGCTGGCTGGTGTCACGTTGGCTCAGCACCGCAGCTAGGTCACCCTCGCCCAGCTCTCCCGCGGGTGCGGCGAGCACCGGCCATCCGCCGGCCCAGCCGCGGAACTGCTCAAGGGTGCCGATGCGGTCCCGACCGATGGACGAACGCGTGTTGGCGAAGTCAACAGCGAGGGGGTCAACAACCGGCGGCATCCGAGCGAGACTACCTGACTAACGGGTTGTGGCATTAGCAAACCGGCCGGCACACTCGCCCGATGGTCACCATCTCCCGCGAAGTGGGCGCCCAGACCGAGGCCCGACTCCGCGCCGTCTTCCGGCGATCCGCGATCTCCTGGCTGACCGGATCCTGGTCATTCGTCGAGCACAACGACGCGGCCGAGCGCGACGACTGGATCGCCGCGATCCGCGATGAAGGCCAGCTCAGTGCCCTCTGCCCGGCTTGGGGAACCAGCTCGGAGGCCGCCGAGGAGCGGTTCGGCGTGTTTCGCGTGGTGCTTCCGTCCGGGGCTGACGACAGCGGGTTCGTGGGTTGGCTGGCGTCGCGGATCAAGGCCGCGACCGGCAGCGGGCTGTTCGTCGTCTGCGGCCAGAACCGGGAGCGCGGCGGCATCTTTGACTACTACGGAGTTCCGCAGGCCGCTGTCCCCGAGGTCGCCGCCGTCCTGGAGCGGCTGGGCGCCGACCACATCCTGGACATAAGTTCCAAGATGTGTGCCGCGCGCCGACGATGTGCGCGGTGGGCAGGGGCGGCGATCGACGCGGAGGTGGCCAACGGCAGCTGCCTGGTCGGCCCGACAAGCGGACCCCCATGGTTCACCGGGCGGACTCGGACCGACATGCTGGAGCCGTGGGAAGCAGCGAACTAGATCGAGCAGGAACCGACCAGGTGCACGTGATTGCGGCCGGTGAGCTGGAGTCGACCGTGCGGGACATCTTCGCCGCCGCTGGATGCGACGACGAAGAGGCCGCGCGGATCGCCAAACAGCTGGTCGAGGCCAACTTGACCGGGCACGACAGCCACGGCGTGGGCCGCGTGCCGCTGTACATCGACTGGCTGCAAGCCGGTTTCGTGGTGCCGGGGCAGACCGTGGAGGTGGTGACCGACGGCGGGTCGTTCGCCGTGCTGGACGGGAAGTTCGGGTTCGGTCAGACGGTCGCGCCGCAGGCCGTGGCGCTGGGCATCGAGCGCGCCCAACAGCACGGCACCAGCGTGGTGGCCTTGCGCAACGCCGGGCACATCGGGCGGGTCGGCTCCTACTCCGAAGCCGCGGTCGACGCCGGGTTGATCGCGATCCATTTCGTGAACGTCGCCGGTTCCGCGCTGGTGGCCCCGTTCGGCGGGGTTGACCGACGCTTCTCCACCGCGCCGTTCTCGGTCGGCATTCCGCTGCCGGAGCGGCCGGTGATCCTGGACTTTGCCACCTCACTGGTCGCCGAGGGCAAGGTGCAGGTGGCCTCGTTCGGCGGCAAACCGTTGCCGCCGGACGCGCTGATCAGCGAGGACGGTCGGCGTTCCGGCGACCCCCGGGTGCTGTACGGCGACTACCAGAGCACCGACCTGCGCCGTCCGTCCGGCGGGACCGGAGCGCTGCGGGCTTTCGGCGAGCACAAGGGCTCCGGCCTCGCCCTGATGTGTGAGCTGCTCGGCGGCGCGCTCACCGGTGGCGGCGGCGCCGGCCCTGGCGGTACCGAGGGGGGCGGCATCGCCAACGGGATGCTCTCGGTCTATCTGTCGCCCTCGCTGCTCGGTACCCGGGAGGAGTTCGAGCGGATCGGACTGGAGTATCTGGATTGGGTGCTCTCCGCCCGCCCGGTGGATCCGACGACGCCCGTGCTGCTGCCCGGCGAGCCCGAGCGGCAGGCCCGGGCGAGACGGTTGGCCGAGGGCATTCCGCTGCCGGTGGACACCTGGTCAGCCATCCTCCGCACCATCGAGGCGGTCGGGGCGGGAACACCCTGACGCCGAAACACTGTCCGGACATCCCGCTGTGCTGATCCTTCAACGGCGTGGGCGTCACCGCCGTTAACCCGATCCAGCGGTTCTGGCGTGATCTTGAGACCGCGGCGCGCCACCCGAGCCGCTGTACCGAGCTCGGCCGGGAGATCTGTTGTCGCGCGCTGGTGGGCGGCCAGGAGCAGGTCAGCTTCCTGATCTGACCCGGATTGACCCGGCCCTCGGCCGTGTCACATCCCCGCCGGCGGATGGCCCACGGCGGAAAACCCCACGCGACACGCGTCCGGCCGATTTCGCCGTTCTGCCCCGGTCCAAGGGGTCGCTGCCTCAGGATGGAGATCCACACGCGGGCACCAGCCGCGTGCCGGATAGCGAGGACAGCGAGAGCAAGGGACGACGAGTGTTCATGGACGACGCCCGGATCACCCGCGTGGCCAAGCCATGACCGGTCCATTGGCCGGCGCCCTCTCCGTGATCATTATCGTGCTGCCCGGCGCGCCCAACCAGGACGGCGCGGGCAATCCCCAGGACGGCCAGCCGCCCCCCTCGACGAGCGCAACGGGCCCCTGGATCGCGCCACCCCAGCCCGGTGCGCCCCAGTCGGGCGCCCCTTGGTCCGGCATGCCCCCGCCCGGCATGCCCCCGCCCGGCATGCCCCAACCTGGCATGCCCCCGCCCGGGATGCCCGAGCCCGGCGCACCCCAGGCGGGCGCCCCATGGCCCGGTATGCCGCAGCCCGGCGTACCTCAGCCGCTGCTGGAGCTCGGCCAGGTCGGGCCGGTGAGTCTTGCCGGCTGGAAGTTGACCCTTCCCCAGGCCAGTGAGAAGGGCACCGCGGCGAGCGTCGAGCCGGCGGACAGCGTGCCGCCGTGGCTGGTCCGCGCGGTCGACGGCAGCCTCAACTTCTGGGCGCCGGTGGACGGCGTCACCACGCCGAACTCCACGCACCCGCGCACCGAACTGGTCAGCCTCAACCACTTCAAGGCCGGCACCAGCCCACGCACCCTCCGGGCATCCCTGACGGTGGCGCAGGCGCCTCGGGAGAATCAAGACGTCATCATCGGCCAGATCCACGGCGCCGACGACATCAGCTCGGTCTCGTTCGTCATGCTGCACTACACGGCCGGGGCACTCCGGGTGGTGGTGAAGGAGCGCCAGAGCGGCTCCACCTCGGACAACTACCCGCTGCTGTCCGGCCTGCCACTCGGCGCCCGGTTCGGCTACACGATCAGCGAC
>DATHIT010000005.1:0-4569 GCA_035489915.1 Pseudonocardia sp. | reverse complement strand
CGGCTTACCGAGCCGATGGTCTACGACCCGGCCAGCGACAAGTACCGGCCGATCTCCTGGGAGGACGCCTACCAGCTGGTCGGCGCCACGCTGCGCGGGTTGGACAGCCCGCACCAAGCGGCCTTCTACACCTCCGGCCGGTTGAGCAACGAGGCCACGTTCCTGTACCAGCTGTGGGCGCGGGAGTTCGGCACGAACAACGTGCCGGACTGCTCGAACATGTGCCACGAGGCGTCCGGGCGGGCGATGACCGCGGCGCTGGGCACCGGGAAAGGCACCTGCGACATCGAGGACTGGGAAAGGGCCGACCTGCTGATCGTGATGGCGGTCAACGCCGCGTCCAACGCGCCCCGGATGCTCACCGCGCTGGCCGACGCGCACCGCCGCGGCGCCCAGATCGTGCACGTCAACCCGCTGGTGGAGGCAGCGTCGCGGCGCACCATCGTGCCGCACGAGTTCCTCGCGATGGCCGCCTTCCACGCCACCGCGACCGGCACGATGAACGTGCAGCCACGCATCGGCGGTGACCTGGCGCTGCTGCGCGGCGTGGCCAAAGCGGTGCTGGAACGCGCGGCGAGCGACCCGGCGGTCATCGACGAGCTGTTCATCCAGCGCTACACGGCGAACTTCGAGGCGTACCGCAAGACCGTGGACGCGGCCTCCTGGGAGGAGCTCACCCACCAGTCCGGGGTACCGGAGAAGACCATTCGGGATCTGGCCGAGCGCTACCTGGCCGCCGACCGGACGATCATCGCCTGGTGTCTGGGGGTGACCCAGCAGGAGCACGGCTGCGACACCGTCCGGGAGATCCTCAATCTGCTCATGATGCGGGGCAACCTGGGCCGGGAAGGCGCCGGCCCCACCCCGATCCGAGGCCACAGCAACGTCCAAGGCAACCGCACCTGCGGGATCGACCACCGCCCCACCGAGGACTGGCTGGCCCGGTTGGACGCCGCCTGCGGGATCCGGGCGCCGCGCGAGCACGGCCTGGACACCGTGGCCACCATCCGGGGCATGCTCGAGGGCAGCGTGCGGGTGTTCGTGAGCATGGGCGGCAACTTCGCGTTGGCCGCGCCGGACACCGAGGCGACGTTCGCCGCGCTGCGCAACACCGACCTCACCGTGCAGGTCAGCACCAAACTCAACCGCAGCCACCTGGTCCACGGTCGCGCCGCGCTCATCCTGCCCTGCCTCGGGCGCACCGAACGCGACGTGCAGCGCGGCGGTGAGCAGGGCGTGTCGGTGGAGGACTCGATGAGCATGGTGCACATCTCCTACGGCATGCGGAAACCGCCCTCACCCGCCCTGCGCTCCGAGTGCGCGATCCTGGCCGGGATGGCGCGTGCCACGCTGCCCGACTCGGCGACGCCGTGGGAGTACTACGTCGAGGACTACGACCGGATCCGCGACACCATGGCCAAGGCGTTGGTCGGGTTCGAGGACTTCAACCGCCGGGTGCGGCTGCCACTCGGGTTCCGGATCCGCCAGCCCGCCCGGGAACGGGTGTTCCTCACCCCGAGCGGGCGCGCCGAATTCCACCCCGCGCCGATTCCCGATGTTCTTCCTCAGCCGGGAAAGCTCATGTTGTCCACCATGCGCTCGCACGACCAGTGGAACACCACGATCTACTCCGACGACGACCGCTACCGAGGGGTGAAAAACCTCCGCACCCTGCTGTTCATGAACCGCGCCGACATGGCCGAACGGGGCATCGACGAGTTCGACCTGATCGATATCACCAGCTTCGCCCGCGACGGCAGCACCCGCTCGGTCTACGGATACCGAGCGGTGGCCTACAACATCCCGGCTGGTTGCGTCAGCGGGTACATGCCTGAGCTCAACGTGCTGTGCGCGCTCGGCGACTACAGCGCCCAAAGCGACCAACCGCTGATGAAGCACCAGATCGTCGAGGTCGTGAAGCAATGAGATCAGTTCTCCCGTTGGTCCTGTGCTCGGCGTTGGCCCCGCCATTGACACCGCCCGAGCAGCCGTATCTGCTGGCGGCCAGGCAGATGCAGGCGCTGTCGTTCATGGTGCACATTCCGTTGGTGTGCTTCGGGATCGCGTTCCCGGTGATGGTGCTGTTCCTCGAATGGCGCTACCTGCGCACCGGTGATCAGCTGTTCCGGGTGTTGGCCCGGCGGTGGACGAAGGTGATGGTCACGCTGTTCGCGGCCGGTGTGGTGACCGGGACCATTCTGAGTTTCGAGATGGGCCTGCTGTGGCCGAACTTCACCGCGACCTTCGGCCCGGTGTTCGGCCTGGGATTTGCCATCGAGGGTTTCTCGTTCTTCCTCGAAGCCATCTTCATCGGGATCTATGTGTACGGCTGGGACCGGCTGCCGGCGCGGGCGCACTTCCTGAGTGGGATTCCGATCGCGGTGGCCGGTGTGGTCGGCGCGCTGATGGTCATCGCGGTCAACGGGTGGATGAACCACCCCCAGGGGTTCGGGCTGGACGCCCAGGGGCGGGTGGTGGACATCGACCCGGTGCGGGCGCTGTTCGCCAACACCTACTTCTGGCACGAGCTGGTGCACATGTACCTGGCCGCGTTCATGGTGACCGGATTCCTGGTCGCCGGCGCGTACGCCGTCGGGCGGCTGCGCGGGCGGTGGGGCCGCTACGAGCGCACCGCGCTGGCCGTGCCACTGGCCGCCGCCTCGGTCGCCGCGCCGCTGCAGGTACTGGTGGGCGACTGGGCGGCCAGGGACGTGGCGACCGAGGAGCCGATCAAGCTCGCCGCGCTGGAGGGTCTGGCGCAGACCACCGCCGGCGCCCCGGAACACCTGCTCGGCTTCTACACCGACGGACAGGTCCGCTACGGCATCGAGATCCCCCGGCTGCTGTCGCTGCTGTCCTTCCACAACCCGAACGCGGTGGTGCGCGGCCTGGACTCCGTCCCGGTCAGCGACCAGCCACCGGTCAACGTGGTCCGCTTCGCCTTCCAGACCATGGTCGGCATCGGCACCCTGCTCGCGCTGCTCGCCGTGGTGTTCCTGGTGGTGCGCTGGCGCCGTGGCCGGTTGCCGAACAGCCGCCGCTTCTACCAGGCGCTCGTGCTGGCCGGCCCGCTCGCCTACATCGCGCTGGTCGCCGGCTGGGTGACCACGGAGGTCGGCCGGCAGCCCTGGGTGGTGTACGGGGTGATGCGTACCGGGGACGCGGTGACCGGGGCGACCGGCATCCCGGTGGGCTACGGGGTACTTGCCGCGACGTACGCGTTGCTGGCCGTGGCGGTGTGCTGGACGCTGCGGCGGCTGGCGAAGGTGCCCGTGCCGACCGAGGCAGGCAACTCGGTGACCGGCCCGCCGACCGCCGTGGCAGCGGGGTGAGGTGATGCTGCTCCAGACGCTCCCGCTGCTGATCTCATGGGTCGGCCTGGTTCTCTACACACTGCTCGCCGGGGCCGACTTCGGTGCCGGGTTCTGGCAGCTCACCGCCGGCGGCGGCGAGCACGGGCGCCGGCTCCGCGATCACGCCCACCACGCCATGGCCCCGGTCTGGGAAGCCAACCACGTCTGGCTGGTGTTGGTGCTGACGGTCATGTGGACCGCATATCCGACGGTGTTCGGTTCGGTCTGCTCGACGTTGGCCATCCCGATCTTCCTCGCCGCGATCGGCATCGTGCTACGCGGGCTGTGTTACGCGGTGCAGAGCGCCACCGAAGAGCCCGCCGAGCGGCGGTTCATCGACACGGCCTTCGCGCTGTCCTCCATCCTCACCCCGTTCATGCTGGGCACGGTGATCGGCGGGATCGCCTCCGGTCGGGTCCCGGTCGGCAACGCCAAGGGCGACATGGTGACCAGCTGGGTCAACCCGACCTCGCTGGTCAGCGGGTGCCTCGCGGTGGCGGTCGGCGCGTACCTCGCGGCGGTTTTCCTGGCCGCGGACGCCCGGCGGCACCCGGTCTCCGGGCTGGAGCGCGCCTTCCGGGGCCGTGCGCTGATCGCCGGTGTGGCAGCTGGTGTCATATCCCTGGTGGGTTTGGCGGTCCTCGCCGCAGACGCCCCCAGGATCCTCGCCGGCCTGTCCTCCGGGTGGGGCTTGGCCGCGGTCGTGGTCTCCGCGCTCGGCGGGGTCGGCTCCCTGGCGCTGGTGTGGCGGCACCACTTCGCTCTCTCCAGGGTGGCGGCGGGGGTGGCGGTGGCCGCACTGCTGGGCGGCTGGGCCGCCGCGCAGCGGCCTTACCTGCTGCCCGGCCTCACCCTCGGCGACGCGGCATCGGACAACGCCACCCTGTGGGCCGTGGTGATCTCGGTACTGCTCGGGTTGGTTGTCCTGGCGCCAAGCCTCGCCCTGTTGTTCCGGCTCAGCCTGGCTGGGCACCTGGACCCGCACCCCAGCGCCCCGGTCCGGCACACCACCCGAGGACCGGATGCGGTTCGTCCGCCCTGGGCGGGTCGTGTCGGCGTGGCCTGCTTCCTCGTCGGCCTGGTGATGCTCACGCTGGCCGACGCCCCGGCGGCGCACGTCCTCGGTGTGCTCGCCCTGGCCGGCGCCGGGCTGGCCATCTTCACCGCCATCGGGCCCGACGAGGTGGCGGCCGAGGAGCCGACTGTGTTCGTGCGG
>DATHIT010000004.1:0-13797 GCA_035489915.1 Pseudonocardia sp. | reverse complement strand
CCTCGCCAGACACGGACCGCGCCAAGCACGGCGAAACGAAACGGCTCACTTTCTGCTTCGACCGATCCCATCTCGTGGCCTCCCATTGCATGCGCAGCGAAAGCGCACACACAACAACTCATCGTGCTAGCTGGGGGCGAGGCACCTGTCGCGTTACTGCCCTCAGACCGACCCGGACTGGGCCGGCGAAGAGAGGAGACCACCGTGGCGAAACGGCGTCTGCGTACTTCTACACACTGGGGTCAAGAGACGAGCGAACGCAGCGCCTCGAGGTCGTGCACGACGATCTGGCGTCGTCCGGTGGTGATCCAGCCGTACGCGCGCAACACGCCCAACGCCTTGCTGACCGCTTCCCGGGACGCGCCGGTCCACCCGGCCAGCTCGTCCTGGGACAGCGGCAGCGCCACCCGCAGGCCGGTGGGAGTCTGTTGGCCGAACCGTTCGGCCAGCTCCACCAGCCGGGTGGCCACCCGGCCGGTGGTGGTGTGCGCGCCGAACTCGATCCGCTTGCGGTCGGCGTCGCGCAACCGCTCGGCCAGCAGCCGCATCAGCAGGAAGCTGACCCGCCCGTTCGCCTCCAGGTGCGCGGTGAACTCGGCGACCGGCACCACCAGCGCGGTGAGCCGTTCCAGCGCGGTGACCGTCGCCGAGCGGGGCTGGTGGTCGATGGCCGCGAGCTCGCCCAACAGCGCACCAGGGCCGCGCACCGCCAGCAGCACCTCCGATCCGCGCGCGGTGTCGGAGGACACCTTCGCCCAGCCGGACAGCAGCACCAACACCCAGTCGGTGCGCTCACCCTCGGTGCACACGGTCTCGTCGCGCTCCCACTCCCGACGGCGGCCGCGGCGCATCAGGTCCGCCCGCTCCGGCTCGGTGAGCAGCGTCAGGAACTCCCCGACCGGGCGCTCCGGCTCACCCTGGGTCACGCCGTGGCTGCGCTCGACCCGGTCTGTCCGCATGCGTATCCCCCGAAAGAACGCCGAACGCCCCCCATCGCCGAACTTAACCAGACCGCTGGGTATCCCGCTCGGCGCCGCCCGCCGAAGCTGATACCCGGACGGCTGACCCCGGCTGGCTGATCTTGGCTGGGCCTCCGGGCCGTTGTGTTCACCGGCAATAGAATCTCGGTGTGAGCGACCAGCCGGGCAACGCGCGCTCGTTGGCCAAGCTGCGGGACACCCTGCGCAGGACCGATCGGCACCAGGGCGTGTTGAAGGCGGTGCACACCCTGCGCCGCATCGCGCCGGGCGGGGGCGAGCTCTCCCAGGCCGCGCCGACCAGTGATCGCGCCTCGGACCGCATCGCTCGGCTGATCAGCGAGGTGGGCGCCGACCAGGCGAGCGCCACCCGGGAGCTCGGACTCACCGCGATCCAGGTATGGCAGGCGATGGCCACCTCTCGTGGCATCGGGCGCAACAACGCCGAGGTCACCATCCTGTTCACCGACCTGGTCGGCTTTTCCGAGTGGGCACTGAAGGTCGGTGACGACCACGTGCTGCGGCTGCTTCGACAGGTCGAAGGGGTCAGCGAGACGGCGATCGGGCGGCACAGCGGCAGCGTGGTCAAGTCACTCGGGGACGGGCTGATGGCGGTCTTCGCCGACACCGCCGGTGCGATCGAGGCGGCCCACGAGGCGTGCACCGCGGTCAGCGCCATCACCCTCGACGGGTACCGCCCGCAACTTCGCACCGGGCTGCACTCTGGGCACCCGCGCAAGGTCGGCCGGGACTACGTCGGGGTGGACGTCAACGTGGCCGCCCGGGTCGCCGCCGCGGCGGGCGGAGGTGAGGTTCTGGTGTCCGGCCCGGCGCTGGCCACTGTGGACGCCGACCGCTACACGGTGCGCCGCCGCCGCGGATTTCGGGCCAAGGGCACCCCGGCGGATCTCGAGGTCTACTCGGTGGTCCCCCGGTACGGCGAGGACCCCGCCGGGCGCTCTAGGCAGCCTCGCTGAGTTGCTTCCCCCTGGTCTCCGGCAGCAGGAGCGCGGCGACCGCCATCACCGCGTACGCCGCGCCGGCGAACAGCGCGATCGCAAAGCCGATCGAGAGCGCGTCGGCGAGCACCCCGACCAGGAACGGGAACACCGCGCCCACGCCGCGGCCGAAGTTGTAGGCGAAGCCCTGACCCGAGCCGCGCAACGCGGTCGGGAACTGTTCAGTGAACAACGCGCCGAGCCCGCCGAAATACGAGGCGCTGAAGAAGCCGAGCGGGAAGCACAGCGCGGTGAACAGCGGACCGGGCAGACCTCCGGTGGTGTACGGGATGACGATGGCCAACGAGCACACCGCGCACACCACGATCGCCCATCGTCGACCGAGCCGGTCGCTCAGCCAGGCCCCGAACAGGTATCCGCAGAACGCCCCGACGATGACCAGGGCAAGGGTGCCGCCGCGGGCGAGGATGGACAGCCCGCGCTCGGCCGCGAGGAACTGCGGCAGCCAGGTGGTCACGGCGTAGTAGCCGCCCTGGGCGCCGACGCCGACCAGCGCGCAGAGCACCGTAATGGGCAGCTGGGGCGGCGCGAAGATCGCCAGGAAACCGGCCTTCGGGGCCGGCCCGGCAGCCGGCCCCTCACCCGGCGCGCCAGCCGGCGCGCGCAGCAGCGGCGGCTCGGTGACATGCCGCCGGATGTAGAGCACCAACAGCGCCGGGAGCACTCCGAGGCCGAAGAGCACCCGCCAGGCCATCTCCGGCGCGAACAGCTGCTCGGTGAGCACCGACAGCAGCACGGCCAGGCCCCAGCCGACGGCCCATCCGGACTGCACAGTGCCGACCGCGCGGCCCCGGAACTGGGCGCGCACCGTCTCCCCCATCAGCACCGCGCCGGCCACCCATTCACCGCCGAAGCCGAATCCCATCAGTGCCCGGAACACCAGCAGTTGGGTTCCGTCCTGCGCGAACCCGCACAGCAGCGTGGAGAACGAGAACCACAGGATGGTCAGCTGCAACACCCGCACCCGGCCCAGCCGGTCGGAAAGGGCGCCGGCCAGCCAGCCACCGGCGGCCGAGCTGAGCAGGGTTACCGTGCCGATCAGGCCGGCTTCGCTCCGGTCGGCCAGGAAATGCACG
Organism: Pseudonocardia sp.; assembly: GCA_035489915.1. Lineage (GTDB taxonomy): Bacteria > Actinomycetota > Actinomycetes > Mycobacteriales > Pseudonocardiaceae > Pseudonocardia. Next base: position 10,725 of record DATHIT010000004.1, on the reverse strand, counting down.
CTCAGCAACACCGGGATGACCAGGCTGTAGATCTGGACGTCCATCGCGTCCACGGCCCAGCCCCCGAAGCACCCCCAGAAGGTGCGCCGCTCCCGTGGTGTCATCGAGCGGAACCAGCCGCGCTCCTCAGACGTCTGACCACCGGTATCGGAAGCCTGAATCCCCATCCGCCGTTCCTAGCAGATGTTTGGTGATCAACTGCCCCGCGAATCAAGACAACCCGCAGGTCTGCCCCGGAATCAGCGACTGGGGCGATCCCCGAGGAAGGTGGCGAGGAGCAGCAGCAGCGCCGACTGGCCCAGCACGCCGGGCGCGAGGGTGGGCGCGGGCCCGACCGACTTGGTGACCGCCAGCCACCACCGGTGCGCCAGCGGCAGCCGGTCCCAGGTCTCGGCGTAGCGCTGATCCAGCACACCGGAGTTGTAGTTGACCAAGATGTGGTCGACAACGCCGTAGGCCGAGGCGCCGAGCACGAGCAGCGCGAGCACCCGGGCGACGGCCACCGCCCGTCCTCGGCGGACCGGCACCAGCGCGATCGCCGCCGCGAGCACGACCAGGGCCAGCCAGGGGATCAGCTGCTCCAGCCCGTTCCAGTGTCGCTCGGTGGCCAGCTCGAACGCGGTGGCCAGTCCGCCGATCCCGGTGAGCGCGATGAGCCCGCGCCGCACCAGCACGGGCGCGGCCGAGGCGGGCGGAGTCAGCATCCGGTCACGAGGTGAGCGCGGAGACAATCTTGTCGGTCGTCTCCTGGCCGGGGTTGTACTTGGCGAGGTTGTCCCTCAACTTGGTGAGGTTGGGATCGTCGGCCGGGTAGGGGCGGTACTCGACGACCTCCTCGGCCCAGCGCCCCGGGTTGCTCACCCCGGCGCGACCCAGCGCCGCCGTGATCTCCTCCTCGGACGCCGTGTTCGCCGACACCTTGGCGCCGGCCGGCGCGGCGGCGTCACCCGACGAACCCGAGCTGCTGGTCGGAGCGCCCGTCGCCGAGGCGGCACCGCCGGGCGCCGTCGTCGTCTCACCCCCGCAACCGGACAGGCCGAGGGCGAGGACCCCCGCCGCGCAAGCCCGGGCCAGCGGCGCCCTGGTGCTGATCATGCGTGTCTCCCATCCGATCCCTGAGCGGAACCAACTCACGCAGCATCCCACGCACACACCGGCGCTCGGCGAGGGCGTCGGGCGCGTCGGCGTGCCCGCGGCGGTGCAGACTGACGAGGTGACCGATGGTCAGGCGTCCGTCCAAGCGGCGGAGCAAGAACCCGAGCCCGAGCCCCCGCCCGCCCGCGCCGCGGCGGGGGGCAACCCGCACCACCCCGCGGCGCACAGCAGCGGCCTGTTCGGACTGGCGATGGGAGCGCTCGGCATCGTCTTCGGCGACATCGGCACCAGTCCGCTCTACGCGGTGCAGACGGTGTTCTCGATCGACAACAACGCGGTGAGCCCGACACCCGTCGACGTGTACGGCGTGGTCTCCCTGATCTTCTGGTCGGTCACGCTGGTGGTGACGGTCAAGTACGTGGGGTTCATCCTGCGCGCGGACAACGACGGTGAGGGCGGCATCATGGCGCTCGCCGCGCTGGTCCGCGGCGTGTCGAGCTCGTCGGCCCGGCGCGCGTCGATCGCCTTGGCACTCGGCGTGCTCGGCGCGTCGCTGTTCTACGGCGACTCGCTGATCACGCCGGCCATCTCGGTGCTCTCCGCGGTCGAGGGCCTCGAGGTCGCCCGGCCCGAGCTCGCCGAGGCCGTGCTGCCGATCGGGATCACCATCCTCGCCCTGTTGTTCGTGGTACAGCGCTGGGGAACCCACCACATCGGCCGACTGTTCGGGCCGGTGATGGTGCTGTGGTTCGTCACCCTCGCCGTCCTCGGCCTGCCGCACATCGCCAGCCACCCGGGCGTGCTGCTCGGGCTCTCGCCGCACTACGCCATCGTGTTCGTCGCGGAGCACCCGCTGACCGCGTTCCTCGCCATGGGCGCGGTGGTACTGGTGATCACCGGCGCCGAGGCGCTGTACGCCGACATGGGCCATTTCGGCCGTCGCCCGATCCGGGCGGCCTGGTTCCTCCTGGTCTGGCCCGCACTGATCGTCAACTACCTGGGTCAGGCGGCGCTGATCCTGGACGACCCGCGCAACGTCGCCAACCCCTTCTATCTGCTCGCGCCGAGCTGGGCCCGGCTGCCGCTCGTCGTGCTGGCCACCTGCGCCACGGTGATCGCGTCGCAGGCGGTGATCTCCGGGGCATTCTCGGTATCCCGGCAGGCCGTGCGGCTCGGTTTTCTGCCGCAGCTCACCGTCCGGCACACCTCGACCCGGGAGAGCGGCCAGATCTACCTGCCGGCGGTGAACTGGCTGCTGTTCGGCGGCGTGCTCGTGCTGATCGTGGCGTTCCAGTCGTCCAGCCGGCTGGCCACCGCCTACGGGCTCGCGGTGACCGGCACCCTGCTGCTGACCACCACGCTGTTCCTCATCTATGCCGCCATCGCGTGGCGGTGGGCACGGTGGAAGCTGGTGTTGTGCGGGGTGGTCTTCGGCGGCATCGAGCTGACCTACCTCGGCGCCAACCTGACCAAGATCGTGCACGGCGGTTGGCTGCCGCTGCTGATCGCGGCGATCGTGGTCACGGTGATGACCACCTGGCAGCGCGGCCGGCGGATTGTCACCGCCCGCCGCGTCGAGGTGGAGGGCGAACTCCCACAGTTCATCGAAGAGGTGCACGCCGAGCGCATCGTCCGCGTGCCCGGCACCGCGGTGTTCCCGCACCCGACCAAACAGACCACGCCACTTGCGCTACGGGCCAACGTCGAGTTCAACCACGTGCTGCACGAGCGGGTGGTGATCGTGACAGTGCTGTCGGAGAACGTGCCGCACGTGCCGCTGGGCGAGCGGCTGGCCATAGATGAGCTCGGCCATAACGCCGACGGGGTGGTGCACCTGTCGGCCCGGTTCGGCTTCCAGGACGAGCAGGACGTCCCCGGGGTGCTGCGCGAGGCACGAGGGCTGTCCGACGAACTCGAAATCGACCCCGATACGGCGTTCTACTTCCTCTCCCGGATCACCATCGAGCGCTGTCACAACCCGGGCATGAGTACCTGGCGCAAGCGACTCTTCATCGGGATGTCGCACAACGCGGCCACCCCGGCGGCCTACTTCAAGTTGCCCATCGACCGCACCGTGGTGATGGGCTCACGCATCGAGCTCTGAGGGGTGTCTAGCCGGCCGGCGTCCAGGTGCATGTCCACCGGCTCACGCCAGGCGGCGGGTAATTCGGGCACAACAATGCCTGGGGCGCGTAGGAGCCGTAGGCGGGGTAATGGCGGTAGTACCGGTTCATGTACTTCCGGTCACGCTTCTGCCGGTGCTTGAAGCTGTCGTCGTACTCGCAGCAGTCGTCCGAGGTTTTGAACGACACCAACACCGGGGCGGACGTCGGCACTGACGCCGGCGTGGGCGTAGCGGCGGAGGCAGTACCGGTCGTCACCGCCAACATTGCTGCTCCGACGGTGACAGCAATGGCCAGAGAAGAGAGCGCTCGTCTCACCGGAACCTCCTTGTGGATCACTAGTCTGAGAATACTCGTTGGCCCCTCGGTGACCAGTGGTTACTGAGATCGTGGGAAAGATCACCCAGTTGGGCGGCGAGGCTCGCCCGTCGACTGCACCGTGGTGATGGGCTCACGCATCGTGCTCTGCGCCGTTCCGGCACCGGCGGAGGGTGGCGTGCGCTGCGCCCCGATGCCCGCGACGATCACCAGCGCGACCCCGAGCACCTGCAGCGGGCTCGGGGTCTGAGCCAGCAGTACCAGGCCGAACATCGTGCCGATGCCGGGTTCCAACGCCATCAGCGTGCCGAAGGCAGCGACCGTCATCCGGCGCAGGGCCAGCATCTCGAAGGCGAACGGGAGCAGCGGAACCAGCACCGCCAGGCCGAGAGCTTGCAGGGCGATGACCGGGGTGAGGCCATGGATCGCCGGCCACGCGGCGAACGGGGCGGTCACCACCGCGGCGGTGCCCAGTGACATCGCCAGCCCCTGCAGCCCCTGGACCTGGCTGCCGACCCGCTGGGTGAGCAGGATGTAGCCGGCCCAACCGAGTGCCGCCGCGGCGGCGAAGGCGATGCCGAGCAGGTTCAGGTGGCCGGTCCACGGCTGGGTCAGCCCGACCACGCCGGCCAGGGCCAGTGCCGGCCAGACCAGCGCGGAGCGCCGGTGAGTGCGGACCGCGGCAACCGTCAGCGGGCCGAGGAACTCGATCGCGACGACGGTGCCGAGCGGGATCCGGGCGACGGCTTCGATGAACACCAGGGTCATCACCCCGGTGGCCGTGCCGAGCAGCAGCGCGCCCCGCACGGCGGAGCGGGACAGCCCGCGCAACTTCGGCCGGGTCGCCGCCAGGAGGATGACGGCGGCGATCGCCACCCGCAGCCAGGCCGAGCCCGACGGGGTGAGCGCGGCGAACAGGTGGGTGCTCAGCGCGGCGCCGAGCTGCACGGACACCATCGCCGAGATGGCCAGAGCGGGGGCGGGAACCTTCATGCCCTCAGTCAACGTGTCCGTTCAGTTCACGTCCAGCGATGATTTCGCACTATATTGTTTAACGATCGTGGACAATGGGCGGATGGACCTGGACAAACTCCGGGCGCTCGTCGAGCTGTCGAGGCTGGGCACCATGACCGCGGTCGCCCAGGCCACCGGCTTCGGCACGTCCGCGGTCAGCCAGCAACTCGCCGCCCTCGAACGCCAGGCCGGGGTGGCACTGCTGGAGGCTTCGGGGCGGCGGGTCCGGTTGACCCCGGCCGGGCGGCGGTTGGCCGCGCACGGGCGAGACATCCTGGCCGCCGTCACCGCCGCGGAAGTCGATCTGGCCGCCAAGGACGAGCCGCACGGCCTGGTCCGGGTGGCGGGGTACACCACCTCGCTGCGCCGGCACCTGCTGCCGACCCTGGACACGCTGCGCCGGGTGCATCCGCTGGTCCGGTTGGAGCTGCACGAGAGCGAACCGGCCGAGGTGGACGCCCAGTTCGACGCCGACCTCATCGACGTGGCCTTCGTCTACGACTACACCCTGGTGCCCCGCTCCTGGCGGCACGTCCCCACCCTGCTCTCCAACACCGCGATGGTGCTCGCGGTGCCCCCGGGCTCGGCCCTGCCGGATCGCATCCGTACGCCCGCCGACCTGGACGTCCTGCGCGACACCGACTGGATCGGCAACTCCCGGGACACCGGCGACGACGAACTCGCCGCGCGGCTGTGCGCGCTCGCCGGGTGGGTACCTCGGGTGCGGCACCGGGCGGACAGCCTCGAGCTGGTGGTCGACCTCGTGCTGGCCGGCGAGGGGGTCTGCGTGCTGCCCACCGACGCCCCGGAGACGCGGCGGCTGCGCATCGTCCCGTTCGACGTGGCCCGTACCGAGCGGCGCATGTGGAGCCTGGTCCGCGCCGGAACTCAGGCGTGGCCGGCGAACGCGGCCGTCGTCGACCACGTGCGTGCCCACGTGAACAGTGCTGTGCCGCTCGAGCCCCGCTGATGGGGCTCACCGGTGGGCGATTGGCCGTATCCGGCCCGTGGACCACGGGCGTAGGGTCGGCGCGGTCGAGAGCATCTCGCACGAGGGTGGTCAAGCCCGCGTCGTTCTTGACGGGAGCCCAGGTCGGACGGCACACCCGTCCGGGAACGGGGGCCGACATGACGTCGGGACCCACCACCAACTCGGCCCGGATCTACCTCGAGCAGATCGCCAAGGTGGGGTCGCTGAGCGCCGACGAAGAGGTCGAGCTGGCCAAGCGGATCAAAGCCGGTCAGGACGCCGCCGAGCGGTTGCGCACCACAAAGCGCGACGATGCCGGGGCGCGCGCGGAACTCACCCGGATCATTCGGGACGGGGAGTGCGCGAAGAACCAGCTCCTCGAGGCGAACCTTCAGCTGGTGGTGGTGCTCGCCAAGCACTGCACCGGCCGCGGCATGGCCTTCCCGGACCTGATCCAAGAGGGCAACCTGGGGCTGATGCGCGCGGCGCTGAAGTTCGACCACACCAGGGGCTACCCGTTCGCCACCTATGCGACCTGGTGGATCCGTCAGGCCATGGTCCGAGGCATGGCCGACCAGACGCACACCATTCGCCTTCCGGTGCACGTCGTCTACCTGACGAACAAGCTGGATGGAATCCGCCGTCGCCTGCGCCGGAGCCTGGGTCGTGAACCCACCGAGTGCGAGCTGGCGACGGAGATGCAGGTCAGCGTGGAGCAGGTGCTGGAGATCGAGCAGTACGCCCGCGAACCACTCCCGCTGGACCAGGCGGTCGGCGGCATGGGCCCGAGCCCGCTCGATCATCGCGTCGACGACGCACAGGCCCTCATGGCGGCGGACGCCGAGGCGTTCCGGCTGTTGAGCGACCAGCTGCGGGTGCTGCTCGCCGAGCTGACCGAGCGGGAGGCCGGCGTGGTCCAGCTGCGGTTCGGGCTCACCGACGGCCAGCGCCACACCCTGGGACAGATCGGCGAGGTCTACGGGGTCAACCGCGAGACGATCCGACAGGTGGAGCTGGCCGCAATGACCAAGCTCCGCGCCACCACCCGGGTGCACCCGGTACCCGCCCTGCTCGACTGAGCAGCGCTGCCGCCGATCGGCCGGATGCACGTACGGGTGGCGATGTGACCGTTCGCCGCAGTACCTCGCGCGCTCATCTCGTGACCTTCGTATCCGCTGGTGACAAGGTTGACCGTGCTTCGCGGCGGTGTTAAAAAATGCCCCGCACCCAAGAAAATCGGACAGTCCGAAAGCGCTCGCACGAGGCGGCGCAACGGTAGGAACGCAAGGATCGCAGGAGGTCGAGAAAACGGTCTGAAGGAGGTGGTCGCCGCGCATTTCCGCAGCACACCAAGATTCGAGACAGGTTAATCCCTCTGAGTGGGCCGGCCCGGCCATTTCGCTGGGCCGGCCCCTCCTTTTTGTTCACCTCAGCGCAGCGCCGAGCTGGCCACCGACCTCGGTACCTACGCCGGCCAGGTCTACGACTATCACGCCAGCCACCCCCAGCTGATCCGGCTGATGCAGTTCGAAGGCTTGCGGAGCGGCGAAGAACCGGTGCCGGCCGAAGCCGAGCGCACCGCCTACTACGGGCGGAAAGTCCAGGCGCTGGCCGACGCGCAACGAGCCGGCACCCTGCCCGATCGGGACGACCCCGCCTACCTGATCTACGCCGTGGTCGCACTGACGGTCTGGTGGTTCTCCGTGCCGCAGATCATCCGCATGCTCACCGCCGGCAGCACCCGGGACAGCCCCGAGGCCCGGCGAGCCGCGCTGGTCGACATGGTGCGCCGGCTCACCGCCCCCGCCGAGCACGGCGGCTGAGCCGCGGACCGCCGGCGTCGGTCAGCCCGGCGGCTCTACTGCAATTTGCTGCTCAGGCTGGCCACCAGGTTGACCGTGGTGGCGAGTATCCCGGTGCCGAACAGGTACGACAGCAGGGCGTGTCGCAGCGCGGTCCGGCGGATCGTTCTGTCCTTGATCGCGGTATCGGATACCTGGAATGTCATGCCGAGGGTGAAGGCCAGGTACGCGAAATCGAGGTAGTCCGGCGGCGTGGTGTCATTGAAGTCCAGCCCGCCGTCGGTGCCCCGGTAGTACAGGGAGGCGTAGCGCAGCATGTAGATCGTGTGCACCAACGCCCAGGACAGCACCACCGAGGCAAGACCCAACCCGACCAGCGCGAGTTCGCTGCCGCCCTGCTCGCGCGACGCACGGACCAGCACGAACCCGACGCCTACCAGGCTGGCCACGGCGGCGGTCAGCAGCAGAAGGTCAGCGACCGGGCGCGTGGGATCGTCCGCCGATGCGTGCGCGCCGGTCTGGCCGGCGTCCATCCGCCCCACCTTCGCCCACACCAGCGCCAGATACACCAGAACCGCGGCGTCCCAGCCGGCCAGCACCCCCAGAGGTACCGAGCCGATCGAGCTGAGCACGCCGGCGACCACCGCGCCCAGAACGATCGCCACCGTCATCTCGGTCCGCCAGCTCAACCAGCCCGAGCGCTCGCCGGCCGAGCCTCGCCCGCTGCCGTGTGGCACGCAGATCACTCCCGCCAGATTGGCCGACTCGTCGCGGCGCCAACCGGCATTCTGCTCGCGTCGACAATCGCGCCGGGTTTGGCGCGCCCGGGTGTTGACCAGAACCCGCGACCTCAGCGACCCGCCCAACCGGCCTCGTCGGCGGCCAGGGTCACCTTGCCGACCGATGCGCCGGCACCGATCAGCTCGTGCGCGTGGCGGGCGTGGGCGATCAGGAACGAGGGGCCCTCACGCACGCGCAGCCGGCCCTCCGCGACCGCGGCGAGCAAGGTCTCGATCACCCGCCGGGTCGCGGCCCGATCGGCGAGGTAGGGCGTGAGCCAGAAACCCAGCACGCCGATCGAGGCGCCCATCAGCCGGTCCACCGACACGGTGTTCGAGGAGCCGGAGGCTTGCCCGTAGGCCACCAGCCGGCCACCGGTGACCAACGTGTCGAGCAGCGCGTCCACGATCGGTCCGGCGACCGACTCCAGCACCAGATCAACCCCAGCCCCGCCGTTGGCCAGCCGCACCCGTTCGGTCAGACCCGCCGGCGCGCTGTCCAGGGCCACATCGGCGCCGAGCTCGAGCGCCGACCGGCGTTTCGCCTCGGTGGAAGCGATGGCGATCACTCGGGTGGCGCCCAGCCATTTGGCGACCTGGATGGCCAGGCTGCCCACCCCGCCGGCCGCCGCGGTGATCACCACCGACTCCCCCGCCTCCACTCGCGCCGCCTTGACCAGCAGGTACCACGCGGTCAGGCCTTGCACCAGGACGGCCAGCGCCGCCCTGTCCGAGACCCCGTCCGGGATCGGAACGGCGAACTCCGAGGGAACAGCGGCGTACTCCGCGTAGCCACCGGTCCCGGCCTCGATGAGACCGACCACCCGCTGACCGTCGCTCAGCCGCCGCCCGGCGACCTCACCGCCGAGAATCACCGGCAGCTCCGACGCCCGCCATGAGGCCCGTCGCTCGGTGTCGAAGTAGTTCACCCCGGCCCGGGCGACCCTGATCAGGGTGCTTCCCGGCGCGGTCGCGGGTCGTGGCACGTACTCGGCACGCAGCACCTCCGGACCACCGAATGCCCGTATCACCACGGCCCGCATCAGCGCGTCCGACGGGGCCGCCACGAGCCCGCTCACCGGAGCGCCTCCCCCCTGTTGCTGAAACGACAACACGTCGCCGACCGTATCGGCCCGATTTTGGAAACAGCAAAGGTAATTGACTCGGTCCGCGGCTTGATCACGGCGAGTGGTCGTTTGGCAGCGGTTACCGGGCGCTGGGCTAGACGGGTGGCCGCGATGAACGGCTGAGTGACACTTGGCGCCCACCGCCATGAGCAGTAGAAATACAGGCTCTATCACTCGACCGAGGGACGTCACGTGGGAAAGTCCAGCCCCCGACACGGCGGCCAGCCAACCCAGCCGATGATCACTCTCGGTGATCTCCTCGGTCGACGGATCGCACCGGCCAGCACGCTCGACGCATGCCCGGCGATCGGCCGGGGGCCAACCCCGACGCACCCTCCCACTCGGCGTGAGATCCGAGGGTCGCGGGCGGCCGATCGGCGGGGTGGGCGGCATTGGTCCGCTGGGACGGCCGAGGCGACGCCTTTCCCACACCGCAAGCTCGCCCACAGCGCGGGCGCCATCGTGGCGGTGACCTCGCTCGCGGCCAGCGCGGCGCTCTTCGCGCCCGTCCTGCCCGGCCCGGCGACATCGGAGGCCCCGGACAGCGGCTACCCGGACATCCTGGGCGGCCTGCCGCAATCCCGGTTCCCCGGCGACCCGGCCGGTGGTACTGGCGTGGGTGCCCTCGGCATGCCCGGGCTGCTCGACCCGGTGGCCTTCTCCACCCCGGGTGGGGGTTCGGCCAGCTCGTCGGTTCCCCGCGCGCTCGCCGCCGGGCCGTCCAGCTCTGGTCTTTCCGGGCTGGCCCGCGGTGGCGGGGTCGGCACAGGTACCGGGGGCACGGTCCCGGTTGGCGGCGGCACCGGGACCGGCGGAGTGGTTGGCGGCGGCACGGGCGGAGTGGTTGGCGGCGGCACTGGCGGGGGTGGCACCGGAGGCGGCGTCGGTGAGACCCCCGGCGGAGGCAGCGTTCAGCCCCCCGGAGGCGGCGTTGAGCCTCCGAGCGGTGGCAGTGACCCCGGGGGCGGCGCTGAGCCCCCGAGCGGAGGCGGCGGCGCTGAGCCCCCAAGCGGAGGCGGCGGTCAGCCCCCGAGCGGAGGCGGCGGCGGTGAGCCCCCGGGCGGCGGCGGGGGTGGCGGGACTGCCGGGAGCTCCGGAGGCTTGGTCGGGGGCGCGGCAAACGAGGTGGTCAGCGGCGCGGGTGGGGCCCTCGGCGATGTGGTCACCGACCTCGGCAGCGTGCTCGGCCCGGTGGGGACGCCGGTAAAAGCCGTCGGCCTCGTCGTCACCGACACCACGGCCGTCCTCGGGGCGACGCTGGACAAGACCGTCGGCGTGGTGGGCGGTATCGCGCAGACCGGGGTGCAGGCCGTGTCTGACGTGGTTGATGGCGTGGGCACCGCGCTCGGCGGCACCGTGCAAAACCTCGGCGGCGCGCTCCCGGTGCTCGGCCCGACCGTCCAAGTTGTCGGCTCGACGCTCACCCAAACCACCCAAACCCTGACCGGCACCCTGGACGACGTGGTCGGCGGACTCACCGGCGGTCTACTCGGCGGC
>DATHIT010000003.1:0-32653 GCA_035489915.1 Pseudonocardia sp. | reverse complement strand
CGCTACGCGGCCGAGACCATCGCGGCCTATCGCGCCGCCGGCCACTGGCGGGGTGGCTCGCTGGCCGAGCGGCTGGAGCACTGGGCCGGCGTGCACGGCGACCGGGTCGCGGCAACCGACGGCTACAGCACGCTGACCTGGCGCGACCTCCATGGCCAGGCGTACCGGTTGGCGGCCCGGCTGCGTGAGCTGGGCGTCGCGGCCGGCGACCGGGTACAGGTGCAGCTGCCCAGCTGGAACGAGTTCGTGGTGGTCTACGCGGCGTTGGCTCGGCTCGGCGCGGTCCTGGTGCCCACCATGCCGATCTACCGCTGGGACGAGGTGCGCTACGCGATCAACCACGCCGGCGCCACGATCTCGGTGGTCTGCGGGGAGTACCGGAAATTCGACTATCGCAAGATGATCAGTGAGGTGCGCCCGGACTGCCCCACGCTGCGCCACGTGATCACCGTGCGCGCCGAGGCCGGCCCGGACGAGTTGCGGTTCGAGGACCTGGTGGCAGGCACCGAGGTGCCCAGCGCCGACCAGCTCGGTCCGGTACCCGGCGCGGACGACCCGCACGCGATCATCTACACCTCCGGCACCGAATCCCGGCCCAAGGGCTGCTTCCACACGTTCAACACCTTCGGCTTCACCGTGCACTCGCTGGGAGCCGAGGTGATGGGGCTCGGGCCGGACGACGTGATGTTCATGCCGTCGCCGATCACCCACGCCACCGGGCTGGCCATGGGGGTGACCACGCCGATCGTGCTCGGCTGCGCCATGCATCTGATGGACACCTGGGAAGCCGGCGCCGCGCTGGACCGGATCCGTGAGCACGGCTGCACGGCCAGCATGGCGGCCACGCCGTTCGTCCGGATGGCGCTGGACGCGTTCGACCCGGCCCGGCACGACCTGTCCGGTATGCGCGTCTGGGTCAGTGCGGGTGCCCCGATCCCCGAGTCGCTGCTGACCGACTGGCGGGCGACCTTCCCGGACTGCGCGCTGCTGCCGGTGTACGGGCGTAGTGAAGGGCTGCTGGTGACCAGCTGCCGCCGGGACGACGACGGCGATCGGGTGCTCAATTCGGACGGCCGCGCGCTGCCGGGCGTGCTGCTGGAGATCCAGGGCGAGGACGGCGTCGAGGTGGCGGCCGGCGAGGAGGGCGAGATCTGCCACGGCGGTCCCGGCCTGATGCTGGGTTACTGGCGTGACCCGGAGCGCACCGCCGCGGCGATCGAGCCGAGCGGAGTCTCCCACTCCGGCGACCTGGGTCGGGTGGACCCGGACGGCTACCTCCGGGTCACCGGCCGGATCAAGGACCTGATCATCCGAGGTGGCACCAACATCTCCGCGCGCGAGGTGGAGGACCACCTGCTGACCCACCCGAAGGTGGCCAACGTCGCGGTGGTCGGCATGCCGGACCGGGTGCTCGGCGAACGGGCCTGCGCGTTCGTGGTGCCGGACGGCGAGCCGCCGACCCTGGACGAGCTGACCGGCTACCTTCGGCGGGACCGGAAGATCGCGGTGGTCAAGCTGCCGGAACGGCTGGAGCTCATCGACGAGCTGCCGACCACCGCGACCGGCAAGGTGCAGAAGTTCGTGCTGCGCGACATGCTGGTCAGCAAGGTCGAGGCCTGATCAGTCGCCGTCTCATTATTCGACGTCGCCCATCTTGGTGCGGACCTGGCCCAGTACCCCGGTGACCCGCTGGGCCAGGGACTCGCTGACTCCGGTGAGGCCGAACTGCGCGCCGGCCAGGTCCTCACCCGCCTTGGTCACCACTCGGCGGCCTTCGTCGGTGAGCGCGGCCAGGATGGTCCGCCGGTCGGTGGGATGTGGTCGGCGGGCCACCAGGTCCCGGCCTTCCAGCTGGTCGATCACCAGGGTGACCGTGGTCGGATGCACCATCAGGTGCCGACTGAGCTGGCCCAGCGGCCGGGTGTGGTCGCGGGACATCAGCAGGGTGGCCATCAACAGGAACGCCGTCCGGCTCAGCGAGTGAGGCTTGAGCAGCCGGTCCAGCTCGGCGACCATCAACTGATGGGTGCGCATCAGTGCACCCATCGCGGCGAAGTGGTCCGCCGCCGGCTGGCCGCTCGCCGCCCAGTGTTGGCGGCTGTACTCCACCGCGTCCGCGTCCGCACTCATCCGGGCATCCCCTCGTTCCGGCCCATCCACCACATGCCCGCGTCGGCAATTTGGTCTATCTCTTGATGATTGAGGATACGGCCTATTGGCGCGCGCGGGCTGCCGGCCAAAGTGCTGGTCCTCACGGGCGGTCAGTGGCCGTCGAACCGAGCCGGGCGGCGCTCCCGGAAGGCCGCGACGCCCTCGGCGAAGTCCTTGGTCTCGGCCAGCGACTGCACCAGCTCGCCCTCCAGCTCCAGCTGCTCGGCCAGCCCGGGCCGCTCGCCGGCGTTGAACGCGCGCTTGATCGCCGCGTAGGCCCGGCTGGGCCCAGCGGCCAGCCGCGCGGCCAGCTCGCCGACCTCGGCCTCCAGCTCGCTGTCCGGCACGGCACGGTAGGCGATGCCCCAGTCGGCGGCTTTGCCCGCGCTGATCGACTCGCCGAGCATGGCGATCTCATTCGCCCGCTGCCGCCCGACCAGGCCGGGCAACATGTGGGTACCGCCGCTGTCCGGGTTCAGGCCGAGCGAGATGAAGGCCAGCCGCAGGTAGGCCGACTCGGCCATCACCAGGAAGTCACCCGCCATCGCCAGGCTCGCGCCGAAGCCCACCGCCGGCCCGTTCACCGCCGTGATCACCGGGAGCGGCAGGGTGCGCAGTCCGAGGATGGTCGGCACGAAATGGCGCCGGTGCATGCCGTGCAGGTCCGGCCCGCCGGCCGGGGTGCGGTCGAACCCGTCGCGCAGGTCCACCCCGGCGCAGAACGCCTCGCCCTCCCCGGTGATCACCACGCACCGCACCCCCGGATCGGCCTGGACGCGCAGCAACGCCTCCGTCATCGCCGAGCCACACGCCGCCGACCAGGCATTGCGCCGCTCCGGCCGATTCAGCCGCAACCAGCACACCCCGTCCCGCACCTCAACCGTGATCTCACTCATGTCACGTTCCCCAGCTCAGGGGTCGTGAGTGGCGATGGTCGCTATAGCGACCATCGCCACTCACGACGGTTGACCTGCGGTTTTGTGCGGTCATGCGGGTACTCCATCCCGGGTTGGGGCGGCGTGGAGGAGGAGTTGGTCGACCAGTTCGTCGCAGCGGGCCGGGGTGAGCCGGAAGCTGGGCGGGTAGACGATCACGTGGTCGAGTACGCCGTCGTAGCGGCGCAGCTGGTCGGCGACCTGCGCCGGCGTGCCGGCCACGGCCAGTGCGTCGATCATGGCGTCGGGCACCGCGGCGACCATCGCGTCGTGGTCGCCGGCCGCGAACGCCTGCTGGATCCGCGCCGCGGCGGCGCCGAATCCCTCCCGCTCGAGCACCGTGCCGTAGGCCTTCGGGGCGGCGTAGAAGGCCAGCTGACCGGCGACCTCGCGGCGGGCCTGCTCCTCGTCGTCGGCGACCGAGCAGATCACCAGGCCGGCCACGGCCACGTCGGCGGGGTCCCGGTCGCCCTTGGCCGCCCCGGTGGCGATGGCCGGCCGGACCACCTCGTCCAGGTAGCTGGCGGCGAACAGCGGGTGGCCCAGGAAGCCGTCGGCGACCCGGCCGGCCACCTCCACCATCCGCGAGTTGACCCCGGCGGTGTACACCGGAATGTCCGGGCGGACCGGGGCGTCGACCTCGGCGGTCGGCGTGAGGTCCAGGTGGTAGAAGCGCCCGTCGTGCCGCACCGGCCGCTCGTGCAACCGCCAGAGTTGGCGTAGCAGCGGCACCAACTCCTCCATTCGCGGCGCCGGGGCTTCCGGGTCCACCCCGTGCCAGTCGCGCATCATCCGCCGGGTGCCGGTGCCCAGGCCGAGCACCAGTCGCCCACCGGACACCTCGTCCAGGCTGCGCGCCTCGGTTGCGATGGTCAGCGGGGAACGGCCGACGGCGTAGGCGATCGAGCTGCCCACTCCGATTCGGGACGTCTCGGTTGCCATTCTGGCCAGCGTCACGACCGCCGAGCGGGTGTAGAACTCCGGCGACCAGACCGTGTGGAAGCCACGCTGTTCCGCCACCGCGCTGGCGGCGGCGATCTGTTCCACGCCGCCGCGCAGCATGGTCAGCCCTCGGCTGGCGGTGCGCTCAGACATAGTTGGGCCTGCGCTTGTCCAGGAACGCGCGCAGTCCCTCGCGCGCCTCCGTTCCGCCGAACAGCGCGGTCACCCGCTCCGCCTCGCGGGCCAAACCCAGCTCCAGCGCCTCCTCGTGGGCGTCGTCCACGCAGCGCAGGATCTGGGTCAGCGCCGCGCCGGAGCGTTCGCACAGCGTGCCGGCCAGGGCCATCGCCTCCTTCTCCGCGGACCCGGGCTCCACCAGCCGGTCCAGCAGCCCGATCGCGTGCGCCTCCTCGGCGGACACCTCCCGCGCGGTCAGCAGCAGGTCCAGCGCGCGGCCTCGGCCGACCAGCCGGGGCAGCCGCTGGGTACCTCCGGCGCCCGGAATGAGGCCCAGCTTCACTTCGGGCAGGCCGAGGCGGGCGGTGTGTGAGCCGACCCGCAGGGTGCAGGCCAGGGCGAGCTCCAGCCCACCGCCCAGGGCCAGCCCCTCGATGGCCGCGATGGACGGCCGGTCAGAGGTGGCCAGCCGGTGCAGTGGGGCGCGCAGCCGCTCCCCGTAGTCGGCGAAATCCTCGGCGCCGGGTGAGTCGAGGAAGGAGGCCATCAGCTTGATGTCCGCTCCGGCGGCGAAGAACCCGTCCAGCGCGGACGTGATGACCAGCACTCGCGCGTCACTTCGCTCGAACTCGTCGAGTGCCCGTTGCATGCCGTCCACCAGCGCCAATCCCAGCGCATTGGCCGGTGGGCGGTGCAGCCGGAGGTGGAAAACGCGGTCGAGGACCTGGTGGGTCACGGGTTCGTCGTCGGTCACCTGTTGAGTATAAAAGGTCTAGCCCTCTATTATCGAGTCATGGAGCAATCTGTGATCCTGTCGGCCGTGCGCAGTCCGCTCGGCCGGCGGGGCAAGGGCCTCTCCGAGGTCCATCCGGCGACGTTGCTGGGGCAGGTGCAGCGGGCCGCGCTGGACGCCGCCGGGGTGGATCCGGGCGCGGTGGGCCAGGTGGTGGGCGGCTGCGTCGCGCAGGTCGGCGAGCAGGCGTTCAACATCACCCGCACCGCGTGGCTGGGGCAGGGGCTGCCCGAGTCGGTGCCGGCCAGCACGGTGGACGCGCAGTGTGGCTCGTCGCAACAGGCGCTGACCTTGGCCGCCGCGCTGGTCGGTGCCGGGGTGGTGGACCTCGCCCTGGCCTGCGGGGTGGAGTCGATGAGCCGCCTCCCGATCGGCTCCAACTTCCGGAAGGACTTCGGCCTGGGCCGCCCAGTGCCCAAGGAGTACCTGCGGCGCCATGAGTTCCTGAACCAGTACCAGGCCGCCGAGCGGATCGCGCAGAAGTGGGGCGTCACCCGCGAGCAGGCCGACGCACTGGGCCTCAGCTCGCAAGAACGGGCGGCGGCGGCATGGGCGGCCGGGCACTTCGACGGCCAGATCGTGCCGATCACCGCGCCGATCCCGGAGTCCGATGGCGCCGAACAGGTGGTGGACCGGGACGAGGGGCTGCGCGAGACCAGCCTAGAGCGGCTGGCCGCGCTGGAGGCGGTGGTGCCCAACGGAGTGCACACCGCCGGCAGCGCCTCGCAGATCTCCGACGGGGCCAGCGCGGTACTGGTGGCCAGCGAACGCCGCGCCGCCCAGCTGGGGTTGGCTCCGCTGGCCCGCATCGTGGACACCGCCACCGTCGGGGTGGACCCGGTGCTGATGCTGCTCGGCCCGCACGACGTAACGCCGACCCTGCTGAGGCGCAACAACCTGGGCATCGAGGACCTCGACCTGGTGGAGATCAACGAGGCGTTCGCCTCCGTGGTGCTCTCCTGGCTCGCGGACACCCACGCCGACCCGGCCAGGGTCAACCCGAACGGCGGCGCGATCGCGCTGGGCCACCCACTCGGCGGCACCGGCTGCGTGCTCACCACCAAGGCTGTGCACGAGCTCCGGCGAACCGGTGCGCGCCGCGCCCTGGTGACCATGTGCTGCGGCGGTGGGCTGGGTACCGGCACGCTGCTGGAACGACTCGACTGATCCGGAGGGGATACATGACGTACGAAGACGTGCGCTACGAGGTCGACGGGCCGAACGCGGTCATCACCATCGACCGGGAAAAGCGGATGAACGCCTTCCGGGGCAAGACCATCGAGGAGCTGATCCACGCGTTCAAGTGCGCCTGGGCGGACCCCTCGGTCAACGCGGTGATCTTCACCGGAGCGGGGGACCGGGCGTTCTGTGTCGGCGGCGACGTGAAGCAGCGCGCCGAGACCGGCAACTACGGGCCGACCGAGAACGGCCTGTTCGAGGTGGGGTACCTGCAGCGGCTGATCAGGGAGATCCCCAAGCCGGTGATCGCGGCGGTGAACGGCGCGGCGATCGGCGGCGGGCACGTGCTGCACGTGTTGTGCGACCTGTCCATCGCCGCCGAGCACGCCACCTTCGGCCAGGCCGGGCCAAGGGTCGGTTCCTTCGACGCCGGGTTCGGCTCGGCCTACCTGGCCAGGGTGGTCGGCGAGAAGCGGGCCCGGGAGATCTGGTTCCTGCTCGACCAGTACGACGCGGCCACCGCCGAGCGCTGGGGCCTGGTCAACAAGGTGGTGCCCAAGGAAGAGCTGCTCCCGGCCGCCAAGGCATGGGGCGAGCGGATGGCGAAGTACAGCCCCACCGCGCTGCGCTTCCTGAAGACCTCGTTCAACGCCGACACCGAGCACCAGGCCGGGCTGTCCAACCTGGCCATGGCCGGCCTGGACTCCTTTGTGCAGACCGACGAGGCCAAAGAGGGCGCCGCGGCGTTCGCCGAGAAGCGCCAACCCGACTTCGCCAAGTACTACCAGCAGCACTAACAGAGTCGTGAGTGGCGATGGTCGCTATAGCGACCATCGCCACTCACGACCCCCGAAGGGACTCTGATGAGCATCGAGATCGACCTGAGCAGCGACGTCGCGGTGGTGACCGGCGGGGGTAGCGGGATCGGTGAGGCCATCGCCGTGCTGCTGGCCGAAGCGGGCGCGCGGGTGGCGATCGCGGACCTCTCCGAGCAGGCGGCGAAGAGCGTCGCCGAGCAGATCACCGGCAAGGGCGGCACCGCCATCGGCGTCGCGCTGGACATCGCCGACCCGGACTCCGTGGAGCGCGGGCTGAGCGTGGTGCGCGAGCAGCTGGGCCCGGTGTCCGTGCTGGTCAACAACGCGGCCACCTGGGTGATCAAGAAGTTCGCGGACACCACCGCCGAGGACACCCAGCGGATTGTGGACGTGACGCTGTTCGGCACCATCAACGTGATGCGCGCCTCGCTGCCCGACCTGCTGGACACCCAGGGCCGGATCGTGAACATCGCGTCCGACTCGGCGCGCACCGGCGAGCACTCGATGAGCGTCTACGCCGGGGCCAAGGCGGGCGTCGTCGCGGTGACCAAGAGCCTGGCCAAGGAGGTCGGCGGCAAGGGTGTGCGGGCCAACGTGGTGGCACCGGGCACCACGGTGACCCCGGGCAGCTCGGCGTTCATCGAGCAGGTGGGCGGCGTGGACAAGTTGGCTCGGGCGTACCCGCTGGGCCGGCTCGGTACCCCCGCCGACATTGCCGGCGCGGTGCTCTTCCTGGTCTCTCCGCTGTCCACCTGGATCACCGGTCAGGTGCTCAGCGTCAGCGGTGGGTTCACGATGCTCTGATGTCAGCCGCGAGCGCACCGCCCAGCGTGGGGATCTCGGTGCACGACCAGGTGCTGAACGTGTCGCCGGGGCAGCGCCGCGAGCTGCTCGGCCGGATCGCGGACGCCGGGCTGGACCACGTGGTGGTGGCCGACCACGTGAGCTTCCACGGCGGCACCGGGTTCGACGGGATGGTCGCCGCGGCCACCGCGCTGGCCACCGAGGACCGGCTGGACGTGCTGATCGGGGTGTACCAGCTCGCGCTGCGGCACCCGATGACGGTGGCCAGGGCGCTCGCCTCGCTGAGCTCGATGGCGCCCGGACGGCTGATCCTCGGCGTCGGGGTGGGCGGTGAGGATCGCTCCGAGGTGAGCAACTGCGGGGTGGACCCGTCGAGCCGGGGGCGGCGGATCGACGAGTCCCTCGGGCTGCTGCGGCGGCTGGCCGCCGGGGAGCTGGTGGACCACGCCGGCGAGTTCTTCACCGTCCAGGCCGGCGCGGTGCTGCCAGCGCAGAAGCCGGAGGTACCGATCCTGATCGGCGGCAAGTCCGAGGCCACCATCCGGCGCACGGTGGACTACGGCGACGGCTGGCTGGGCATGTTCGTCTCGGCGCGCCGGTTCGCCGAGTTCGTCGAGCGGATCGCCGCACTGGCCGCTGACCAGGGAAGACCGGTGCCCGCCAGGCACGGCTTCGAGGTCTGGTGCGGGCTGGCCGACCACGCGGATACCGCCCGCGAGCTGGTCGCGGAGAAGATGCGGGCGTTGTACCAGCTGCCGTTCGAGCGGTTCGAGCGGCTCTGCCCGGCCGGGACGCCGGCTCAGGTCGCCGACTTCCTGCGGCCCTACCTGGAGGCGGGCGCGCGCAGCCTCACCCTGGTGCCCTGTGCACCCAGCTGGGCGGCCGGAGTGGACGCGGTGGCCGAGGTCCGGCAGCTACTCGCCGCCGGGTAACTGGTCGCCGATTACAGCGGTGCGAAGCGGTAGTGGTTCTCGTCCTGCCGCTCCTGGTCCTTGCCGGTGTAGCCGTTGTAGCCGTTGTCCTCGGACCTGCCGTGGAAACCGGTGCAGTCCGGGTCGTAGTCGTCGCTGTCGTAGTCCTCGTCGTCCGAGCTGTTGCCGTTGTACAGCAGGCCGCTGTAGCCCTGCGGGTCGTACGCCGGCGAGCACTGCGGGTACACGTCATCCGGGTCGGACGCCGCGTAGGCGGTCCCGGCGAAGGCGAGGCCGAGCGCGACCAGGCTGGCGACGCCGACGGTGGCTCGCAGTGCGCGCCGCGAGTAGTTCATGCTCGGATCGTCCTTTCCGCAGAGTCAGGTCATCAACGACCCGACACCTCTTGCGGATTCAACGATCGGAACACCGACGCGGTGTGCTTCCGCTGGTGAGCGCGCCGCTCTTCACCCGACCGGGTGGGCTTGAAGGCCAGCGGCGCGCCACCGCGAGTCGGGGCTCGCGTCAGATCGGTGGCTCGGCTCAGAACTGGTGTATGCGCAGGTCGGCCAGGCACTCGGCCAGCCGGTCGTAATCGCGGTCGCGGTGCACCAGCGCCGCTCCGGTGCGCACCGCCACGGCGGCGATCAGACAGTCCACCAGTGAGCGGACCGGGTGCCCTCGGCCGCGGGATGCGCGGGCGGCGGTCGCGGCGGCCCGGTAGTCCAGGAAGCCATCGACTGGGAGCACCGGCAATCCGTCGACCAGCTTCTCCAGCTGGTGGACGGTGCGCTGATCGTTCGGCCCGGCGAGTAGCTCCATGATCACCGGTTCGGTGAGGTGCACGTCAGCCGGTTGTTCATGCACCAGTCGGCGTACCTCGAGGTGCGCCGGCGACCCGGTGCGGCGTAAGAACTCGATCCACGCCGAACTGTCGATCAGGTACACCTCAGGAGTCAAGGTCCGGTGGAGCCATGCCGGCCCGCATCTCGTCCAGGTCGCCGTCCCAGCCGATGCCCTCCAGGCTGTCGAAGAACTCCGGCGACAGCCGGGGCCCGACCAGCCGGCGCAGGGCCAGTTCGACCGCCTCCTTTTTCGTGCGCAGGCCGTACTTGCGCATCGCCTCGGCGACCAGCTCGTCGTCGATGTCGATGTTGGTGCGGCTCATACACCAACAATACACCTTGGATGCACACGATCGTCGTGATCAGCTGAAACGTGGCTGCTGGCATCAATCCCGGCACACCGAACGGCCCGCGCGCTCCGGCGCGCGGGCCGCTCGTCGATTGCTCAGGCCAGCTCGGGAACCCGGAGATGAGCCAGGGCCAGCTCGAACTCGCAGACATCCAGCACCGTGGCACCCGCTTCCCGGATGGCCGAGTCGCGCACCGATGCGGCCTGCTGCCGGCTGCGCTCGAGGGCGTCCATGCTGTCGAACGTCACCGAGGACACGCAGCGGCCGCTGCCGCGGTCGACCAGCATGCTTGCGCTGCAGAAGCCGTCCAGGCCCTCGACGGCGGGCAGCACCGACATCCGGTACACCTCGAGGGCGTGGTCGAGGCCAGCCGGCTCGACCTGCACCCAGGTGGCCCGGACGCAGGCCCCCGGGTTCGAGGTGTGGTCCCGGTGCAGCATGGCGATCTCCCACCGCTGCACCTCGGGTTCGCCGCCCAGCATCTCGCCGACCCGTTCCCGCATCGGCCGCAGCTGTTCCTCGCTGGCCAGCATGGCTTCCTCAGATCGCCACGCGCTGGTCGCGATGCAGCGCCCACCCTGCCGATCGACCAGCATGGACAGGCCGATGCACCCGTCCATGCCCAGCAGCGTGGGCATCACCTCGTCGCGGACCTGCGCGATGCCCATGTCGATGGACTCCTGACCGGCCCGAATAGTTGTGGAACGCGCGAACACGGTCCACCCCCTTTTGCGACTGCCGGCGCGCCCCGTTGCGTCGCCGGTCAGACCCACCGTCCTCTGGGTGGTGAGGCGGGGCAATCACCGGTTCGAGCGGGACGCGCGGGCCGCCGGCGTCAGAATGCGTCGAGGGCGTCCAGATCGTCGATGGCGTGCGTCATCCGCCGGATGAACTCCAGCGCGGTGGCCGCCGGCTGCATCTTGGGTGCCTCGGGCGGCTGGCCGAGCGTTCCGGTCCACCAGGCCAGTGCGGCGAACAGCTGCTGGCGGTAGATCCGCCAGGCCTCATCGAAGTCCGGCGCGACCACCCCGGCGGCGCGCAGCTGCTCCAGATAGTGGCCGAGCAGGCCCCGCTCCCAGTTGCGCCGGTCCTCGACGGCCAGCGCGGTGGAGATCGTGTAGGCCACGTCCCGGCCCCAGTTGCCCTTGCTGGAGCATTGCCAGTCGTTGAGGCCCATCCCCCCGTCGGCGGCGATGAACCAGTTCTTCAAGTGCGGGTCGGAGTGCAGCAGAGTGCGGGGCAGCCGCTGGTGGGCCGCCACGCAGGCCAGGGTTGCCGGCCAGATCTCCTCGGCGCGCGGGAACAGCCGCGCCGGTATGACGTCCTCGGCGAGCTGGAACCCGCGCGCGCAGGACGGCCCGAACCCGGCCTCCTCCACGGTGATGGTGAAGTACTTCTCCCAGCTGTTCCACACCGAAAGCTCGGTCTCCAACTCGGGCGAGTCCCAGTACCGGGCGTGCAGCGTGGCGAGCAGGCGCAGCTGGCTGCGCGCCTGCTCCTCGGTCAGCGTGAGCTCGTGCGAGCCGAAGGTGACCTCGTCGGCGATGTCCCGCATGATGATGAGCGAGTTCAGGCTGGCCGGGTCGTACCGGGAGAACAGCGCCTCCGGCGCCACGATGGGCAGCTTCGGGCGCACCGTGTTGTAGAACGTGGTCTCCGCCGCGATGCCGCCGTTCATGCCGATGATGTAGCGATTCTCCAGGTGGAACGTGCTCTTGCAGAACACGCTGGCCGGCAGCCCGGCGCGCTGGCCGGCGTCGTTCCAGGTCAGCTGGATCCGCCGGCGGCTGGAGGTGCCCTCGTCGGCCTCGCCCAGGCGCAGCCCGACGACCTCCGCGCCGAGGGACTCGCTGCCCAGCGCGGGGGCCAGTGCCGGAACCAGCGCCGAGGTCAGCCAGGCCGGCGTGATCTCCTCGTAGCGCAGTGGCAGCTGGTCGGCGGAGGTGAGGGTGCGCCCGGCGGCGCGCTCGGCCTCCAGGGCGAACTGCCGCTTGATCTCCGCAAAGCTCAGGTCCATGGTCGCTCCTCAACAACGGTGTCGGGGTTGGCTGGCAGCATCGGGTCGTGCCCGCCGGGGGCGGTGTAGTGCTCCGCATCGGTGCGGCCGGCCGGCATATCGGCGGGCAGCAGGGCGCCGTCGCGCTCCAGCTCGGCCACCGCCTCGGCGCCGCGCCCCAGCCAGCGGCCCAGCACGTCCGCGTTGTGCTCACCGACGAACGCGGCGCCGGCCCGCGGTTCGCAGGCGCCGGCGGAGAACCGGTACGGCATCCGGATCACCGGCCGGGTGCCGCCGTCCCGGTTGTCCACCTGGGCGACGACCTCGCGGGCGATCGCGGTGGGCGAGTCCATCAGAGTGGCCGGGGTGCGGATCTCCGCCCACGCCACCCCGGCCGCTTCCAGCGACTCGACCAGCGCGGAGCGCTCGGTGAACCCGGCTACCCAGTCGGCTACCACCCGAGCGCGGGCGGCGAACTTGGCGGCCCCGGTGGCGGACAGGTCCGGGTCGGTGAGCCCGTGCTGGGAGGAGAGCCGGTACCAGAGGTACTTGGGGTCGGCCGAGATTAGGATCGGGCCGCCGGGGGCGTCGAACACCGAGCCGGTGGCCGGGAACACCGGGTAGGTCCGCTCCAGGCTGTAGTGCGTGTAGTCGTCGGTGGCCAGCATCGCCTCGAACATGCTCAGGTCCAGGTACTGGCCGGCCCCGGTGTGCTCGGCCAGCCGCAACGCGGAGAGCACCGCGACCATCCCGTGCAACGAGGTGACCGAGTCGGCCAGCGCCATCACCACGTCGTTCGGCCGCGCGCCGTCGACCTCGGCCTGTCGGCCCAGCAACCCGCTCTCCGCGTGCACCACCGGTGCGTAGGCCTGGCGCCCGGACTCCGGGCCCCACTGGCCGAACCCGGACACCGACAGCATCACCAGCCGGGGGTTCACCGCTGACAGCGCCGTCCAACCGACGCCGAGCCGGTCCACCGTGCCTGGCCGAAAGTTTTCGATCACCACGTCGGCCCGCGCGACCAGCTCGCGCAGCAGCGCCGCGCCGGCCTCGGTGCCCAGGTCCACCGAGATGTTGCGCTTACCGGCGTTCTGCTGCACGTACAGGCCGCTGTGCCCATGGCTGCGCGGGCCGAACACCTGGGTGATGTCCGTGCCGGCCACCTCGACCTTGACCACCTCGGCGCCCAGGTCGGACAGCATCCGGCCGACGTACGGGCCGGAGATCGCCCTGGACAGGTCCAGCACGCGGATCCCGTCCAGCGGAAACGGGCCGCGCATCAGTACGACCTCGGCAGTCCGAGCACGTGCTCGGCGAGGTAGTTGAGCACCATCTCCTGCGGCACCGGGGCGATCCGCTGCAGCCGCGCCTCCCGGAAGTAGCGCTCCACGTGGTACTCCGAGGCGTAGCCGAACCCGCCGTGCGTCTGCACCGCCGCGTCCGCCGCCTTGAACGCGGCGTCGGCGGCCAGGAACTTCGCCGTGTTGGCGTGCTCCCCGGCCGGCATCCGGGCGTCCACCCGCCAGGCTGCCTCCCGGACGGCCAGCTCCGCCGCGTGCAGCCGCGCGTGCGACTCGGCCAGCGGGAACGAGATGCCCTGGTTCTGCCCGATCGGCCGGCCGAACACCACCCGCTCCTTGGCGTAGTTCACCGCCCGGCGCAGCGCCGCCCGCCCGATGCCCAGCGCCTCTGCGGCGATCAGCACCCGCTCCGCGTTCAGCCCGTCCAGCAGGTAGCGGAAGCCGCGGCCCTCCTCGCCGACCCGGTCCTCCTCGTCCACCCACAGCCCGTCGTAGACCACCTCGCAGGAGGCCACCGCGTTGCGGCCCAGCTTGGCGATCGGGGTGATCCGCACCGCCGGGTCCTTCAGGTTGGCCACGAACAGCGTCATGCCCTCGGTGGGTTTGGCGCACTGGTCCTTGGGGGTGGTCCGGGTCAGCAGCAGCACCTTGTCCGACTCGAGCGCCTTGGACGTCCACACCTTGCGGCCGTGCACCCGGTAGCCGCCGTTCCCGCTGGCGTCGGTGTCCCGGACCGCGCGGGTGCTGATCGAGGTGGTGTCCAGCCCGGCGTCCGGCTCGGTGACCCCGAACGCCACGTGCAGGTCGCCGGAGGCAACCGGGGGGAGCACCCGACGCTTGAGCTCGGCGCTGCCGTGCAGCACCACCGGGTGCATGCCGAAGATGGACAGGTGGATGGCGCTGGCGCCGTTCATGCAGGCGCCGGACGCGGCGACCTCCTCGAGCACGATGGACGCCTCGGCGATGCCCTGGCCGCCGCCGCCGTATTCCTCGGGGATGGCGATGCCGATCCAGCCGCCCTTGGCCAGCTCCCGGTAGAACTCCCAGGGAAACTGGTGCTCGGCGTCCAGGCGCATCCAGTAGTCGTCGTCGAACTGCCGGCACACCTCGCGCACCGCCTGACGGATCGCCCGGTGATCCTCGTGCTCCTCGAAATCCATGCGCATCTCCTTACCGGCGGGACCCTCGCCTCGCCAGACGGCCGGGCTCGATCAGCCCAAGCCGAGCTGGCGGGCGAGGGTGGCCGCGTCGTAGTACGCGCGGATGGCGGTGGCGCGCCCCTCGGCGTCCACGGTGAACACGTCGGTGCCCAGCACGTCGAACGCCTTGCCGGTGGCCGGGGCGCCGGGCGGGAACTCCGCCCCGGTGTGCGTGCCGGTCATCCGCCACTCGGCGGCGACCCGGCCGGCCGGCTCGTCGACCAGCGGCTCGCCGATCGCCGCGAAGTGCAGGTCCGGGAAGGCCGCCCAGGACGCTTCGAAGAAGCCGTGCGCGCCGGCGAGCTGGGTCAGCTCGGCCGGCAGCGACGGGTCGATCCAGCTGAACTCGGCGGCCAGCAGCTCGTCCACGTCGCCCAACTCCCTGCCGTTCCAGGCGGCGAAGTACCGCGAGGGGTACCTCGCCAGCGACTGCGTGACGGACGTCGACATCGTGCCTCCTCGGCGAGACAGTACTCGTGCACTAAAATACTGAGTACTAGACTTTCCTGCTGGTTGACCATACCCTCTGTGGCAGGGAACGACCAGTTGTTCTCGGCAATCGACCGGCAGTGCCGCCGAGCGAAGGCGCCCACCCCTGAAGAGGGCGGAATTTGCCTCCCAAGGGGGAAGTGCGCCAGGTCACTCCCGGCCTACCGTCCGGACGCAGTTAACGGGAGGGATTCAATGACAGCCGAGACCGTCGACAGCAACCTCAGCACACTGCGGTTCTGGGCCCAGCCCCGTCAGGTGCACATGGACACGTTCAAGTGGCTGCGGGAGAACCATCCGGTCAGCTGGAGCGGGCCGCCGGAGGCGCTGGACCCCAACCTGGACAACGCGCGGGGGTTCTGGTCGGTCACCAAGCACGCGCACATCCGCGAGGTGTCCCGCCATACCGAGGTGTTCAGCTCCGCCGACGGGGTCTTCATCGACGACTTCCCGCAGCTGGAGTCGATGCTGTCGTTCATCGTGTCCGACCCGCCCCGGCACACCTCGTTCCGCAACATCATCAGCGTGGCGTTCACCCCCAAGCACGTGCGCAAGGTGGAGGAGGACACCCGCCGGACCGTGCGGGAGGTCCTCGACCACGCGGCCCCGCTGGGCGAGGGCGACCTGTGCGAGCTGATCGCCAAGGAGGTGCCCGGCCGGGTCTTCGCCACCTTCTTCGGCATCACCGATCGCGACCAGATCCAGTACGTGATGGACGCCGCCGAGCAGATGGGGGCCTGGAGCGATCCGGAGTACGCGCACATCGGCTCACCGCTGCAGGTCTTCGCCGACGCGTCCCAGAAACTCGGCGTGCTCGCGCTGGATCTGGCCAAACAGCGGCAGAAGAACCCGACCGACGACCTGATGAGCTGGGTCTCCCAGGCGCAATACGAGGGCCAGAAGATGACCGTGGAGGAGGTCGGCGTCTTCTTCGCGCTGCTGGCCGGCGCGGCGAACGACACCACCCGGCACTCCTTCGCACACCTGTTGGCGCTGTTTCAGCAGCACCCCGACCAGCTGGCCTACGTGATGGCCGACTTCGACGCCCGCGCCGACGACGCGATCAACGAGGTGCTGCGCTTCGACCCGCCGCTGATGCACTTCCGGCGCACCGCGGTCGCCGACTACGAACTGGGCGGCGAGACCATCAGGGCCGGCGACAAGGTGGTGCTGTGGTACCTGTCCGGGAACCGCGACGCCGAGGTGTTCCGGGACGCGGACAGCTTCGACGTCACGCGCACCGCGAAGGAGAACCCGCACCAGGCCTTCGGCGGCGGCGGCGCGCACTACTGCCTGGGCAGCCACCTCGGCAAGCAGATGCTCAAGGCCGAGATGTGGGAGGTCTACACCCGGATGAAGGACCTACGGGTCGGCGAGCGGGACATCATGCTGTCCAACTTCATGAACGGCGTGATGAAGCTGCCCGGCACGTGGACCCCGGAAAAACGCTGAGCCGCTCCCCAGACCGCCGGGGCGCTCACGTGGCGGGTCCGCCCCGGCGGTGTTCTCCGACGCGGCGGGGTTCATCGACGCGGCGGTGTGCTTCGCCGCCGCCGTACCGTCGCTGAGCATGTCGTCCTGGGAAACGCTGCGGGTTGATCAGCCGTCGGCCGCTGTGGCGCGGGTGACGTTGCACCGGCCGGGGCGGCTGAACGCGATGACCGAGGTGATGTTCCGCGAGCTCGCGTCGGTGTTCGCGGAGTTCGCCGCCGACGACGGCGTGCGCGCGGTCGTGCTGGCCGGCGCCGGTGCCGGGTTCTGCGCCGGCTACGACCTGGACGCCGCGGGAGACTTCGAGCGCACCGGCACGGCGGAGTTGTACGCGCTGCAGGACCTGGCGGTGCGGGCGCTGCATGCGGTGTACGCGCTGCCCAAGCCGGTGGTGGCGGCGGTGCACGGCCCGGCGGCGGGCGGCGGGTTCAGCCTGGCGCTGGCCGCCGACATCCGGCTGGCCGGCGAGTCCGCGCGGTTCCAGGCGGTGTTCGTGCGGATCGGCCTCTCCGGTGCCGACCTGGGCACGTCCTGGCTGCTGCCCCGCCTGGTGGGTACCGGGCTGGCGGCCGAGCTGCTGTACACCGGGCGCCCGGTGCACGCCGAGGAGGCGGCCCGGATCGGGCTGGCCAACCGGGTGGTGCCGGACTCCTCGCTGGCCGCCGAGGCCGTCGAGCTGGCCGCCGCGATCGCCGAGCACGCCCCGCTGGCCGTCCAACTGACCAAGCGCTCGCTGCGGGCCAACGTCGACGCCCCGTCGCTGCTGTCCGCCCTGGAGCTGGAGAGCCGCGCCCAGGTATCCCTCATGCGCGAGCCAGCCACCGCCCACGCCGTCAACCACGTCCGCCGCCGCACCCCCTAACCGCCACCGCTGGCCGCTGACCGCCGCTGCGACCCTGACCGCCGCCGCGACCGCTCACCGCCGCCCGTGGTGCCGCCCCTCCCACTTCGCATACCCAGCGCACACTTCGCACAGTGCGTGCACTGTGCGAAGTGCACCCCCGGTATGCGAAGTGGAGTGGCCGGCGGGGTGGAGTGGCCGGCGGGGTGGAGGGGCTGGCGGGGTGGAGTGGCCGGCGGGGTGGAGCGGCGTCGGTTTGGGGTGCGCCGCGGTCAGTGGTCGGCGGGGACGGGCCAGGTGGTGTGGAGGGTGCGTTTGTCGGTTTTGCCGGAGTCGTGCATGGGCAGCTCCTCGGTGCGTAGCCACCAGCTCGCCGGTATCTCGTAGCTGGCCAGCTGGGCGGCGGCGAACTCGGCGAGCTCGGCCTCGGTGACCGCGGCGCCGGGCTCCAGCTGGACGGCGGCGGCCACCCGCTCGCCGAGGTCGGCGTCCGGCAGGCCGAGCACCGCGACGTTGCGCACCGCGGGGTGGCCCAGCAGCACCGCCTCCACGTGCGCCGGGGCGATGTTCTCCCCGCCCCGGATGATCAGGTCCTTGATCCGGCCGGTGACATAGAGCAGCCCGTCCACGATCCGGCCCTGGTCGCCGGTGTGCACCCAGCCCTCCGCGTCGATCAGGTCGGCGTCCTCGGTCTCGGCCGGTGAGCTGCCCCAGTAGCCGAGCATCTGGCCGGGCGTGCGGACCACGATCTCGCCGTCCCCCTCCGCGTCGGGGGAGTCGATGCGCAGGTCCACCACGGGCAGCGGGGCGCCGGCCGTGGTGGGGTGCTCGGCCATGGTCACCCCGGATGCGGCGGCCACCGTGCCCCCGGTCTCGGTCATGCCGTAAATGGTGGACATGCCCCGCTTGGCGTTCGGGAAGGCCGCGCGCAGCCGCTCCACCAGCGCGGGCTGCACCGGCGCGCCGCCCATGGACACCGAGCGCACCGAGCTGAGGTCCCGCCCGGGCAGCGACGGGTGCTCGAGTACCCGGGAGGCCATCGTGGGCACCGCGCCCCACCAGGTGACCCGCTCCCGCTCGATCACGTCGAGCACCTGCCCGGGGTCGAACCGCCCCTCCAGGAACACCAGTGTGTTGCCGCCGAGCAGGGCGAGCATCAGCGCCTGGAGGCCGCCGATGTGGAACAGTGGCCCGCTCTGCAGGCTCACCGCCGGCGCCCGTGACTCATCCACCTGGTGCGGCAGCCGCCGGGACATCACCAGCAGGTTGTGCAGGTTGGCGATCACCGACCGGTGTGCCAGCACCACCGGCTTGGGCGCGCCGGTGGTCCCCGCGGTGAAGATGATCACCGCCGGGTCGTCCTCCTGACCCGGCGGCAACGGGACGCGGGAGGGCGACATGTCCGGCGGCGAGGTGCCCGTGCCAGGGGCCTCCGCCTCCACACACTTGCGCACCTCGTCCACGCTGATCACGCTCCGGTCACCGCCGGTCGGTACCAATGCGGCCCTTCGGTCGTCCGCGAGCACCACCCTCGGCGTGATCACCTCAACCGCGTGGGCCACCAGCGGGCCACTCCACCAGCCGTTGCCCAGCGCCACGATCGCGCCCACCTTCAGGCCGGCCCACATGGTGATCACCCACTCCGGGGAGTTCGGGGCGAGCAGCAGCAAACGGTCGCCCCGGCGCAGGCCGGCGGCCTCGAGCCGAGCGGCCACCCGGTCGGCCGCGGCGAACACCTCGGCGAAGGTCAGTCGACGGTCGCCCTGGACCAGGTGGGTGCGCTCGGACCAGCGAGCGGCGTCATCCAGCAGCTCGACCACGTGCCGGCGCCTGGGCGAGTAGCAGAGGAACGGGATCGCCCCGCCCCGGCGTCCGACCGTGCTACCCCACACTGGGTGATCATTATGCTCGGCCACGAGAGTGAGTTTAGTCTAGTGTCAAATACTCGACAACTAGACTATTTCCCGCCTACCATCGGAGTCATGTCGGTGGATGAGCAGGCTGCGGTGATGCCCCAGGCGGTGATCGACGCCTCGATGATCGAGGCGATGAAAGCCAAGGTCGGGGCTCGGTTGCGGATCGATCACTCGGTCAACAACGAGGTGGCGTCGCGGATCGCGGTGACCAAGTTCGCCGGCGGGATCGGCGACATCAATCCACTCTGGACGGAGCCGGACTACGCCACCGGCTCTCCCTACGGCGCCCCGGTGGCCCCGCCCAGCTTCATCATCGGCTGCTTCTCCGGCATCCAGTTCGGTTGGCCCGGGCTGGGCTCGTTCCACTCGATGTCGCACCTGAAGTTCGAGCGGCCGGTCTACTGGAACGACTGGGTGCACGCGGAATGCGTGTACGACGGATTCGACGGGCCGTCGCCGAGCACGTTCGCCGGCCGCTCGGTCACCGACCGGTTCGTCAACAGCTACCGCAACCAGCACGGCGAGCGGATCGCCACCATCGACTGGAACGTGATCAACTTTGAGCGCGGGTCCGCCCTGGCCAAGCGCGGAGCGAGCGGCGCAGGCGGAGCGAGTGGCACGGACGGGGCCAGCACGGACGCGGCAAAGCCGAGCGGACCTCAGCTGCCACACCCGTGGGAGCTCGACGAAGTGGCCGACATCGAGGCGCGGGTGCTGGCCGAGCGCCCGCGTGGCAAGCAGCCGCGCCACTGGGAGGACGTCACCGAGGGCGACTCGGTGGACACCCTCACCAAAGGTCCGATCGGACTCACCGACGAGATCGCCTTCGTGGCCGGCGGTGGCACCCCGATCCCCCGCCTCAAGGCGCACGCCGCCGCGCTGCACGACTACCAGGCGCACCCCGCGTGGGCCTTCCGCGACCCGATCACCAGCGCCCGCGAGCCGATCTACTCGGTGCACTACAACCTGCAGGCCGCCCGGGCGATGAGCGTGCCGTTCCAGTACGACGTGGGTTTCCAGCGGCAGTGCTGGCAGATCCACCACCTCACCCACTGGGCCGGGGACCACGGCTGGATCAAGGAGTGCCGCGCGGAGTACCGGCGGTTCGTGTACCTCTCCGACGTCATCGAGCTGCGCGGGGAGATCACCGGCAAACGGGTCGACGACGACGGCGAGCACGTGGTGGACATCCGCACCGAGGCGGTCAACCAGCGCGGCGAGACGGTCATGCCGGGCACCGCTGTGGTTGCCCTGCCCAGCCGGAACGACGCGGGTTCTCCCGCCGGGCGGCGAGCACGATGACCGGGCCTCCGCCGATCTCCCTCGACGACTTCGGCGCCGAGGTGGAGGCCTACCTGGCCGCGCACTACCAAGAGGCGCGCCGGGCCGAGCGGCGGTTCGTCTGGGGCGAGGGCAGCGACGAGGTGCGGGTGTTCCAGGAGCCGGAGCCCGAGCGGGAGGCCGACGCGCTGCCGGCCATCCGGGCCTGGCGGGCCGGGTTGTCGGCGGCCGGGCTGGGCTGGATCACCGGGCCGACCGAGTACGGCGGGCGTGGATTGCCCGGTGCGTACCAGCGGGTGTTCGAGCGGGTGGCGCGGGGCTTCGAGGTACCGGGGGACGGCGCGCTCACCATCAGCCTCGGCATGATCGCGCCGACCATCCTCAAACACGGGTCGGCGGAGCAGAAGAAGCACTACCTGCCGAAGATGTACGCCGGCGAGCTGATCTGCTGCCAACTGTTCTCCGAACCGGGGGCCGGGTCGGACCTGGCCTCGCTGCGCACCCGCGCGGTGCCCGCCGAGGACGGCCGGAGCTGGCGGATCACCGGCCAGAAGGTGTGGACCTCCGGCGCGCACCTGGCGGATATCGGCGAGATCATCTGCCGGACCGCCGACGGGCCGCGTCACCACAACCTGACCGCGTTCCTGGCGGACATGCGCGCGCCTGGCGTGCGGGTGCGGCCGCTGCGGCAGATGACCGGCGGGGCGTCGTTCAATGAGGTGTTCCTGGACGATGTCGAGGTGGCCGACACCGCCCGGCTGGGCGAGGTGGGCGAGGGCTGGCCGGTCGCGCTGACCACGCTGGCCAACGAGCGCAACGCGATGGGGCACAGCGCGTTCGGCGGCGCGGGGATCCTGTCCACCGAGCGGCTGGCCGAGCTGGTCCGCCGCGCGGGGGCGGCGGACGACCCGGTGGTCCGGCGGGCATTCGGCGAGCTGCTGGTGCGGCTGCGGGCGGCCCGCTACACCCAGGCGGTGATGGGCGCCCGGGCCCGCGCCGGCGACGCCCCGGGGCCGGAGGCAGCGCTGAACAAGATCGCGCTGTCCGACAACATGGCCCGGCTGGGCGAGTTCGTGGCCGGGGTGCTGGGTCCGCGCGCGGTGGCCGACACCGGGGAGTGGGGCACCTACGCGTGGACCTCGGTGATCCTCGGCGCGCCGGGTTACCGGCTCGGCGGCGGGACCGACGAGGTGCTCAAGAACATGATCGCCCAGCGGGTGCTCGGCCTGCCCAGGGCACATTGAGGAGACGGCCGATGGTGGCACAGGGTGCGTTGGTGGACAGCGACGAGCAGAAGCAGCTGCGGGACACCGTCCGCCGACTGCTGCGGGACAAGTCCCCGCTGTCCGGACACCGGGACGCCGAGGGCGGCGCTTCCTTCGATCGGGATCTGTGGCGGCAGCTGGCCGAGCTCGGGCTGGTCGCGCTCGCGGTGCCGGAGAAGTACGACGGCCTCGGGCAGACCGCGGTGGAGACCGGCGTGGTGTTCGAGGAGCTGGGCCGCGCGCTCTACCCCGGCCCGTACCTGTCCACCGTGGGCATGGTGATCCCCGCCCTGCTGCGCTCCGAGGACGAGTCGGCGTGCGCCGAGCTGCTGCCCTCGATCGCGGCCGGGGAGACGGTCGCCGCGCTCGCGGTGGCGGAGACGGACGGGCGCTGGAGCACGGCGGACATCAACACCAAGGCGGAACGGGACGGGGACCGCTGGCGGATCACCGGTACCAAGGACATCGTGCTGGACGGCGCGGACGCCGATGTGCTGCTGGTGGCCGCTCGTTCCGCCGATCCGGACGACCCGAGGGTGAGCCTGTTCGTGGTGGACGGGGATGCCCCAGGGCTGACCAGTACCCGGCTGGACTCGCTGGACCTGGCCCGCTCGGTGGCCCGGGTGTCGCTGGACGGCTCGCCGGCGTGGCTGGTGGGCGCCCTCGGCGCGGCCCCCGAGGTGCTCGGTGACGTGCTGGACCGGGCACTGGTCGGGCTGGCCGCCGAGCAGGCCGGCGGTGCGGCCGCCTGCCTGGACATGAGCGTGGCGTACGCCAAGACCCGCGAGCAGTTCGGCCGGCCGATCGGGTCGTTCCAGGCGGTGGCGCACAAGTGCGTGGACATGCTGCACGGCGTGGAGTTCTCCCGGGCCTGCGCCCGCTACGCGGCGGCCGCGCTCGCCGAGGGCACCGGCGACGCCCGGGAAGCGGCCAGGGTGGCGGCGGCCTACTGCGGCGAGGCGTTCCGCTCGATCGCCGTGGAGACCGTCCAGGTGCACGGCGGTACCGGCTTCACCTGGGAGCACGACGCGCACCTCTACTACCGCCGCGCATGGTCCGCCCAACACCTCTTCACCCGCCCCGACGACCACTACGCCGCGATCGCCGACCTGACCCTGTGAGTGGTATTGGTCGCTATAGCGACCAATACCACTCACGGGTTCTTGGCTACACGCGCTCAGATCGGCTGGCGGCGATTCGTTTGGCGGCGAGAGCGTGCGCGTCTTCGGGGGAGTCGGTGATTCGGGTGAGGATGTCGGCGAGGTGGACGATCCGTCCCCGGCCACCCCACTGCCCGTCGGGGATCTCCAGCGGAAACACCCAGACGCGCGCCTTGTCGCGGGGCCACTGGCCCTGCTCCGCGTCGAGCACAGCCTCGGTCGCCTCGGCCACCACCGTGGCCCGAGCGGGTTCGTCGAGCTGCCCCTCGGGGACGGTGGCCACAACCTTGTACCGGGGGGCGTCGGCGGGCTCTCCGCCGACGAACACCGCCTCCGGGCGATGCAGGAAAACCCAGGACACCGCGCGCACGTTCGGGTTGGTCGGATCGGCGCCCTCGGCCCTGATCAAGATCTCGGTGAGCCGATTGATCAGCGCCTTCTCGGCTTCGGGGCGGAGGGCGTCCTCGGGAACGTAGACATCGAGCATCGGCACGGTGATCTCCTCAGCGCAGCGGACTGCTTCCGAGGTGGATGCTAGAAAGGCTGCGTAGCTGATAGCAACGCAGTTTCGGGTCGCTTCACCGGCCCAGGGCCAGGACCTCGTCGAAGCCGTCGCGCAGGCAGGACTCGAACAGCTCCAGGTCGGTGATCGCCTCGGGGTCGAAGTTCACGCCGATGCAGCAGGTCCCGTCGTAGGAGACCATGGTGACCATTGCGGTGACCCCGGGCCGGGGGCCGATGGGGTACATCCGCAGCACCTTTGCGCCGGCCAGGTAGACCGGGTGCCCGAGGCCGGGGATGTTGGACGCCTGCACGTCGGACACCTTGGTCAGCTCGGCGGTGAGCTCGGTGAGCACCGGGCTGGGCAGCTTGCTCAACACCGGTGTCAGCAGGTCCAGGAAGGCGATCGCCGGCTCGGCGCGCACGTTCAGGATGAACTCGCGAACCAGCTGGATCCGGGCCGCCGGGTCGGGCTCGCCGAGCGGAGCGACGAACCGGGCGCCGGCGAACCGGTTGCCGCCCATCGGATCGCTGGAGTCGCGCAGGCTGATCGGGATGGCCATCGGCATGTGGTCCACCTGCTGGCCGAAGTGTTCGTGATAGCGGCGGAAAGCGCCGAGCACGCCGGCCAGGAACGCGTCGTTCACCGACCCACCGGCCGCCTTGCCGGCCTTCTTCAGCTCGTCCAGCAGCACGTCGTGCACGGTGAGCCGATAGCCGAACCCGCCGCCGCGCAGCAGCGGGGACCGTTGGGCCGCCGGCGGGGTGAGCATCCGGCGCAGCGAGAGGCTGTAGTCCACTGCCCGCTCCACGGTGCCCGCCGGGTCCCGCAGTGCGCGGCCGAGCAGCCCGAGCGCCTGGCCGGCCGCGCCGACCAGCCGGGCCGGCCCATCGGAAATCCCCTCGAGCAGCCGGTCGGCGACCAGGCTGAGCGGGGTCACCCCGGTCAACCTGGTTGGTGAACCGCCCGGCGCGGCTGCCATGGCGGGGAGGTGGGCACCGCCGGGGGCGGCCCTCTCGCTGTGCGCCATGCCGAGCAGCTGCACCATGCCCAGTCCGTCGGACATCGCGTGGTGGATCTTGAGTAGGTAGCCGGCGCGGCCGTCCTCCAGGCCCTCGACCAGGATCGCCTCCCACTGCGGGCGGTTCGGGTCCAGCGGCCGCGAGGTGACCTGGCCGGCCAGGTCGAGCAGCTGGCGCAGGGTGCCCGGTTCGGGCAGTCGGATCCGCTGTACGTGGTAGTTGAGGTCGAAGTGGGTGTCCTCGGTCCAGGTCGGCTCGACCACCGGCAGTAGCGGCTCGACCACCCGCTCGCGCAGCCTGGGAATGGCCCGGGTAGCCCGCTCATGGGCGGCCAGGAACCGGTCCCAGTCCGGGGCGGTGTCCAGCAGTTCCACCAGCGCGCCACTGGACCGGGTGCGCAGGTCGCCCTCGGCGCGCCACATCAGTGCCTCGGCCGGGCTCATTCGCGCCGGGCCACCCCAGCCTCGCCCGTCCAGTTCGGTCACCGAGCCCACCTCGCCTCTAGCTACCGGTCGCCGGGACGCTGCCCCGGTCCACCGCGTCGGTGACCTCCAGGATCAGCCGCGCCACGGTATCCGGATCATCGGACATCGGCACGTGCCCCACGTCGCCCAGCATGATCAGCTCCGCGGTGGGCAGCCGCTCCAGCAGAGGTTCACCGTAGTGCTGGAACGGGATCACCCGGTCTTTTCGGCCCCACACCACCCGAACCGGGCACCCCGGGTCGGGCAAAGGTTGTAGCGGGCTGTCCGCGATGACCCGCAGCAGCGGCCGGACCACCGGGGCGTGCCGGATCGCCCGGATGTCCGCGACCAGCTCGTCCGGGTCGTACCGCTCCGGGTGCGCCACCAGGTTGGACAGCAGCAGCCGGCGCCCGTGCGGCGAGCGGGCCAGCCGCTCCAGCTGGTCGCCCAGGCTGTCCATCAGGTCCATGCCGACCCGCATCCCGCCGCCCAGTACCGCCATCCGCAGGTTCGACCGCCAGGCGCCGGCAGGGGAGAGCGCCACCACCGAGCGGGCCCGGCCCCGGCGAGCCAGCTCCAGGGCGATCCAGCCGCCCAGCGAGTTGCCCACTACGTGCACCCGGTCAAGGCCGAGCGTGTCCAGCTCGGCGAGCACGCCGTCGACCAGCGCGTTCAGCGAGGGCGCCACCCCGTCGGCCAACGGAGCGGCGCCACTGTGCCCGAGCAGGGTTGGCGCGATCACGTCGTGGTGCGGCTCCAGCAGCGGCAGGATCGGCTTCCAGGTCCGCCAGGTGACGCTGATCCCGTGCAGCAGCAGGATCGGTGTGCCGGAGCCACCCCGGTGCCCCGCGGTGTCCTCGCTGATCCGTTCGGCGGAGACGATCGCGCCGTCGATCGGTTCGTGGGCCCGCCGGCGCGCCCGGGCGGCCAGCACCCCGGCGGTACCGGCGGCCACCCCGGCCGCCCCGGCGGCGAGCAGCAGGCCGCGCCGGTTCACCAGCCCTCCCCGTGCACCTCGTGCCCCGGGGTGCCCTTCAGCAGCCCCCGGTAGGCGTCCTCGGCGGTGCGGCCCTTGTTGACCACGCCGTCCACTTCGGCGGCGATCGGCATGTCGATGCCGAGGCGGTCGGCCACGTCCATCACCGCGCTGACCGCCTTGACCCCCTCGGCCACCTGGTGCATCCCGGCCATCACCTCATCGATGGTCCTGCCCTTGCCTATCTCTTCGCCGACCCGGCGGTTGCGGCTGGCCGGGCTGGTGCAGGTGACGATCAGGTCGCCGGTGCCGGCCAGGCCGGTGAAGGTCTGGTGGTCACCGCCGAGTGCCTCGCCGAACCTGGTCATTTCCCGGACCGCCCGGGTGATCACCATGGCTTTGGTGTTGTAGCCGGCGCCGATGCCGTCGCCCATTCCGGCGGCGATGGCGAAGACGTTCTTCAGCGCGCCGGCTACCTCGACGCCGAGCACGTCGGTGGTGGAGTAGATGCGGTAGCGCTCGGTGCGGAACAGCGCGGCGAGTTGGGTGGCGGAGTTCTGGTCGGGCATTGCGATGGTGGCCGCGGCGGCGTAGCCGGCGACGATCTCCGAGGCGATGTTCGGGCCGGACAGCACGCCGGCCGGGTGGCCGGGCAGTACCTCGGCGACGATCTGGGTCATCCGGTGGTCGGTGCCCTGCTCGAGCCCCTTGACCAGGCTGACCACCGGGATCCACGGCCGCACGTAGGGCGCCGCCTGCTCCAGCGCTTCGCGGAACCCGTGCGAGGGCACCCCCATGATCAGCACGTCGGCGTCGTGCACCGCGTTCTCCATGTGGGAGGTGGCCCGCAGACCCTCGGTGAGCTGCACGTCGCCCAGATAGCGGGAGTTGCGCCCGTTGCTGTCGATGTCCTCGGCCACCTCAGGAGACCGGGCCCACATCATCGTCGGAGCACTGGCCGCCACGATGGAGGCCACCGCGGTCCCCCATGAGCCCGCGCCGAGCACGGCGACCCGGGGTTGCCTGCGCCCCATCCGAACACACCCCCAATCGGGATCACCACGAGAAGTGGGCAGAGCCTATTTTGTGATGGTCGCCGATTCAATATTTGGACCGTAGGGTTACCGCCGACGGATACCCGGCACCGCGATCGTCGAAGGGAGAGCGATGACGTCCACCGAGGCGCTCCTGGAGCAGATCCGGTCGGGCCCGTCCGGGCCTCACATCGCGGCGGTCTTCGACTTCGACGGCACGCTGATCGACGGATACTCGGCCGCCGCGCTCTACTCCCACAGGTTCCGCAACTTCGACATCGGACCCGGCGAGATGGTCCGTCTGGTCCGTGCTTCGAGGGGGCCCACGCTCACCGAGGAACGGTTCGTCGCGCTGGTCGAGGAGGGCCTGCGCAGCTTGACCGGTCGTACCGAAGAGGACGTGCTGGAGCTGGGTGAGCGGCTGTTCACCCAGGGCATCGCCGGCACCCTGTTCCACCCGGCGTGGCGGCTGGTCAAGGCGCACCAGCGGCAGGGACACACGGTGGCGATAGCGACGTCGGCGACCCAGCTGCAGGTCGCCCCGCTGGCCAGGGAACTGGGTGTCGAGCACGTGCTGTGCACCCGCCTGGCCACCGAGGGTGGGCTGCTCACCGGCAAGGTGGACGGGCGCAGCCTGTGGGGCCCCGGCAAGATCGCCGCGGTGCGCGCGTTCGCGGCCGAGCACGGCGTCGAGCTGGCGGCCAGCCACGCCTACGCCAACGGCGACGAAGACGTCCCGCTGCTGGACGGGGTGGGGCACCCGCACCCGGTCAACCCTCAGCCCGAGCTGGCCGTGGAAGCTGCGCAGCGGGGCTGGCCGGTGCTGCGGTTCGCCTCCACCAAGAGCGGCCGGTTCGACCCCGTGCCGGCGCTGCGCACGGCGGCGCTGTTCGGCACGCTGTTCGCCTCCGCCGGAGCGGGCATCGCGCTGGGCGCGCTCAACGGCGACCGCCGGCAGGGCGTCGACCTGGCTACCTCGATGTTCAGCGCGCTGGCCGGCCCGCTCGCCGACATCGACGTGGAAGTGATCGGCGAAGAGCACGCCTGGTCGCACCGCCCGGCGGTGTTTTTCATCAACCACCAGAGCACCCTGATCGACTTTCTGGTGGCCACCAGGGTGATCCGCAGCGGGTTCACCGCGGTGGCCAAGCAGGAGGTCAAGCGCATGCCGGTGGTGGGGCAGCTGTTCGATCTGGCCGGGGTGGCCTTCCTGGACCGGTCCAACCGGGCGCGGGCGGTGGAGGCACTCAAGCCGGCGGTGGAGACCCTGCGCGCCGGCACCTCGGTGGTCATCGCCCCGGAGGGCACCCGCTCGCTGACTCCCCGGGTGGGTGAGTTCAAGAAGGGCGGGTTCCACCTGGCCAGCCAGGCCGGGGTGCCGATCGTGCCGATCGTGGTGCGCAACGCTGGGGAGATCATGTGGCGCAATGCGCGGACCGCACGGGCGGGCACCGTTGAAGTTGTGGTGCACCCGCCGATCAGTACGGACGGCTGGACCTCGGCGGACATCGCCGAGCAGTCCCGCTCGGTGCGCGAGCTCTACCTCGACACACTCGACCACTGGCCGGTGCCGTCCTCGACGGGAGCTCAGCCCGAGAACTAGGGTGACCCACGACACAATTGACCGGGGGTAGGTGCAGGTGATGCGGGCCGTCGATCCAGCCGCTGTCCGAGACGGTGCCGTCGCGATGCTCGGCCGCACCCCGGCCAAGGCGGTGCTGCGCAAGGCGTCGCTGCTGCCACCATCCGGGTCGCCGCTGCCAGGCGACACCCGCGAGGTAACCCAGCTGCTGAGCTCCGAGACGTTCCAGGGCGCGGTGGCTGGCCTGGCCGGAAGTCTCGGCGTCTCCCCGGAGGACGCCCTGGCCGAGGCGGCCGGCTACCTGCGCGAGATGTCCGCCACCCACCAGCCGAAGGTCAGCGAGGCGTGGCAGCGCTTCGGCGGTTGGCTGAGCCGGGGCTACGACGTGCTGGTGGACGATGATGGGTTGGCCGAGCTGCGCCGGTTGGACCGCAAGCACTCGCTGATCTTCCTGATCTCGCACCGGTCGTATCTGGATGAGTTTGTGCTGCCGCCGGTGTTGCAGAACGGTGATCTTTCGCCGTTGTACGGGATGGCCGGGGCGAACCTGAACTTTTTCCCGCTGGGCACGGTGGCTCGGCGTACCGGCATCGTGCACGTGCGCCGCTCGACCTCCGACATTCCGGTCTACCGGTTGGCGTTGCGTTCGTTCATCGGTCAGTTGGTGGCCAACAGGTCGAACCTGTGCTGGTCGATCGAGGGTGGCCGGACCCGTACCGGCAAGTTGCGTCCGCCGCGTTACGGGCTGTTGCGTTATGTGGCTGATGCGGTGGAGGAGTTGCCCGGGGCGGATCCGTTGTTGGTGCCGGTGTCGATGATGTATGACCAGTTGCCGGTGCATGAGGTGGGCCGGATGGCCTCGGAGGCGCGGGGCAAGGACAAGGAACCCGAGGACTTCCGCTGGCTGGTCAACTACGCCCGGGGGCTGCGCGAGCGGCTGGGGCGGGTGTACCTGGACTTCGGTACCCCGCTGCCGCTGCGCCAGCGGCTGGCCGAGCTGCGCGCGGACGCGGTCACCGAGAACCAGGTGGAGCGGGTCGCGCTGGACCTGTGTCATCGGATCAACGCGGCCACCCCGGTGACCCCGACGGCCGCGGCGTGTATCGCGCTGTTGGCCGCGGACCGGGCGTTGACCTTGGATCAGGTGTTGGACACGGTCCGCCCGTTGGCCGACTACATCAGCGGGCGGGGCTGGCCGGTAGCCGGTGGCGCCACGCTGACTGATCGCTCCACGCTGCGCTGGGCGTTGCGCGAGCTGGTCCGCTCCGGGGTGCTGACCTCTTACAGTGGCGGCACCGAGACGGTGTGGGGGATCGGCGCCGAGCAGCACCTGATCGCCGCAACCTACCGCAACAGCGCCATCCACGTTCTGTTGGTGCGGGCCATCGCCGAGCTGGCCCTGCTGGCGGTGGCTGAATCGGAGTCCGCGCCGCGCGAAGGCGCCCCCAGGACCGCGTTCGATGAGGCGTTGCGGCTGCGTGAGCTGCTCAAGTTCGACTTCTTTTTCGCCCAGCGCGAGCAGTTCGGCCAGGAGCTGGCCGCTGAGATCGACATCCTGGCCGGGCAGGACGGCGCGAACGGGCTGGAGGTCACCGCGGAGCAGGCCAGTCGGTGGTTGTCGCGGGCCCGGCCGTTGGTTGCGCATCTGGTGCTGCGCCCGTTCCTGGACGCCTATCGGGTGGTCGGCGAGCAACTGGCCGGGTTGGACGAGGACGAGGCGGTGGACGAGCAGAGCCTGGTCGAGCACTGTCTGCGGCTGGGGCACCAGTGGTCGCTGCAGCGCATCCTGGCCAGCGAGGAATCCGTCTCCGGCGAGATGTTCAGCACCGCCCTCAAGCTGGCCAAGCACCTCGACCTGGTCAAGCCCGGTGCGCCCAACCTGGGCAAGCGGCGCCGCGACTTCGCCGACGAGCTGGGAGAGGTAGCCGGCGCGATCGCCCGCATCGCCGACCGCGCTACCTCGTGAGCGGCTAGCGGTCTGATCAAGCCACTCACGAGGTGCCGCGGGACCCGGTGGCCATGAACAGCTGCATCAGCATGTGGGCGAGCAGCTGCTGCCGCTCGCCGCCGAGCTGGGCCGCCACCCAGTCGTCGAGCTGGTGGATCGCCTCGTTCGCTTTGCGGATGAGCTCGTGACCGTGCGGCGTGACCTGCAGGCGCGCGCTGCGTCCGCGCCCGGGTTCGGTCAGCCGTTCGACCGCGCCAAGCTCTTCCAGCTGGCGCAGCGTCGCCTGCACGCTCGGGACCGTGATTCCCGCTCGACGGGCGAGTTCGCTGTAGGACAACCCGGGTTCGCGTGACAGGTGGCCGAGCGCCGAGTAGAGCCGCATCGACAGCCGATCGCGCCTGAGCTGCGCCTCCACCCGGGCGCGCAGTTCGCGCCCCACGACCATCAGCAGGAACGCCGCCGGAGCGGGACCGGGTCCCTCCGAGGAAGGGGCCGCCACCTGCTCGGAGGCCCGGTCCTGATCCGTCACACCGGGAGCATGGCAGGTCGGCATTCCTCCGGCCGCGGATGGTGGACTCCCGGCCGCGGCACGGTGCCCCTACCGCCCGGCCCGCGCACTCGCCTTCCGGAACTGCTCGAGTGCGGCGCGGGCGTCCTCCGCCATCACGGCGTACGCCTCGAGCGAGGCCTTGGTCAATTCGGGACCGGCCAGGGCGGGACTGCCGGTGCCGAACGGTGGGTTCGGCGCGTACTGCATGTCCAGCTCGACCCGTTTGGCGAGCTCCTCCCCACGCAGCTCCGCCAGCACCAGCAGGGCGGCTTCGATGGACGCAGTCGCGGGTCCGGCCGTCCAGATGTTGCCGTCCCGGACGACCCCGTTGGTGTCGACCGGGATCGCGCCCACCTCGGGCAGCTGCTCCATGAGGTGGAAGTTCGTGGTGGCGCGCCGCCCCTTCAGCAGCCCGGCCGCCCCGGCCAGGAAGACGCCACCACACACCGCGATCACGTGCTCAGCCCGGCGAGCGGCGTTCCCGAAGAACTCGACCACCTCCGGATCGGCGAGCACGTCGGGCATCATCGCTCCGACCGCCAGCACGTCGAGCTCTTCGGGGCAGTCGGCAAAGCTCGTGGTGGGCACGGTTGGGAACGTGGGGAAGCCCAGAACGGGCTCGCGGTCCTTCCACAGCAGATGGAGGTTCGCTCCGGGCTGGATGCCGAGGACGGTCTGCGGGCCGACGATGTCGCAGACGAAGTAGCCGGGCGAAACGAGGATCCCGACGTTGAGCGGTTGTGACACAGTGCCCTCCCGGTGGGCAGGCGCAACTTCCAGTGACACTTAAAGTCTAACTGAAACTATCGGGCTGTATCAACGTTGCCTTTCCCTGGAGCGGCTGGACAGGGCCACTCGCCACTCACGACCCCGACCAGGCAAGTTACCGTGTCGACTTACGGCGCCGGGGGTATCCGGGCCGGCGGGGGTGAGCCCGGTGCGCGCCGGGCGGTGGAGGAGGCAACCGTGGCCGTGGTGTCCCGGTTGTCCGAGGACGACGGGTTGGGCGCACGCAGCCTGACCGAGCTGGTGCTGCAGCGGCTGCGCGGCGAGATCCTCAGCGGCGCGTTGTCCCCTGGCGAGCGGCTGGTCGAGGAGCACCTGACCCGCCGGTTCCACACCAGTCGGGCGCCGCTGCGGGAGGCGTTGCGGCTGCTCGGCGAACAGGGGCTGGTCGACCACCTGCCCCGTCGGGGCGTTCGGGTCGCCGAGCTGTCCACCCGGGACGTGGACGAGCTGTTCAGCCTGCGCGACGTGCTCGAGCGGTTCGCCCTGGGCAGCGTGCTGGGCGGCGCCGAGGGCCCGGAGCCCCCAGACCCGGAGCGGTTGGTCGGACTGGTCGCCGCGCTGGCCATGATGGAGCGGGCCACCGCCCGGGACGACCCGCTGGCCAGGGCCGAGGCGCACCGGCGATTCCATGTCGAACTGGTCGCGCTGGCCGACCACCAACACCTGTCCCGGGTGTACGAGCCGGTAATCCTCAAGCTGCAGCTGTACATGGCGACCAACATCCGCCGCGAGGCCGCGCACAGTTCGCCGATGGACGCGGTGCGCCGGCACCGGCGGCTGTACGACGCGGTAGCCGGCGGGGACCTCGCGGCGGTGCTCAGCGTTTTGGCCGGTCACGGCGCGCGCACCTACCTCCCGCCGGACGCCCAGCACCCGCCCGACCGCGCCCCCAGCTGACCACCGCTCCGGCCGACCGCCGCTCCGGCCGACCGCCGCAACGCC
>DATHIT010000002.1:0-3019 GCA_035489915.1 Pseudonocardia sp. | reverse complement strand
CACCCGGGACGTCTCCGGCGAGGGCGTGCAGCAGGCGCTGCTGAAGATCCTTGAGGGCACCACCGCGTCGGTACCGCCGCAGGGCGGGCGCAAGCACCCGCACCAGGAGTTCATCCAGATCGACACGACGAATGTGCTGTTCATCGTGGCCGGCGCGTTCGCCGGGCTGGAGAGGATCATCGGCGACCGCTCGGGCAAGCGGGGCGTCGGGTTCGGCTCGGAGATCCGGTCCAAGAAGGACCTGAACTCCAGTGAGAACTTCGGCGACGTGATGCCCGAGGATCTGATCAAGTTCGGCCTGATCCCGGAGTTCATCGGCCGGCTGCCCATCGTGGCCTCGGTGACCAGCCTGGACAAAGAGGCTCTGGTAAAGATCCTGAGCGAGCCGCGCAACGCGCTGGTCAAGCAGTACCGCAAGCTGTTCGAGATGGACGGCGTGGAGCTGGAGTTCTCCGCGGATGCCCTGGACGCGGTGGCCGACATGGCGATCCTGCGCGGCACCGGAGCCCGTGGGCTGCGCGCCATCATGGAAGAGGTCCTGCAGCCGGTCATGTACGACATCCCCAGCCGGGACGACGTGGCCAAGGTCCAGGTGACCGGGAAGACCGTGCGGGAGAACGTGAACCCGACGATCGTGCCGCGTCAGCCCGCCCGCCGGGAGCGCCGGGAGCGCTCGGCCTGATCTGTACCTGAGCACGGCCGCGCCGCGTCCGGTACCTTATTCTCACCACTGCATGACTATGCAGTCGTTGGATGAGTGAGGGGCGCGGCGCATGCCATCTGCGGGTCCGTTGGGTTTCCTGGGTTGGACCACGGCGCTGGGCATCAAGGACGACTCGCCCGACTTCACCGCCGT
This sequence comes from Pseudonocardia sp., assembly GCA_035489915.1. Taxonomy (GTDB): domain Bacteria; phylum Actinomycetota; class Actinomycetes; order Mycobacteriales; family Pseudonocardiaceae; genus Pseudonocardia. Next base: position 2,163 of record DATHIT010000002.1, on the reverse strand, counting down.
CATATCCACCGTTCCGGCCGCGGTCTCGGCGGTGTTCACCCGATCCCGGTTTGCCGGCCCGAGCGTGCTGCTCAGCCGGGACGCGGCGGCGAAGGGCACCGCGCGCGGCGTGGTGGTGATCTCCCGCAACGCCAACGTGGCGACCGGCGAACAGGGCCTGGCGAACGCCCGTGAGGTCCGCGAGCTGGTGGCCGGCCGGGCCGGGGTGCCCGCCGACGAGCTGCTCATCGCCTCCACCGGGGTGATCGGCCGGCAGTACCCGATGGACCGGGTGCGCGCCGGCCTGGCCGACCTGCCCCAGCCGCTGCCGGACGCCGACCTTGCCGCGTCGGCCGCCGCGATCATGACCACCGACACGGTGGTCAAGCACGTCAGGCTGCGCTGCGGCGAGGCCACCGTGACCGGCATCGCCAAGGGCGTCGGCATGATCGAGCCGAACATGGCCACCCTGCTGACCTTCTTCTTCACCGACGCCGAGCTGGACCAGCCGACCCTGGACCGCATCTTCCGCCGAGTGGTGGACCGCACCTTCAACGCGCTGAGCATCGACACCGACACCTCTACCAGCGACTCCGCCGCGGTGTTCGCCAACGGACTGGCCGGCCCGGTGGACGAGAGCCAGTTCGAGGAGGTGCTCTACCAGGTGGCGCTCGCCCTGGTCCGGGCGATCGCGGCGGACGGCGAGGGAGCCAGCAAGCTCATCGAGGTCCGGGTGCGCGGGGCGCGGGACGACGCACAGGCCAAACGGGTCGGCAAGGCGATCGTAAACTCGCCGCTGGTCAAGACCGCGGTGCACGGCGCCGACCCGAACTGGGGCCGGGTGGCCATGGCGGTGGGCAAGTGCGAGGACGAGCTGGACATCGACCCGGAGAAGGTGGTCATCCGGTTCGGCGAGGTGGAGACCTACCCGGCGCCGTCCACCGACGAGGTGCTCGCGGCGGCCACCGAGCAGATGCGCGGCGACGAGGTAGTCATCACCGTCGACCTGGGCATCGCCGACGGCACCTTCACCGTCTACGGCTGCGACCTCACCGACCGCTACATCCGCATCAACGCCGACTACACCACCTGACCCTCAAGACCCGTGAGTGGTAAGTGGTCCTATAGGACCACTTACCACTCACGGGGTCTGAGCTGGGCAGATGCGTTCGGGGTTGGCGTAGACGTTGCCGGACTCGCCGCGCAGGAAGCCGACCAGGGTGACGCCGGCCTCCTCGGCCAGGTCGACGGCCAGGGAGGACGGGGCGGACACGGCGGCCAGCACCGGGACGCCGGCCATCACCGCCTTCTGGGTCAGCTCGAAGGACGCCCGGCCGGACACCATGAGCACGCACCCGGCCGCTGGGATGAGCCCCTGCAGCAGCGCCCAGCCCAGTACCTTGTCCACCGCGTTGTGCCGGCCCACGTCCTCGCGCACCACCAGCAGCGTGCCGTCCTCCCGGAACAGCCCGGCGGCGTGCAGCCCGCCGGTGCTGTCGAACACCCGCTGCGCGGTCCGCAGCCGGTCCGGCAGTGCGGTGAGCACCTCGAAGGGGATCCGCACCGGGTCGCCGGCCGGGGAGAACCGGGTCTTCAGCCGCACCGCGTCCAGCGATGCCTTGCCGCACACGCCGCAGGACGACGTGGTGTAGAAGTTGCGCTCCACGCCGGGGTCCGGCGGTGGCACGCCCGGCCCGAGTGCCACGTCCAGCACGTTGTAGGTGTTCTTGCCCTCGTCGTCCACCGAGTCGCAGTACCGAGCGCTGGACACGTCTGGTACCGCGCCGATGACGCCCTCGGTGAGCAGGAACCCGTGCGCCAGCTCGACGTCGTGCCCAGGCGTGCGCATGGTGACCGCCAGTGGCTTTCCGTCCACCCGCAGCTCCAGCGGTTCCTCCACAGCCAGCCGGTCGGGAGCGCGGCGCACGCCCTTGGGGCCCAACCGGACCACAGACGTTCGGGCGATCAGCCGTCCCACCGCATCCTCCTCACGCCCGCGTCGCCATTCGACACCGGTGTACTCCATTCTGTATCCGATCCGCGTCCCCCTATTGCAACAATCGGGGGCCAGTCATAGCTTCCCCTGAGAATCGGATGGGGGTGCGCCCCGCCGGAACGGAGCAGTGTCATGGCCACGGCTGGGTTCCTCGAACGCGAGCGAATCGTCGCGCCTCCGGGTTGGAG
>DATHIT010000001.1:0-2351 GCA_035489915.1 Pseudonocardia sp. | reverse complement strand
TTTCTGCATCGCAAGGCCACCACCCCGGACGACTGGAGCTCGGCCGGCCGACCGGCCCCCTGGTGGGACGACCGGAGCACCCCGCCGGTGCTCAACTTCGCCCGGTTCGACCTGTCCGAGTCCAGCTACGCGGTGCCGATGATGGCCGACGTGACGCCGGCCTGGCGCGAGGTCTACGTCGAGATCATGGACGGGCTGCTGGCCCGGCACACCACACACTGGGCGGCGATCGACTGGCTCACCCAGATCGGCCACGACCCGGACCGGGCCAACTATCCGGCGGAGCTGGTCAAGGTGTGGATTCCGGAGCACCTGGCCGGCCGGTACGACATGCCGGGCTGGACGGCCAACGGCGTCGAACCGTGGGGCTTGGCGCCGGATCCGGTGGGCGCCGAGGGCAACCTGTTCTTCAAGGGCTGGTTCAACCTGATGCTGGGCTTCCACGGCTACGTCTCCCGGGATCGCCGGTGGAACGAGCCGTTCGAGGTGACCGGACTGGACGAGGCGACGTTTTCCTGGACGCACGACGGCATCAACGCGCTGCTGGCCCGGCAGTGGGCGCAGCGCCCGGAGGGCCCGCACTGCGAGAACACCAAGATCTGGCCGTACTGCCTGAGCGCCGCCGGGCTCGGGCTGCGCATGCACGACATCCTCACCGGCGGCGCGGACCACTGGGTCTACGACCAGTGGCTGGAGATCGCCCGGCAGCGGTTCCTCGGGATCACCCCGGGCGGGCGGGTGGAGTGGATGGCGCTCTACCACGACCCGATCGAGGACTACACGCACCGGGCCGGCCCCACCGCCGGGCTGTCGGTGGCCATCTACCTGCTGCCCCAGGAGCCGGCGCTGGCCGAGATCCTGTACCGCACCGCGGTGGACAAGATCGGCTGGAGTGACCCGGCGCGCCCGGTGCGCTCCCTGCCGGATCCCCGGTTCCTGCTGCTCGGCGTGGTGCTGGCCAGGGAGTTCGGCGACGAGGTCACCCTGGCCCGGCTGTCCGACTACGTGGCCACCCGGTGCGAACCCGGGTTCTTCGGCGCGGGAGCGGACGAGTTCGGTTTTGGCTTCGGGCTCGGTGAGCCATACCCCCGAGGCCAGCTCAACGGGCTGCTGATGATGGCCGAGATCGGTGCGCCGGGCGCCTGGTCGCGGGTGTTCACCGAGCCGAACCTGGCCAAGTTCGACCAGCCCACGGTGTGCGGGGTGGACTTCCCCCGGCTGGGCATCCGGGAGGCCTGGAACTCGGCGCCGGATGGCGTACTGCACATCGGCTGCTACGCCGCCACCGCCGCCGACCGGGGCGCGCCGACCTCGTTCCGGGTCACCCAGCTGCCCGACGCGGCGTCCTGCGCGCTGCGCTGTGACGGGTCGCCGTACCACCGGTGGCGGGTGCTCGACCCGCACAGCATCGAGGTTGACCTGGACATCGGTGACCACCAGATCCAGGTGTTCGGCTCGACATCCGAGGCATCCGAGGCATCGGAGGCATCGGAGGCGTCCGGTTGGCGGGCGGATCGAGCCGAGCCGAGCCGGGCCGTGAGCCAGGCCGGAGGCGCTGCCAGCTCCGGTCGGGCCGGCGTCGCCGCCGAGGCGGACCAGCGTCAGTTCGCCGGCGGCGTGCCTCGGCCGCCGTGCGCCTGCTGCTGAGCTTGGTTGGCGGCGGGCGGGTCGGCAGTGCTGAAACCCGGTCCGGAGCAGGCCAAGAACCTTGGATTGGCCCTCGACCAGGGCCGCGGGAGCGCTTAGAACTGAGAGTTGTGCGTACTTCCCGCAAGCTGGATCTCTCGCCGGTAAGCCTGTCCCGCCGGCCCGTCCCCCGCCTCGCCCAGTTGTTCGTCGGCCTGGTGCTCTACGGCGTGAGCATGGCCTTCCTGGTGCGGGCGCAGCTCGGACTGGATCCCTGGGACGTGCTGCACCAGGGTCTGGCGCCCCGGCTCGGCTGGAGTTTCGGCGCGGTCACCGCGCTCACCGGGGTCGTCGTGCTGCTGCTCTGGATCCCGCTGCGGCAACGCCCCGGGGTGGGCACGGTGGCCAATGTGGTGGTGATCGCCGTTGCGGTCGACCTGGCGCTGGCGGTGATCCCGCCGGCCACCCGGCTCGGCTGGCAGATCGCCCTGATGGTCACCGGGGTGCTGCTCAACGGGGTGGCCACGGCCTGTTACGTCGGCGCGCGACTCGGCCCCGGCCCCCGGGACGGGCTGATGACCGGGCTGCACGCCCGCACCGGGTGGTCGGTGCGCTGGGTGCGCACCGGGATCGAGTTGACCGTACTGACCGTCGGCTGGCTGCTCGGCGGCACCGTCGGCGTCGGCACGGTGCTCTACGCCGTGTCGATCGGCCCGCTCGCCCAG